>NZ_SOCA01000005.1 GCF_004364345.1 Prosthecobacter fusiformis | reverse complement strand
TTGTGGCTGGCAGCGCCCGTCCACCGCAGCATGCAGCTTCGTGTTGAGTCCGCCCTTGGTGCGGCTCATGGCCTGTTGTTCCTGGCCTCCGGCGGGGTTGGCCCCGTCCCGGTGGACCTTGATGTGGGTGGAGTCAATCATGCCGAGGTTCTTGCCTGCATGCCATTTCATCTGCTGCATGGCCTGATCCCAGAGACCGGCCTTGGCCCAGCGGCGGAAGTGGCCGTAAACGGTTTCCCAGGCAACGCCAGGGACGTCCAAAGCACGCCAGGAGCCGCCTTCCTTGAGCACGTGCAGAACACCTGCGATAACCAGCTTCAAATCACTGAGAGGCCGACCTGGTCGGAGTCCAGCCTCCTCGTCCTTCTGGTATTTAGGAATCTATGGATTTTATAACCTCGGCCAGTTTAGGAACGACGGCTTGGTATTTTTGGGTGCAGGTGCATCCCTCTTGTTAGGCCATTTTTAGAACTTGTACAGTTTTAAAACACGCCCTAGAAAAGACGATGTTTGAATTGCCGTCTTCACAGGCAAGCGTGGCTGAATGGTTGGGGCTGACCTTCAGCTTCCAGAGCTGGAAGCCTTCTGCGGTAACTGCCCGGATGGATTGAGCGAAGGCGATTTCATCGAGCAGCCAGTAGGCTCCAGCGGATTCAGCGACGTGCTTTGCGCCATCTGTGTAAAGCACGTTTCGTGCGATGCTGTGGCGGTGCCATAGTTCGGTGCCGGTGAACTGGCTCAATTCAGCTTTAGTGAGTGTTTTCTGCGTCATAATTTTGCTCCGTTTGTTTTGTTATCCCCCACTGCGGGGGCGACGGTGCAAAGGCAGGGGCCAAGAGGCTGGCGGTCATGCCCCCAACACGGGAGCGTAGCGAATGGAGCGGGCCGGGAGTTGACGGTCAGACGGCTTCTGCCATATCCCGAGCCATCACCCCGCGATGAGAACAAAACACGAGAGCAAAGCGCAGGACACGAATTGCTGACTGGCTGTGAATCGGCACTTCCAGGTATCGTTTTAATAACTGGAGCAAGGAGCTGAACTGATTTGCAGAGCCGAATGGCTGGATTTGCGCCTAGCCGTCTTGGCGGCGGCTATACCTGCCGACAGGCACGAAGGATCATCACGGGATGAAGTGAATGAGCAGTGGACGGCTTCGCCGGTAGCGTATCAGGCAGCTTCATCTGGTGATGCGGAGGGCTGCAATGGCGTGGGCTGGCTTTCCTGCGCGGTAGCGGTCTTGGAGAGACTGCCTGCCCCATGTGGTGGGCGAGGGCGTTACGGGACACCTCCCGTTGGAATGGGTAGCGCCGCACAGCGTAGGCGCGAGGGAAAGGCTTTTCCCTCCACCAGCCGTTTCATTTATTTCAGATATTGCAATTGTTGCAGATGTATGATATGATGGAGAAAAGGAAGGTCATTATGCTCACACTTAACGAACCGCTCGTCCCAACAGAAAAGGATGTGCTTATGGCGCGGGAATCCCGTCGTCAGATTGGCAGCATGAAGTTTGGAAAAAGAGATTCCATCGGAATGCAAATTGAAGGTCAGGAAGTCTCGATTCCTGTCAGTGCGTTTCGTTTACTGGTGGAAGCCATCAGTGGGATGGCCGATGGAAAGACCGTGGCGATGATGCCGGTGGATGAGGAGATCTCACCTCAGGAAGCGGCAGAGCTTTTGAATGTGTCGCGTCCGTATGCATCAAAGCTCTTTGATGAAGGGGCGTTTCCAAGCCGCAAGGTGGGAACGCATAGACGCGCCTATACCAGGGATGTGCTGGCTTACAAGCAGCGGGAAAAGGATGCCCGACTCAAGGTTCTGGATGAACTGGCGGCAGAGGGTCAACGCCTCGACATGGGGTATTAATGACTTCTGCTCCTGTCGTTGTTCTAGATGCCTGTGTTTTATATCCGGCACCGCTGCGTGATTTGTTCATGCGGCTTGCCGTCTATGGAATGATCCAGGCAAAATGGTCGGAGAAGATTCATGAGGAGTGGATTACGGCGGTGCTGCGCGAGCGGCAGGATTTGACGCGAGAGAAGCTGGAGAGAACGCGTGAGCTGATGAACAAACACGCCCATGACAGCCTCGTGAGTGGATATGAACGGCACATGGAGGCACTCACCCTGCCGGATGTTGATGACCGTCATGTTCTGGCGGCCGCAATTGAATGTGAAGCTGCTGCCATTGTTACATGGAACCTGGCTGATTTTCCGATGTCGGTTGTGGGCACCCATAACCTGGAGATATGGACGCCAGATGAGCTGCTGATGAGACTGCTAGAGACGAATCAAGACTTGGTCATCGAGATCATGCGCGAGCATCGGGCGAGCCTCAAAAGCCCGCCCAGATCTGCTAATGAGTACCTCGGCACATTAGAGCAGCAAAGGCTCTTCGATGCCGTGGCTTTGATCAGGCATAGGACAGAAGACATTTAGCTAAGACGCAAAGATTCTGATCTCCTCCTTTCTGATCCAGCGAGATGCACGCGCTAGGGCTTCAATGGCATCAGATGTGTGCGTGAACAAGATTGTGCTTGTGCCGCTAAACGACTTTCCTTGGTCGTAAGAGCAAAAAAGTCTGATCATGTGTTGGGTAATGCCATATGTTTCTCTTCGGACAACAACAACTTTAATGCTGCCGATGGTTGTTTGATATACTTGTCTGTCTGCTCTTTTCATGATTGTCTCCTTGATTGGTTACTCCCCGATGGGATTGGAAACGTGAAGAACAGACGGTTAAGCGGGATGTTGTCATGCCCAACACGGACACTTGGAGCGGGCAGGTTATTGACTGTCCTGCACGGATGTTACGTTTTCAAAATCTCAAGAGGAGGGACCATTGAGGGGAAATGAGAAGAATTGACCGTGCAGGTATTTCGGCCAGACGCTTGTACCATCGTTTTGGCGGTCATTCAGAGGCGGACGGAACTTTAGCCAATGCAAAGACTGGCGATAAGAAAGGCGGGCGAAGGTGGGCAAAATGGTCGCTGTCTTGCATGGCGTGGTTTGGTCAAAGAGCAGGGTGGGGAGCAAGCTGGCCATTAGGCGGAGAGTGAAGGGCTTGCCACAAACGAGCCGAGGAATGGTGGGGTTGCTTGCGGTGGCAGTGCGGAGCTTCTCTGCGAGGTGTTACTTGATCCAACCCGTTAGAATGGGTAGCGCCGCACAAAGTAGGCGTGAGTGAAGCCTTGACGCGATAGTCAACGACCAGAAATACTGAACATTTTGATCTGAATATTGCAGCCATTAATATTCGCCTTTGCAGCACTTAAGTTATAGTCAGTATTCGGATTCGCTGTTGCGCTGGCATAAGTGCAACTGGAACCATCTGGTGCATAACCAAGCTGCGCGCCCATTCCAAGAACGTCGCCTTTCCAGGGTTTCCCATCATCCATTTTAGAGTCGATTGCAAGTGCTTGAACAGGTGTCATAGCATAGGCAGATGCATAAGTTGCAGCATGTGTAGGATTGAAAAAATGTGGGTGAGAGTTGCAGGGGTCGCTGTTCACTGTTGCTGTTGGGGCGCGTGCTGTCTGTGAGGGACATAGCCCCCAGTAATGCGCAGGTGGTGCCTGGACTTCAAATGCATTAGAAGAGATAGTGCCTGCTAATATAATCGAGCCTTTCCTTCCCAATTCTGCCGCCGGGTTATTAACGCCGGGAACTGGTCCCACCGCAAAATCATATGTGGTGTATTGCTTGGAAATAGCGCCTGACAAAGACATGTGGTACCAGAAATGCGCTGTTTCGGCAGGGACTGAGAAAGCGGCGTAATTAACGCCGTTAATTTTTTGAGTCGCACCCAGACCATTATGGTTGATTGAGCCTTCAATAGCCCCGTCATTATCCGCTTTATAATTGGAAGGGAAAAGATTACTGTCGCCAGGGAGCTGCCTATATTTGCTTCTGAACTGGCTGACCGCGATATCCATCTGCTGAAACTGCTTCACCTGAGCATTAATTTTTGCACTCTCAATCAAGCTTTTCCCAATCAGAATTCCGCCGATAAGCAGCCCGATAACAACCAGTACAATTGATAGCTCAACCAGTGTGAAGCCCTGACGTGATAAACGATGTTTCTGCAAATTCCCTCTCTACGAGGAAGAGTATAACAAACTTCGCTTTGCAAAGTCAAGCTGCACCATATTGGCAAGGGCTCATGAGAATCTGTGATAGCTGTTTGGTTTAATTATCCAATCTGATTTTTACTGCTAACAAGCATTCAACCCTATTCATTGCTTCGGAACTGCCTTCTGTGGATTCTTTGAGACCAGTGGATTCGTTCCAAACACCGCCCATGTCATAGTTTAGAGCATTATCATCGCAGCCTAGATGATTGCTAATATATGGTCCTGAATAGGGAAACATTTGTCTTGTGTTTCCACTCATAGGTTTTCCGTCATCGAGTTTTGCATCAACACCGGCAGCCTCCTCGGCTGTCATGCACTTGCTAATACCTGCGTTGACACCAGATGTTATGGCAAAAGCGGTGCCAAAATCTAATCCTGCACCCCAAACTGCCCTATAGTCATAAACTGTTAGGAAACAGTTTGTTCCATACTCAAGTTTTGGGACAAAGCCGGAAAAATTTCCATCAAAACTATCAGGTCCAGAGTAAGCTGCAAAATTGGCATTTACCATTCTTGTGATTGATAAGTGATAGAAAAAGTTTATCGGTTCGGAGCCAGCCAGCGCCCATGAAGTCAGTGTATTGTAAAGGGTATTCACCCCGTGAATCTGACCGTCGTTATTGCCATTAGGTGCTATTTTATTTGTATCGCCGGGTATGGCGCGGAATTTACTTTTGAAAGTTGTGGCAGCGATTTCGTATTGCTCGATGGTTTTGACTAATTTCACCAACTTCGCGCTATCAATCAAACTCTGCCCAATCAGAATTCCGCCGATAAGCAGACCGATTATGACCAGCACAATCGACAGCTCAACCAGTGTGAAGCCTTGACGTGATAAACGATGATTCTGCAAATTCCATCTCCCATGCTAAGTATAACAAACTTCGCAAAGTGAAGTCAAGTTGCCAGTTTTTAAGAGCAAGGAGAGCCACATGGTATAGGTGTGGCTCTCCTTAATAACTATGGCAAATGCACGGTGTATTGAAGGCAATGCTGTCTTAACCATCTTCTGGCATGGACGGTCGCTTCCATTATATCGGCTACGTCGGAAGGAAGGAACCCATATTCTGCCGACCAGTAGTCGTTTGGTTCAAAACAGCGGATGACGTTCACTGTGTGAACCCAGGTAGATCCAATTCTTCTTCTATGCACGACGGCTTTGACTTTGCCCACGAGGATTTCAAATACGATTTTACCAGGGTGATTTAGTTCTAACATAATATGTCTCCTTTCTTGTTTGTGGCTGCGACTGTCGCGGCCTTGATGGCAGTGCATAAAAAGTCCTGCTACACTGGAGCGCAGCGTGGCGGGCAACACGGATAATTGGGGGCGACCTTTAGGGGGAACCGAATATCTGTTTGAGCGGCCCAGTAAGGGCTTTAGCTTGCCAATCAGAATGGTCGCGCAGTGCATTCAACGAGATAGGTGATTCTGTGTTATCTAAATCCCACATGTGGGCGTATTCTAAATGCTCACAGGCATAGTCTTATAAGCCCTTGAGCTTAAACAGTTTGCAAATGCCTGGCTTTCTCAATGCGTTGCACAGCAAGAGTGAATCCTGCTTGGTTATCGAAGGGCGTTACTTCGGCCGTAACCTGAACAATCGGATAGCGCACCGTTGCCAAACCGTAGGCGCGGTATGCATCAGCAAAGATTTCACATTCCACAATTCCTGACCGATCGCAAATGGAGATGAACTTCATCGGCTCACCATTCTGTTGTAGATGTGAGCGACTGACGATAATCAGGCCGCACACGGTTACCTTCTGGCGATGATAGCGGGGCAGTTCGGAGATTGGGCAATAGGTATTCCAGCGAATGTTTGGATGACAATCCAGCGGGTGGCCGCTGACTGTGTATCCCAGCAGCTCGGTTTCATCCTGCAGCATTTGAAGGATGCCAGGTTCCTCCCGGAACTGCGCCCGTATGGCTTCTTCCTTGGTATTGCGGAAGAGCCAATCTGAATCAATAGCGTCATCACGCGCTGAATGCAGGCAGCGCCAAAACTGCTCGGTCCTGGTGCCCCCCAGACTGTCAAAGGCACCCACCCGGATTAGATCAAGAGCTTCTTGTCCTTGGGGATGGACCCGTTCACAGAAATCGCGCACGTTTTGAAACGGTGCTTTGCCTCGTTCTTTGCGCCAGCGAGCAAGTGTTGTCTCACTCAAGCCTTTAACGCAGCGCAGGGGAACGCGAATGGATTTGGCTAAAGCGGGTGCGTGCGTGCCGCTCGGCGTTTGCACGGGTTCGACTGTGAAGGCATCGGTGGAAGCATTCACGTCTGGGCTTAAAAAACCAATCCCAAGCCGCCTGCATTCCAAAGTGTAGACGAGCGGTGAATAAAAGCCCTTACCATTGGTTAGGACGCATGCCATGAACTCAGCAGGGTGGTAGCGCTTGGCGTATGCGCCTTGATAAGCTTCGACCGCGTAGGCGGTGCTATGAGCGCGGCAAAAAGCGTAGCCTTTAAATCCCGCTACAAGATCCCAGACATGGGCAATGCTGTAGGCATCCCTCGAGCGAGCTTTTGCAGCCGCCATGAACTCGACTTTAACCTCGGCAATTTTGGCTTCATCTTGCTTTACCAGGGCACGGCGCAGAACATCTGCGCGACCGCCTGGTAGTCCGGCAAATTCCTCGCAGATTTGGAGGATATGCTCTTCATATGCGACAACCCCGAAGGTTGAGCGCAGGACTTTTGACAGACTTTCATGGACATAATCAACGGCTTCAAGTCCCTGCGCCCGGCGCGCAAACTGGGTCTTTTTAAGACCGTTTGCGGCACCCGGTCTGATGACTGAGACAATAGCAACCAGCCTGTCGATGTCCCGCACATCTGCCATGCAAGCCAGACTGGTCATGGCAGGGCTTTCGATATGGTGAACTCCACGTCCATTGCCACTGGCAATCATCTGCCAGATTTCAGGATCGCTCCAAGGCTCTGCATCTGGGCTGCGTGGTGGTTCCTCGGTTCCTCCAATGCCTCCGACTTCAAGGTTATCTAAACTCATTGTGAAGCCCTGAGCTTGGAGCATGCTCTTGGTATCACGCAGTACGGCAAGACCGCCTTGAGCGAGAATATCGAGCTTGATCAACCCGACAGCTTCAACGCTGTCCATGTCGAAATGGGTCGTCTGCCAGCCTTTGGTACTTTGGAAGGTGGGGGAAAGATCCCGAATCGGGCAGCGGGAAAGAACCACGCCGCAAGGGTGCATTTTAGGATAGCGGGGAAAGCCGTCGAGCATGCCAGCCATGAGTAATGCGGTTCTCATCGGCTCTTCCTGCCAGGGCGTGTTATCGCACTCACGCGACATTGCTACAGCATCGGCTGCGTGCTTCGCATCTGTCCATGGCATATGCTGCGTTAAGCGGCGGATTTCATTTTCAGCAACGCCAAGAACTTTGGCGATATCAGCGAAAGCTGACTTTGCCTGAAAGGTGTTAAACCCTCCCACAATAGCGGCATGTTCCGGGCCGTAGCGCTTCAGGAGCAATTCGACCACGGCATCTTTTTTATCATGCGCGAAATCGATATCAATATCGGGAAGCTTCTGGAGAGCCATGCGGTCGCGGTTCAAAAATCTGCGGAAATACAGCTCGAACCTGATCGGGCAAACATTGCTGATTCCGAGGCAGTAGCACACGAGCGAATCAGCGGCACTGCCTCTGGTGATCCAATGAATATCATGGGTGAGGCATTCTTGAAGAAGATCCCAAACGGTGAGGAAATATTCCTCATAGCCAACTTCAGCGATGATCTCGAGTTCTTCGCGGAGCTGCGCCAGATGTGAATCTGCATTGCTGCCGTAACGACGCTTTAAACCTTCATGCGCCAGCCTGGATAGCATGGCGGCAGGTGTGGAGCCATCTCTTGGTGCATAGTTAGGAAAACGCAGGGTTTTAAAATCAAAAGCGAACTCGCATTGGTCAGCCAGTTCATGTGCTGCCTTTAGCGCCTGCGGGGAATATCTGCCCCATTCGACTGGTAGCGGGAATGCAAAATCCCCGCGTCGTTTCTGTGGGTGCGGTTCATGAAGCAGCGTCAATGTCTTCATGCTTTGCAAAACGCTGAAGAGCATTTTGTCAGCGGCCTTGTGGTAACGGATCTCCGGCAGTGCGATTGCGTCAGCATTGCCGGGCGTAATGATAAGCCCCTCCCGGTGGGATTGTAGTTGCTCGGTCGTAACGTGGCCTCCTTTACCAAAGGAAAGCAACCGGCAGAGATGCTGGTAGCCGGTCTTGTTTTGCACATATGCCAGCAGGTGGGTGCTGCCGCTAAGCAGCTCTGCTCCGATGATGGGTTTGATGCCGGCTGCGCTTGCTGCCTGATAAAACGGAACAGCTCCGTGCAGGTTGGGGTCGGTGATTGCGAGGGCTTTGATGCCGTAGCCAGTAGCAGCCTTGATCATCGCTGGAATGGTGAGCGCTGAATCAAGGAAGCTGTAACAGCTTTTCACATTCAATGCGGGAGCGGTGAGGCTCTGCGCAGATGGGACAAAGATCTGAGGACCGTTTTCCGCCCGCTCACGCAGGACGCGGTGAGAGCTTTCTTTAACTTCGCCCGTGATGACTTGCGGCTTAGGCAGGGTCTCACGAGGCTGTTGACGGTGCTTTGATAGCCAGAGATCATGACCTCGCATGATGCTGCATTGCTTATGCCGGAGATGATCGACCACCACCGACAAAATATGAAGGCGTGCACGGGTAATGTCGGACTGTTCCAGACCGAGGCTGGCGCTGAAGCCCGCCTCATAAATCTTGGTGAAGCGAAGGCCGACCAGCCGGATGCTGACGCGCCTTTCCCAGGCACGATGCAACAGTGTTTCAAGCAGCGGGTAAACATCATGCTCCAGGTCGGTTGGCTCCTCCAGGCTGGACGAACGAGTGGTTTCGTCCATGTCGTTGTATCGCACTCGCAAACTCACCGTGCGTATGCTTTTGCCATCATGGCGGACACGCCTCATCAGCCCATCAGCCATGCAGCGCAGGCGGGCGATGATGAATACGGTATCGGTTGTATCCTGCCCGAAGGTTTCCTGCTCACCGTAGCTCTTGGCCTCAGGCGCATCACAAACCACGGGTCGGTCGTCGCGCCCGAGAGCATATTCATGCAGGGTAGGGGCGCTGGTCCCGACAACCAGCGATAATTCATCCACTGGTGTTGCAGCCACATGACCAACACAGCGGAGTCCGGCGGTATTGAGCTTGGCTGCGAGATGAGGTCCGACCAGGGGGAGCCATTTATTTTCCAGCGGCCATAAAAAATCCTGTTCACCGCCTTGTGATACTTCAATGAAGCAGTGGGGCTTTTTGAGCTTGGAGGCAATTTGGGAGACCAGCTTGTTCGCTCCAACGCCGACGGAAACAGAGAGCTTCAGCGACTGGGAAATTGCCTTTTGGATTGTCAACGCAGTTGAGACCGCACGAGTATCCTTGGCTCCTTTGAGGTCCATGTAACACTCGTCAATTGAAGCCACTTCCACCAGCGGAGTGAAATCATACGCATATGAAAACATCAGCTTTGAGAAGCGCTCATATTTCTCAAAATCGCCCGGAAGGATGATGAGAGAAGGGCAGAGCTTACGCGCTCTCACTGTTGGCATGGTGGTATAGATCCCAAGCCGTCGCGCTTCATAACTGGCAGATGCAATGACGCCGCGTTTCTGCCCGCCAACTGCTATGGGCTTGCCGCGTAATTTCGGATCGGCGGCTTGTTCGACCGCAGCAAAAAATGCATCCGCATCAAAATGCAGCATCATAAAGGTTCACTTTTTGGGAAGCCGGAGAAGAGCCACCATAACGCCCTGGATTACCAGCTCGCGGGCGGGAATGAGGTCCGGGTATTTGGGGTTGGATGCCCGCAGGTAGGGCACTCCATTCTTTACGAAAAAGCGTTTCAGGGTGGTTTCCCCGTCAATGAGGGCTGCAACAATGTCCCCGTGCTTGGCTTCCCGAAATTCCATCACCACAACATCCCCTTCCAGAATGGCAGCGTTTCGCATTGAGTCGCCCTGAACTTTAAGCGCAAAAGTGCGGTTGTTCTTTGGCAGCCCCAGCGTGTCAGGGTCAACCGTAAGGCAGGCCTCCATCGTGCTTTCGGGCACCTCAGCCCTGCCTGCAACGATGGTGCCGAGCAGAGGAATTGACCTGAGCTTCCATTGGCGTGCAAGGCAGCGCCAAAGGGTTCGAAGGGACTGATTCTGATCCGCCGTTAACATGGCGCACCGAATACTGTTCTTTAGAACAGTTTCAAGTACTCGTTTTCTGGCGGCTCTTCCGGCGGGGCGTCTCCCCAGGGAACAGGGGGAGAAATTGGATGAAGAACTTCCTCGGTCTTGTTTTTTGCAGAATTGGCACTGGTGGAAACGCGGTAGGCTTCCAAATGCGGGCATTCGTAGGGCTCTAGGAGCGTCCGGAGGTCCGATTCCTGTAGATTAGGCTTCAACCAATTCGAGATGGCGTCGCCCTCCAAGACCAACGGGCTTCGGTCGTGGAATTTGCTCATATAGGTTCCGGGCGGGGTCGTAACCACGCTCATTGAGGTGATGACCGGCTCTTCCTGGTCATCTGCGGCATTGCTCTCCCAAACATCCCAGATGCCAGCCAGCCACAGCGGCTGATCGTCTGATCTGTGGATGTAGTAGGGGGTGGTGCGGTCAGGCCATTCATGCCAGCCCCGCGCTGGGACAATGCAGCGCCGCTTGCGGATGGCTTGCCGATATGAGCCCAGCTCAAAAATGCTGTCGGAGCGAGCGTTAAAGGTGCGGGTGAACTTCTTGGACACTTCCGCTTTGGAGCCTCGCGCCCAGTTTGGAATCAACCCGAACCGCATTCGCTCAACAGCGAGACCGTCTTCCTCCTGAATGACCACGTCGGCGTAATCAGTCGGGCAGATGTTGTTGAGGATGTAAATCCGTGAACGCTTGTCTTCACGAGCCTTTGCCAGATGTCGCTTGATCTCAAGCGCCAGCCCTGCAACCCGGAAACTCGGGATTCTGGCATACTGGTTTAGGCGTCCGCACATGATTCAGAAGGTGCCCGGCACCGGATGAAGGGCAAGCAGCTCATTCAGGTTTTGCCCCACGACTGAATCAAGGTCGCGAAGACTTTTTCAAAAAGTGTTAATTATCACTAACTATACAAATATTATCTATTGCAAATTATTATTTATTAATTTAATACGGTAAATATATAACATATGTAAAGGCAGGATTAAGATGTTGGTATCAGATGGTAATATAATTCCGAATACAGAACTGCAAATCGCCGCAGTGAAACAAGACGGGATGGCAATTCAGTATATTGAAAATCCAAGTGAAAAGGTTCAACTCACCGCAGTGGAAAAAAATGGTCACGCAATTCAGTATATAAAGGCTCCTAGTGAAAAGGTTCAACTTGCTGCTGTGAGAAAATGGGCATACGCAATTCAGTATATCGAAGAACCGAGTGAAGAAGTACAGCTCGCTGCAGTGCGAAGAAGTGGCCATGCAATTCAGTATATAATAGATCCCATTAAAAAAATCCAACTTGCTGCCATAAAACGAGATCCGATAGCAATTCAGTATATTATTAATCCAACTGAGCAAGTTACAAGGGCGGCTCGGAATCGCCAACAGGTTGTAGATTTATCAGGGGGGTATGATGGGTGGAGAATAAGAGAAATGTCAGAACCGTGCGAGGTAGCTCAATTAATTGCGGTGAAATCGGATCCCACATTGCTACTAGAAATACAGAAACCGACTGAAAAAGTTCAACTTCTTGCCGTAGCGAGAAAGCCAGAGTTAATTCAACATATAAGAGCGCCTAGTGAGGATCTTGAACTAACGGCAGTGCAAAAAGATGGCCGCGCAATTCAGTATATCAAAAGACCAAGTGAAAAAGTTCAACTCGCTGCAGTGGAACAAAATGGTCATGCAATTCAGTATATTAAAAAACCGAGTGAAAATATTCAATTCGCCGCAGTGGAAAAAGATGGTTACGCGATTCAGTATATAAAGGATCCTAGTGAAGAGGTTCAACTCGCTGCTTTAGAAAAATGGGCAAGTGCAATTCAGTATATTAATAACCCAACCATAAAGGTACAGATCGCCGCAGTGCAAAAAGAAGGTCGCGTAATTCAGTATATCAAAGAACCGAGTAAAGAGGTGCAGCTCGCCGCAGTGGAACAAAATGTTCACGCAATTCGGCATATCGAAAATCCGTGTGAAGAGGTACAGCAGTTCGTGGATAGAGTAAAGCAAACGGCTAAAGGAACTAAGCCGAATGACAAGGCACCAGCTGAGAAATCTGTCATTCAATCCAAGGAAGCGCTGGCTACAGCCTCATCAAAAGACAAGGGGAGAAGGGTTGCCAGCGTTTGAATGTTTCTGAGTCTCTGGCTTGGAATCCTTGGATTACGACATAGCGACATGCGTGTTCTACGAGCCTTTGCCAAATGGCGCTTAATCTCAAGCGCTAGCCCAGCAACCATGAAAGTCGGGATCCTGGCATACTGGTTAAGGCGTCCGCACATGGTTCAAAAGGTGCCCGGCACCGGGTGAAGGGCAAGCGGCTCAATTCAGTTTTTTGCCCATCGACTGATTAATGGTCATTGAGGTTTTAAACAAACGGAACTAAAGGCGTGGAAAGTGCGACAATCGAAGCGGTGGGCGAAGGAGGGCGATATGTTGTCGCCTTGTGAGCGCAGTGGTTCTGTTTCGGCTGGTAGGAAGGGAAGCGTCTGGCCAGGTGGCAGCGAAGGAGATTGTTCCGAGCAGGCGCGTGGCGGGAAGCTTGGGGGACGAATGGCGCGGAGCCACAAGGGCGGATGGGCGGGCGCGATACAGTTTGGCTTCCACTAATTCGGTTTTACGAAACAGGCCTCACTAAACTGCCTCATCCAATCCCGCTTTGGCTGAACTGCTAGAAAATGCTCCTCCACATCAAAGTCTTTGAATATCTTTCGTCCTCCGATAAAAGCTGGTCTTAGCTCGCCATCCCCATACATTGCAGGGGGGAGTTCCATTGCCGTGAAATCAAATTTTACGTTATAGATATCTCCTTGGGCTTGGAAATTGTGGAGGCACGATGCAGCAATTGCTGGGGGAACATTGGGAAGATGAGACAATTGCTCATGTAGTTCCGAAAATGCTTCCTTTGCGGAGGTCTCCAATTCGGCCAATTCTACGCCGAACAGTTGGCATGCTTGTGAAAGGCTGGTTCGTGGCGTAGTTTTGCTGGCGAGTGCTCCCACGATATCACAAGATCGAGCTAAAACCGAAAAGAGCACTGCTCGGTCGCCAGCTGCCAGAGACGCATTTAGACGGGAGATTATCTCCTGCCGGTGAGGCGACCCGTCCAAAGAAAGTGCTGTTGCTACTGCATCAACTATTGAAAATTTCGGAATGTCTGAAGCTCTAAGATTTAGGCAGAAGCGAGAAATAATCGCCGCATAATAGTAGGCTATCATTGGATCAGTGATATTGTTCCGGTTGGCGATGAGGTGGGTGCAAACCGAATATTCTGTAAGCTGGTGATCGTACAATCGGTTCATGAAGGTTTGACCAAATGTTGAGTTTTCGACCCATTTTGAATCATCCGGTAACTGACGGATCAAGAGTGCATGTGACCTCAACTCTTGAAACGTTGATGAGGCCTCCAGCATAGAGAGCAGGCTTATCGGTGCTCTTGCGAGGAATTCATTTTCAGCATTCAAAAAGTGTAGAAAAGGAATTTGGCGAGATGAGGGTTTACCGTTTTTGTCAAAAATGGAACCTGTAGAGATTCTGTATTTCCAAGGGCGTGTCGGCGAAACTGATTCCTGAATGACCGAGTAATAGTCAGGCATCTTGATCCCTTGAATTTGCTCATTCGCTTCCTTCGCGTGAAAGTACTTCGTTTCATCATCACCCAAGCCATATGCACGAAAGAGGCTTAAAAGAAGATCAATTCCCCACACGGTTGCCGTGCAATCCAGGAAGTGGGTGTATTCGTGAGCTGAAACTGGATGGATATGCTTTAGCTTTTCATAAAGTGCCGGGGAGATCGTCGTTGCACCGCTAGACTTCAAATCAGTCGCCAGTTTTGCCGCCTCAGCAAAATCTTGCTCAGAGATGCTCGGAAGCTCAATCGACTGAGTGTAGAAGCAATAGCTCCCTAGACTGCGGTAAAAGCAGTTATCTAGTCGTTGAGCTGAGCGATAGCGGTCCTTTATGGCTTGGTCGGGCATGGTGAGTGGATGAAATGAAACGTTACTTGGGCTCTAAAGCTCACAAATCTGAGCGAAGCCTGATGAGAAAACCACTGCCAGTTTTTTCCACGAAAATGCAAATAGATCTTATGAGTTTTTTTGTATTGAAGAATGGATGTGAAATGGATATAATTGGATATTGAATGGATGCGAAATGTTACGAAATCTGAATCCTGAACCCATAATTACAGCAGAAATGCTGAAGCTGATTGCTTCTCTTGATGAGTTCAAGGGGCAGTGGCGGGCATTCAAACGTCTGTCCCGAGATCAGCTTTCGCAGCTTAAAAAGGTCGCTACCATTGAGAGCATTGGCTCCTCAACCCGTATTGAGGGCAGCAAGCTCTCGGACCAGCAAGTGGCAACGCTCTTGTCCGGGCTCAAAATCCAAGAGTTTAGAAGCAGGGATGAAGAAGAAGTCGCAGGATACGCAGCGGCGATGGATATGGTCTTCGAATCGTTCGAGCACATTTCTGTCACTGAGAATCACATCCGCCAACTGCACCGAACGCTGCTTCAATATTCGGGGAAAGACGAGCGGCATCGAGGTGACTATAAATCTTTGGATAACCATGTGGCTGCGTTTGACGAGCATGGGAAAGAACTCGGAATCGTGTTTGAAACGGCATCTCCCTTTGAAACCCCTTTTGCTATGAAGCGCCTGGTGGATTGGGTGATTGAAGCAGAACGTGATGGGGATCTTCATCCATTGCTTGTAACCGGCATATTTGTGGTCTGGTTCCTTGCCATCCATCCCTTCCAAGATGGGAATGGCAGGCTGTCGCGAGTGCTCACGACCCTGCTGCTGCTTCGCTACGGTTATAGCTATGTGCCTTATGCTTCTTTGGAATCAGTGATCGAAGAGAACAAAGAATTCTATTATAAGGCGCTGAGAAAGACCCAATCCACTTTGAGGGGCAACACACCAGATTGGGGATCCTGGTTGGTTTATTTTCTGCGCTGCCTTGTCCGTCAGAAAGAAAATCTCAACGCGAAAATTAGGATTGAGCAAAACCGTGTAGAAGCCAGTTCACCATTAGCGGCAGCGGTCATACAAATGCTTGATGACACGGATCGAATCACACTCGCGGAGGCCGTAAAAGCTACCGGTGGAAATCGCAATACACTGAAAGCAAAAATTTCAGAACTCGTTGATGCAGGGCTGCTCACACGACACGGTCGCGGGAGGGGGGTATACTATACCAGAGGAAAATTTGAACCAGAGAATTAGTTCCAACCTCTGTTGGCCTTCAATGCTTGCAGCCTCTGCAATTGCATTTTCACGCCAGAGCGGTTTCGCCTCATACGAGCAAGAGGTACAGAGCACTTAAATTGCTCTGCTAACTCTTCATCGGTAAGGCCCTTTTTCACAGCCGATAGCAGGGCGTTCCGGGGCAACTTTAAGGTTGCCCCAAGCCAGTCAGCTTCTTCTTCCTGATCCTTATTATATTCCCGGATTGGGAAGGGAAAGCCTCCCCCTACAAGGACCTTTGTTGGAGAGTGTTTGCAAAGAATGTGAGCGAATTCATGCATCAAGTCGCTCTCCTGGCGTTGTTCACTATGCGTTGGGTTAAAAACCACAAAGGGAGTTTTATGCAGATAGAGCGTAACAGCTGACCATCTGGATGTCCCAGGACCAAGCAGAACACCCAAAGTTTTTTCATCAACGCCAATTTCTGGTGGGGTGGCGATTTCGATTTTAAGATGCTGCGCCAGCCCTCTTGCAGGCAACGTGGCATCTTCCGAAAGTTGCATTTCGGAACGCAGACGAAGAGCCTCTTTTTCGGCCCATGTTTTGAACCCATGTTTCATGAAACTATTTCGATGGATTGGTGCCGATGCCCCTGTTTTCGGCCCATTTATAAGCCTGACGAATCATGTCAGAGAGAGCTTGTATCGTATCTGGGGGAAGGACTTTTTCGGCCCGAAAATGTGCTTCAATTAATTCTGGGGTGGCGGTTTCTCCCGCTCCCGAAAGTCCTTGGTGCTCGGTCTGGATCCCTAACCATTTGGTGATACGCAAATAGGTTTCGAGATCTGGAACGCCTCCCTGCTCGATACGTGAGAGGGTAGACGCACTTATTTCACCGATTTCCTGGGCTACACTCCTGAGCCCGCGAGTTCCCCGGCGGGCTCGTAACATTGCAGCGAGTCGTGTGATGTCGGATTGTGACGAGTCAGTGGGCATGGTCTGGATTTAAAAAAATCAGATGAATAATACACTGTTGCACTTGACGGACAAGTGAAGAGTTGTATCACATGTGGCACAGTGTTGCGTTAATGCATATGTCCAGTCGAGCCAAATCACTTTCAAAAACCGATGGCAAAGCGTTCCTTCAGGAAGCTTTTGCCTCAGAACAATGTCTCCTAGCATCCAAGCTGAGGTCCTCGGAGCGGATCACCCATAATGGGGATATGGGCGAGGTTAACGAACAGCATTTCATAGAAGTGCTGCGACTTTATCTGCCTGATCGTTACACTGTTGAAAAAGCCATCATCTTAGACAGCACCGGCAACACCACGGATTCAATAGATGTAGTGGTTTTTGATCGACAATATACGCCCACGCTTCTGGATAATAAGCATCATCGTTATGTGCCAGCAGAGGCTGTTTATGCAGTGTTCGAGTGCAAACCGACTATTAATAAAAAGTATCTGGAATATGCAGCCGATAAAGCCGCAACCGTCCGACGGATGCAGCGAACATCGGTAGGAATTCCTCACGCTGGAGGAGTTTATCCTCCAAAACCACAAATAGAACTTGTAAGTGGGATTGTGGCTCTGGATATCGAATGGTCTGATGGCTTTGGCGCGACATTCCAGAAGCTCAATAATAAACTAAAGGATGAACGGCGGGTTGATTGTGGACTTGCTGTTACGGGAGCTTGTTTTGATACATTTGATGCAGGGAAATACTCTTTTGGACCCAAAGCAAATGCTCTCGTTTTTTTCCTATTCCGGCTGCTGCAAAAACTGCAATCCGTAGGAACCGTTCCAGCTGTTGATTGGGCAGCATACGCGAAGCAACTTTCAAAGTGATCTATATATGTATAACTACAATTCACAAATCAAAACTTTCTACGACAAGAAAGTATCACTGCCGCCCGAGATGCGGAAAATGCTTCTCGCTCACCGAAAAGCTAATGCAGATCGTTTGATAAAGAGGCTTCCTGAGCTGCATCCTAAAATCAGGATTGGTGAGTCCAATTTCCAAAGCCAGGGTTCATTTGCCATGGATACTGTGGTCCAGACCCGATTTACCGCAGAGGAGTATGATATTGACTACGGCGTCGTCATCCGTCGGTCTCAACTTGTAAATGAAGATGGTTCAGAAATGACAGCTCAGGAAGTTCGGGAGTTGGTTAGAGCGGCATTGAGAGACAAGCGATTCAATCGCCAACCCAAGTTGATGACAAATTGCGTCCGCGTGTTTTATGCTGATGAAGATGATTATGCACACCACGTCGATATTCCAATCTACCGGGAATTCGAAGACGATGCTGGTATTAGAGTTACTCAACTCGCGGGAGAAGAGGACTGGATCAGGTCGAACCCGACTCGTGTAAATGAATGGATTGAAGACGAGGTTATCGACCGTAACGCACAAATATCAGGCTCCGGGGGCCAAATGCGAAGGATGGTCAAACTCATGAAGAGGTTTTGCAGAAGCAGAAATGCGGACAGTAATGAAGATTGGGACCTCCCTAACGGAATGAAACTCACTATGCTCATTTCTGAATGTTTCCAGTGGAGTGAGCGGTTTGATGAAGCATTTCACGGCACATTGTCAGCAATGAAGAATCGCTTGGCTTGGAATCTGGAAATTGAAAATCTTGCTGATAAAGGTTGGCCAAAATCCAAGCTCACAAAGTCCACAGCGGATCAAAATGTGTTGAATCTCGAGGGACGGATCGCAGATGCTCTTTCCGAGTTAGAAGTTTTGTCCTCGGATGAATGCACCGAAAACCAGGCTCGCAAAGCATGGGATTGGGTCTTCCAGTCAGATGGATTCTTTAAAGAATTGGAGGAAGAGGCAAAAGCAAAAAAACAGGAACTCCAAAAAGCAGCTGCAATTTTAGCATCTAGGAGTGCAGGCACTGATAGAAACGGTCGAATTGTTGCTGCCTGTGCTACAGTGGTGCCGAATCTAGCTCATTCATTCTATGGCGAGGATTTCTAAACCACCGAGAAACCGGGCTGGTCATTACCGCCATTTCGTGGTTCAGAAGCACCTTATAGAGAAACACTTCCCTATTTTTCACTGTAAGCTTAAGTGCGGAAAGTTGGAATGCGTGGGGGATATAAGTCCCACTACTTATTCAACAAGATATACTGTACAGATTTGCTACACAGAGTGGGGTATTCCAGAGGTGCGAATTTTGAAACCTGAAATCAAAGCTCGTTCCATAATTCACATGTATAGTGATGGAAGGTTGTGCCTATATCATCCGCCAACTCAGCCATGGCTATCCAGCAACGATCTCCACAAGACGATTATTCCATGGACTTCAGAATGGTTGACATATTATGAGTTATTCCTTGAAGAAGGAAAGTGGCTTGGTCCAGAGATTCAGCATGGAACCATAAATTAACTCGAATCAAGATAATTGCCTTCAGAATTAATATTTTTATATATAGTATTGATAATGTATTTTATCAATACTATAATAAATTGATTGAGAGGTTAATTTGGAAAATTACAAAAATGGTCTGGTTGATAAATCAAAAGCTCGGTTGCTGACGGCAGTTGAGTTTCAGTCACTGGCAGATGTGCCGCCTGAGGTCGAGTGGTTCGCGAATATCGAAAACAAGAACACCCGGCGGGCATACAAAAGCGATGTCCAGGATTTCATGGCGTTTGCCGGAATTCGGCAGGCAGAGGAATTTCGACTCGTGAAGCGGTCGCATTTGATCGCTTGGCGAAAACAGCTTGAGGCAAGGACTCTCGAAGCTGCAACTGTTCGCAGAAAGCTCTCTGCGGTGGCATCGCTCTTTGATTACCTGTGTGAGTGCAACGCGGTGCCATTCAATCCTGCTGACGGGGTGAAGCGTCCCAACATGGGCTCGAATGAAGGGAAGTCCCCGGCTCTGTCTGACGAACGTGCCAAAGCCATTTTGGAAGCCCCTGCTCCAGATACATTGAAAGGGGTTCGCGACCGGGCGATTCTCTCCGCCCTGCTGTTTCATGGGCTACGGCGAGCTGAGCTTTGCTCGCTCAAGGTGGGGGATATCCAGGAGCGTCGTGGAGTGATGCATTTCCTCGTCGAAGGCAAAGGAGGCAAAATTCGATTCATCCCGATACACCCGCATACCAGCCAGCGAATCAGCGATTACCTGGCAATCACCGCGCACAAGAGTGATGTTCGAGCGCCTTTGTTTCTAAAGGCACGGAGTCGTGATGCTGACGGTTGCCCCTCTCCGCTTACAGGCCATGCAATATATAAAGACGTAGTGCGCAAATACGCCCGCCAAATTGGCATCGAAGCCAGCGCCATTTGTGTTCATGGCTTGCGAGCAACGGCAGCGACCAATGCCCTGGATCACGATGCGGACATTGCAAAGGTTCAAGAATGGCTCGGGCATTCAAGCATCTCGACCACTCGGCTGTATGACAGGCGTTCAATGAAGCCCGAGGATTCGCCGACATTCAAGGTGACCTATTAAAGACGATTCAGGTAGCTCAATCCACTGTAATAAAAGTGAAATAATTATTTGTTATACTGATGCGCAGGAGAGTCTATGTCGAAAATCGATGAAATTGAGAGCTCGAAACTTCAGTCGAGGATTTCGGATCTTGAACATCAACTTTCAAGCAGTGGAGCTTCGGTAGGAAGCTCCACCAGCATGCTGGTAGGAATTCTGAATGAGGCCAAAAAGCAGCTCACTGGTTTGCAAATGAAGGAGCAAAGCCACAATGACGAGGAGCGGCGAAAAGCAGACGCGCAACTCGTCGCGGTCGTGCATTTGGTGACTCAAGAAACCGCTTTGAATCAGCGTGAGCGCCAGCAATACGGCGCTTTCATTCAGGAAGAATTTTTCACAAAGAATGATTTCAACGAGCTTGAGAATTTCTACGCAAGCGCTTGGGACAGATTGACGGCTGGAGGCAAAGCACAAATGAGCCACCGTGTGTGGGAAGGTGTGCGACGTGATGAGTATCAATTCTCTGAATTGCCAGACGAGGTTAAAGAGAAAGAAGCTCAGAGTGTCCGGGACATGTTGTCTGCGCTCAAAGAGATGCCTCCGGAAATGAAAAGGATTCCAGTGACTGACCGCAACGATTTCACCAGAGCGTGGGATTCAGGGCGCAAGGACGAAGCCTACACTGTGCTGGACAGGTCTTCGTTCAAAGAGAACGTAGCGATTTCTACAACGCCGGTTCTGGAGAGAAATGGTGAGGTTCACCAAACTTCCAGCCGCCGAGAACTTGCTGATAACGAGCAAGTCAATGAAGTTGAAGTTCCAAGCCCCCCGAGAAATTCCGTGAGGAATGGCGGCAAGGTCTTTTCAACCGATTTACTGGCTGGTCTGGATAATTCCGCGTCAAAACCAACCGATCTGCCAACGCCGACTGGAAATGTCGAGAGAGGTCCGCAATAGGAATTCACTGTAACGACCAATTCAGCATGCCGATTTCAAACTCTGAATGCGCCAGTTCACAGAGGTCCATAAAAAAGCAGTGCATCACGTTTTTGAGCTCGCTGGCTTGCTCTGTGGGAAGTGCAGCATCGATCTTCTTATCCAATGCGTGAAAACGGCCTTCGATAACGAGAGCATAACGAACAGCATCACGGCGCTGCGTTTCATATCCGACCAAGGTTACACCTGGCTTATCGAACTCCAATTCTGTTTTGATCTTGGACCGTAATCGTTCAAAATCGTTCCCTTTACCTGCACCCGACTTCATGCCTTCAATCACAAGGTCCTGGTGCTGATTGAAAATCTCAATGGCTATGGTGCCAGTATTGCGGGTGCCGCGTATGCCCTCACGCGCACAGCGGCCAATCTCTTTGGAAAATGTATCAAGCCCCAATCGGGGCGAAAGGGCATTCCAGTTCGAAACGAGCTGCTGCAAATACTCATCTGCCATGTGAGCTGGCATGCGTCCTTTGTGTGGCTTGCCAGTTTTCTGCTCATACAGAGAGGAAATGCGTTTATGCTCAGCCTGCATGTGGCGGATGTAAGGCTCTGGGCTGCCATGATGCTCAAGGCTGCCTGCCAGTTGCAGGAAGATTTGTGTCAGGCTGGTTTGGGCAGGTTTGAAGCCTGTCTCCGGGTTGTAATAAGCAACATATTCAGGTTGGGCGGGCGTCTGTGCAGTTGCCACAGTTGAGATAGCAATTAACACAACGCAGATGCCTGAAAACCAGGACGTTAACGATTTGTGAACCAGTTTCATGGGATTCTGTTTCATGGAGGTGAAACATGAGCCGAGAGAACTACAGCGCATATGACCACGAAGGGCGGCGCAAATACCTGACCCATTCGGAAGGGCGGAGATTCCTCAAATGTGCTCGTAAAATGCCGCGTCTTGAAGCGCTGTTCTGCATGGCGATCTATTATACGGGGATGCGGATATCAGAAGCATTGTCCCTGACCGCACAGGATGTTGATTTCTCTACTGGCGCGGTTCGCATCTGCACGCTGAAAAAACGAGAGCGGCGGGAATACCGGCGAATTCCCGTGCCCAACTCTTTGCTATCGGGCCTGCGTCATCTGGCGGATGAAAAAGCCGAAGGCCCTTTATGGACCTTCTCCCGCACCACCGGGTGGAGGATCATCAAGCAGGTCATGGAGGCAGCGGAGGTAACTGGCATCCACGCCACCACGAAGGGCCTTCGTCATGCGTTTGGCGTTCGCGGAGCCCTTGCAAAGATACCACTGAATCTGCTGCAACTTTGGTTCGGCCATTCGCAGTCGGCGACTACTGCAATTTATCTGGATGTGAGGGATGATGAAGAGCGAACGCTGATCCAGAGGACTTGGAAATAGCCGGATTTGGTGATTGAGAATGCCCCGAAATGGCGTAATAAAATGAAACAGAATCCCATGAAACTGTTTCACGTCCACTTGTAGGTGAACATTCTGGCTGATATGGCTTCCCCGAACCGTGTTGCTTATTCTCCTGGCGAATTCGCCGAACTGTTCGGGAAATCCCAGACCTGGGGTTATCGCCAAATTTATGCAGGAAAGGTGAACGCTATCACAGAGCATGGCAGGATTCTGATTCCCGCCAAGGAGGTTGAGCGCATCCTTGAAAAAGCAGGCATTTACAACGGCATCGACAAACCAAAACAGGCCAAGGCGAGAGTTGAAAAACTTTCGACTGAACAGAAAAATATATGGCATCGGTTCATTCAGTCACGTCGGATTGGCGCGGGCGAACAGGATAAAGCCAAGGGCACCAAAATCTCAACAATGCCCGGCGCTGGAGCCGCTAAAAAATCGAGGAGCTCAGTTCTTGGACAGATTGCAAGATCCTGGGGCAAGAAATCAACATAGACCTATGCCGCTTCTGACGGCTTGAAGGAAACCTTCAAGGCCTGGGACTGACTATGTTCACGGCGAAGGTGTCCGTAAGTTTTCATTGCGAGAATTCCTCCGTCCTGGTGGCCAAGCCAGCGGGAAACGGTTGGAATATCTACCCCACTTTCAATGCAGATGGTTGCAAAGAAATGACGCAAATCGTGATGGGTGATACGGATCATTCCGATTGTTTCTGCGGCACGGTCCATAGATTTCTGGCATTCACGAACTTTAAAAACCGGAGCAGTTGGATCTTCATCTGGGCGCTCAAGGCGCATTCTTTCGAAAAGCGCACGGGCGCTTGGGATCATTGGAATTCTTCTGACTTCACCGTTTTTGGTGCGGTCCGTCGGATCACCTTTCACCAAAATTTCTCCCGCTTTGAAATTGAGATCCTGCCACACGATGCGGCCACCCTCGGTTTTACGACAGCCTGTGTATGCCAGGCCTTCCGTGAAATCTGCACAATGGGTTGAAAACCGTCCATGGCGGCCTCTGATAGACTCCACGAAGGCTTGGAACTGCTGAAGAGATGGGAGTTCGAGAATCTTGCTCCGCACTGGCTTGCGCTCCAGCTTAGCGGCAGGATTTTTGTGGATAATTCCTTGTTCGATTGCCACATCAAAGACATGGCGGAGAAAAGCGATGGAATTGTTATAGCGATTGGCACTTGCCGTTTTGGCGAAACGTGTGGCCCATTCGCGGCAGTCCGATTCTGTTAATTTTCTGATTTCCGAGGCTGGCAATTCCGGCCAGTATTTTCCAAGCGCAGTGAGAATCTGCTTCCAATAATGTCGGGTGCTGTCCTTGATATCCACCCTGCCGCTTAGCTGCTTTGAATGGAGGTCTGCTGCATCCTGGAAAGTCATTTTAACACTGGAAGCAGCAACCTCTTTCTTGCGGTGCTGCCGGTGCTCCTTTTGTGCCTCTGCAATGCGTGCTTCGGCCACAGAAAAATGTTTCGTTTTGAGAGGTTTCCAGACGTCTTTTCCATTCTCAAACAGTCTCGCATAGTAGAGGCCAGACTTATGCCTCTTCAGGTTTTGCACCCTTGTGTTTTCCCACGTTTTCACGGTCTTTGAGGCAGCTTTCATGTGCATACCGTGAATTTTAACTGTGAAAAAGCAAGTTCAAAACGGTTTAGAACCCCTGCGAATGCCTATAAACAAAGGGATTGTAGAGATGCTTCGAGGCTAAAGGCAGGGGACTCATAATCCCTTGGTTCTCGGTTCGAATCCGGGCGGGCGCACCTGGGCATTTTTAAAAATGCCGCTCATTGATTCTTGGTGCAAACCGAGCGCTGGCAAGATGCGTAAAATACGCAATAGTTTGCCCTCATGGTCAATGGTGTTGTTAGCTTGCGCTGTCCTGCGTGTGCCCGTCCTTTCATCTCACTGCCTCAGCAGTTGGGGGCCATGGTCACGTGTCCGCATTGCGCTCACAGCGCAGCAATGGAGTCTTATTCCGTTGCATCGGGTAGTCCGGGGCAGCCTGCGATCAGTCTGCCCATCCAGAGGCGGGTGATCCCTCCACGTCAGGGTTACTCACCCCCTGCCAAGCCCGCTGGAGCAGGTTTTATCCATCCTTCAGCGGGCCAGCCGCCTGCTTGGCCACCTGCTCCTGAGCAACAACCTTTATTCAGTCCCCAGGGGTCTCCTCAGTATCCGCCTGCTCCTGCAGCAGCTCCCGCGTGGCCGCCGGTGATGCATGCGGGGTCTTCGCCTTTCGGGATTGTTCCGTCAGTGCTGCCCCCGGATTCAACTTCTCCCGCTCAACCTTCAACGAGGCCGCCGGGCACTTCAAAATCACTTCTGCCATCCATGGACTTGGCTCCACGGGAGGAGCCTGTGGGAAAAGCTCTGGGTGAAGTGGAGTACGAAGCAGGTCCATCTTGGAAGCCCCAACGGGACGAGCGGAATGTACCATTGGGGCTGTTTATTCTGCTGGTCCTGGGATTAGGCGGATGGTTTTTTTGGAAACACAGTGCGTTGCCGCCACTGGCGGCAGAGTTCACAGCGCCCCACCCAAAGCCATCACCCCAAGTGAAGGAGCCTCTGGTGTCAGATGTGCCGGAACCGCTCCTTGATCCGAAGATAGCTGTAGGATCTCAAAACATGCCGGTGGAGCCTCCGGTTTCGTCGCCACCCGTGCAGAATGAGCCGGAAATCCGACGCGCTGAAAGGCCCTTCACTCCTGGAGAAATCCCCCGTGAAGAGCCTACCGGGTCTTTGGATCTGGTAAAAGCCACAGATGCTGCTGAAAAACTGATCAAGGGTCTATTCAATGCTGAAACCGCCGCCGAGCGCGCCGCCGCGATCGCCCAAGCAGATGAGCATCAGGTGGATGTGGAAGGTTTTTTTGAGCGGGTGCATCCGAGGTTAAAGTCCCTCAAGCTGGCAAATGCTATTCCGCGGACTTTGCCAGGGCAGGAGCTGGTCCCACTTTTTGAAGTGAGGACTAACAAAGGCAACGCATCGGGTGCTCTGCTACGACTCGTTCCGCAGACGGACGGTGGATACCTGCTCGACTGGCCGCTCTTCGCAGAAACACATGAGCAGCGCCTGGAGGAATTTGTGAAAACTAGGGCCAGCCAGCCTTCATGGTTCTATGTGGTGATTCGGCGGATTCATGCCTTGGCCCTGCCCGCTAACGTAAGAGCGGAGCACCTTTGTCTGGAATTGAAGACCACCGCCAGTGCTTCTCCCAATCCCAGTCTAGGGATTGCAGCTTTAGAAACACCGCTGGGCCGTTATTTGGACCGGGAAGCAGAATGGGGGAATCTGTATGTCGCGCGATTATTACTCCAGCATCGCAAGCTGGATGAAGGGAAGGACGGAACCTTGGTCATCCTGGATTGTGAAGGGGCGGTGACCGGAGCGGTTTTCCCAAGTGGTGCCGCCAAACGATGAGTCCATTTCCCGAGAGGTGATGTGAGGTTTGACTAGGATTGCGTGCCAGTTTACTAATTAGTTAAGGATACCGTGGAAATATGCACTTTGGCCCGATAAATGCTTGCTTCTATGTCACACCAGTGAAAGGGGTGTCGCCAACCACCAATGGCAGACCAAGGACTTTACCAGACACAGACCCAGAAGCTCGCCATCGGCCCCCAGATGCAGCAGAGCTTGCAGATCTTGCAGGCTCCAACGCTGGAGCTGAGGCAGATCATCCAGCAGGAGATTGAAATCAATCCCGTGCTGGAACTCGAATCTCCGGAGGTGTCCCTGGATGATGCTGTGCCGGATGACCCAGATGACCGTGATGGCGGTGACCGGGATGAACTGGACGTCATGTCCCAGATGGATGAGGAGTGGCGGGAATACTGGGCTCAGAGCCGGATGCAGACCACTAACCGCAGTGCTGAGGATCAGGAGCGCTGGCAGTTTCTCATGGACTCCATCGTGGCCCCCACGACCATGCAGGAACATTTGGTCACCCAACTTCGAACTGCTGAAATCAGCGATCCGATTTTGGTCAAAAACGTGGAGTTTTTGATCGGCAGTCTGGATGACCGTGGTTTTCTCAATGCCTCGATTGAGGACATGAGCTTGTATCAAAGCATCCCGATTGATGACCTGCATGCCGCCAAGGCGGTTTTGATGTCGTTTGACCCCGTTGGTGTCGGGTCAGATGATCTTCGCGAATGCCTTCTGGTACAGTTGGAGCGTCTGGGCAAAAAGCACAGCCTAGCGCATCGATTAGTGGAGCAGTATTTGGAAGATCTCGCCAACAAGCGTTATCCCATTCTTGCCCGCAAACTGGGTGTGCCTCTGGAGCAGGTATCCCGGGCTGCGGATTTCATCAGCACCCTGGATCCAAGACCAGCCTCCCGCTTCAATCCAAGCAGCAATAACTACGTCAGCCCTGACATCATTGTCGAGCGGCAGGGCGGTGAGTGGGTGCCGGTGATGAACAATGATGACCTGCCGAATTTGCGTCTTAGCAATGCCTATAAGGACCTTCTGGGGCAGGCCAGCAGCAGTGGAGAAGTCCGCAATTATATCCGTGACAAGATCCGCAGTGGCAAGTTCCTCATCCGCTCCATTCATCAAAGGCAGCAGACGATCCACAAGATTGCCACGCAGATCCTGGCTCATCAGCGGGAGTTTTTGGAAAAGGGGACCAGCTTTCTGCGTCCCTTGAACATGGCCCAGGTCGCCGATGAAGTAGGGGTGCATGAGACGACGGTCAGCCGTGCCATTTCAGGGAAATACATGGCCAGCCCGCATGGCGTCTATGAGTTGAAGTTTTTCTTCAGCCATGGAGTCAAAACGGATTCTGGAGAGGATCTGAGCAACACCAGCGTGAAGAACGCCATTGCGGACCTCATCAAGACAGAGACTAAGGCCAAGCCGCTGAGCGATGATAAGCTGGCGAAACTGCTGGATAAACAAGGCATCAAAGTGGCCCGACGTACTGTGGCCAAATATCGCGAAGCCTTGGGTATCCTGCCCAGCCACTTGCGGAAATCATTTTCCTGAAGAGTGGGTGGGCAGTTGGAGGCAGAAGCTGAGCGCTTTTATGGGTAGAGTCCCCGAGTCTGCTTCGCCTCCCACACACGTTTGATCCCTAGGCTGAGAGCGGCAAAACGCATGGAAACCTGCTGCTTGCGGTGAAGTTGAAGCGTCTGGTTGAAAGCTTGTTCCAGAATACGGAAGAGCTTGTCCATCACTTCCCCTTCTCCCCAAAAGAAGCTTTGCAGATCCTGCACCCACTCGAAGTAGGAGACGATGACGCCGCCGCTATTGCACAAAATGTCTGGGATAATGAAAATCTCCGGCCGTTCTGCAAGGATCAAATCGGCGTCAGGAGTGGTCGGTCCATTGGCACCTTCTGCAAGAATGCGGCACTGAATTTTAGAAGCATTTTCGCCATTGATCTGGCGCTCCAGGGCTGCGGGAATCAGAATGTCACAAGGAATGAGGAGAAGCTCTGCATTGGTGACTGGCTCAGCTCCAGGAAAGCCGACCACGCTTTTTGTCTCGCTGACATACGCATTGAGGGCATTCAAATCGAGGCCATGCACATTGTGGATGCCGCCGTAGGCATCGCTTACGGCCAGGATTTTAACACCTTGTTTGGCCAGAGATGTGGCGGCCACGGAGCCGACATTGCCATACCCCTGGATCACGGCCGTCGCACCCTCGGCACGGATGCCCAAGGTATCCATGGCCCGTGAGACTAAATAGGCCACACCGCGGCCTGTTGATTCCCGGCGCCCCAGGGAACCTCCCAGGCCCACAGGCTTACCCGTGACCACACCCGGCACGCAATGCCCGATTTGGAGCGAATACGTATCCATCATCCAGGCCATTACCTGCTCATTGGTGCCCATGTCAGGAGCTGGGACGTCCAGTTGAGGGCCGATAAAAGGAATAAGCTCCTGTGTATATCGACGTGTCAGGCGTTCGAGTTCACCAATGGAAAGTTGCCGAGGGTCACAGCATACGCCGCCTTTGGCACCACCGTAGGGTAGGCCCGTCAGGGCACATTTCCAGCTCATCCACATGGCCAGGGCGGCGACTTCCCCCATCGTTACATCTGGATGGAAACGTATTCCTCCTTTGGTCGGCCCGAGTGTCAGATGGTGTTGCACTCTGTATCCGGTAAAGACCTTGGTGCTGCCATCATCCATCCGCACAGGAATAGAGACAGTGAGCGCGCGCCGTGGCATTTTGAGTCGGTCTCTCAAGCTTTCCGGGATGTCCAGGAAATCAGCCACCAGATCAAATTGCTGGCAAGCCATGTTAAAAACAGGGGAGTCGTAAACGGAGGTGCTCATGGATGAATGAATTAAAGAACGTCTCAGGCGTTTGCCAAGATCATTGATCAACTGTCTTTGATCAGAGAATGCCCCCTTCGATGAGGGAAATGCATAGTAGACGCAAAAAAAATGCGGGACTGAATCACAGTCCCGCATTTTCAAATTAATATAGCTCAGTCCTATCAATTAGGGGCGTTAGGCGGAGTCGGAGAGTCGTCGTCGTCTTCATCATCGGTGGTTCCGGAATTATTATTCCCACTCGGCCCGCCTAGCCCCGCTCCACTGGCACTCGGGGCACCAACGGTTACCCCCATTGTGGGTGGCTGTCCGCCTTCACCATTATTGCTTGAATTGTTGACATCAACCGAAGGACCGTTAGCGCCTGGGCCAGCATCAGAGCCTGCTACATTGACCTCGCCATTAGGCCCAACCGTAATGGTAAGGTTGGTATTGCCATCGGCATTAACCGTAAACACAGTATTTCCGTCAACTGTCGATGAATCAACACTGACTCCGCCGCCGCTGAATGAAACGTTGGCTGCGCCAGTGATGGTGACAGAATAGGCGTTGAATGCGGGTGGGTTGAAATCTGGCTCCCAGCGAAGGGCAATGTAGCGGGACTTGACCGTCTTACCGGGCTTGGCCTTAACAAATCCAGCACCTGAGGTATCTTCAGCTTTGGCTACAGGCTCAGAAGAATCAAAGACTGCTGGGTCAAAAGCCAACCGTCCGCGCCAGTCTTCTTTTTCTGGAAGGTTATCAAATGCGTAAACCGAAAAACGAACAGGGCGGGGGGAATGGACCGAACCGAATTCGTTGAGCGTGCGTACCTGACCGAGGTCATAAACTGCGGTACGATATTTTTCGTCGGATTCAGGGAATTCCAGAAGATTGCTCTTCACGGCGTCATTGCGTGAACCAAAGAGTTCTGGGCTGATATAAAGAAGACGGCCACCACCCATGCCTGCAGCAAAGTTCACTGGCATGCCAGTGCCGTCTGGGGATTGGGTAACCGTGTAATTGGCGTCGCTCGTGGATCCGATGGCCTGAAAACTGCGGATCACTCCGCCACGGACTAGATCGAACTGCATTCTCAAGTAACGTCCCTGGGCTGTGCCGCCGTCCAGCTTGATCAAGCGATCCGAAGGGGAGAAGACTTTGTTATCCACTGGGCTCCATGCGCTGCCATCTGTGCTGGTGGAAAGGGCGACTTTTCCCTCAATGCCATCATTAACGAAAGACACGTTTTTGATGACTGATTGTTTAGCGAACTTCAGGATCGCTTCACTTTTGCCAGAGGCCAGATTGACAGGCTTCACTGGATCTCCCATCAGAAGGGCATTGGCGGGATTAAATCCTTTGGAATCGTAAACAGTCGTGCCGGAAAAAACCGTTGCAATGCTCACTGGCTTTTCATCCACAGATGGCAACTTGCTCCATTTGGCCTGAGTTGGTAGTGGAAGGGAAGCAAGTGCTACCAGCGTGAATAAATATTTGTGTCTCATGATGGGCGATGCTGAGGGGGGATGGGTCAGAAACTTTGAACGTTCAATCCTGACAATGTATTCCATTGATTTGAACCATAACGACTCAAGAGTGTAAACACTTTTTTCGTGAACAATTAAACTCTAAGGGTTTTACAGGGGCAGTCTCAAAATGATATTGCGCTTGCTTGATTTTTAGCTTTTATTGAAAATATGAAATGTCCACATTGCGCGGCTAATTTACTTCCAGATATGGAAGAATGCGCGCAGTGTCATTTTAGCGTGAGCACTGTTAGAACGCTCCTGGGAGCAGATTGGGTGCGGCTGGAGCGACTGACGGATAATGCTAACTGCTTGAGCCTCAAGGAACATCGGGCTTTAGAGATTGTTTTGGATGATTTCGAGCGTCGTTTCCCCCAGTGTTTTTTTGCCATTTATCTGGGTACTCTCCCCGCTTCGCTAACAGCGGCAGATCTTGGGTTCTGGCTAATCAATCACGGTGCATTTCACACTCAGCAAATTGCTAAACGAAATGATTTCGGTACTGCTCTTGTCATCGACTGCCAGCGACATGTGGCTGCCCTTACCCTTGGATATGCATTGGAAAGCCATATCCATGAAGCTGAGCTGAGACATATTTTGAGCCAGATGAACAGTTTTCTGAACCGGCGGAGATATGGGCAGGCGCTGGAAAACGCAGTCGGCCTGTTTGGCCGGAGGCTGGCACAGTCTGCGACTCGCACCCTGCCGGATGTCCCGCCGGGTCCTGGCACGGGGGATCTGGGTGGAATGGGACTGCAGCCGCTTCGTGCTGCCCATCGCCACCAGCGTACAGGCACGAAAGCATGACTGCATCTGACCATGAATGCTTCTCCAAAAATACGGCAGGCTTTGCTTCTGACATTGGCGTGGGCCATTGTTGCTTTGGCCTGCCCATTATATGCGGAGAGTGAGCCTCCTCTGCCCACTTGGGACAGTGGAGAATCTATCCAGCCCAGCCCGGGCAGTAATTTTTCCAATTTGCTGCCGGAAAGCAGTAGCCTGGAACCCCAAGACAGTTTTTATCTGGGAAGTCCTGCCGCACTAAAATCTCCGCCATTGCTTCTAGATGAGCCGGGGCTGGATTCACATGATCTGTCCTTGTTTCTGCACGGCGGACTATTGAACGAGACGCATCAGCCAGCCAAAGTCAGTCCAACTCCTAGCCTTGCCCTTCAGGATATTCCGGAGTCCATACTCGCGGGGCTGCAGAACGTGCCGGTGAATGAATACTTGATCAATCCGCAGGGGCTATTGACCGAAGTGCCGTTGCTGGATCTGGAGCGTCTTTTACAATTTCACTCCACAGAATCTCGCATTCGTCTGTACATATTAGTGATTGGTCGAGACCAAAAACTCAGTTCGGCAGCCTCACTCAATCCGCTGATCGCCCGTCTCGGTGCAGGCCGCGAGCTTTGCCTAGCTGTCTATCCAGTAGGAGAGCCCTGGCGCACCCGCTTTTTGGTGAGTCCGAGTCTGAGCCAAGCCAGTTCCCTCGGCGGTATGACCGAGATGGCCGAAGATTGTATCCAGGACTCTCTGCTGGTGAACGATCCCGAGCAGCAGCTTCAGCGTTTCGCCGTCAAATTGTCCACCCGTCTTTTCTGGCTGGAAAAGTCACTTCCCCCGCTAGCATCAACGATTTCGCAAGAAGGCAAGGCCAATATACTCCATGAGGTGGCTCCCTCGCAGGGTTTTACGGTCCCTGCGATTGTTTACGGAGAAGGAGCTGGCATCATTCAAACGGTGGGGATCAGCGTCGGATGTGTTCTCTTCTTGGCTGTAATGGGGTATGGTGTGAGATCTCTCCTCCGCTATTTCGCCGCCAGGAGAATACGCCACGTCTGGATACTGCCCGAGACGGAAGTACGCCCGAGACTTGGTGGAGCTTTTTCTGGGGGTGCAGGTGCCGTCATGCAGCACGGTCCCAAAAGCCGCTAAAATCTGCATTGTAAAAGGAGAGTGGCGAACTATGCCGGACCATGGTGGATGAAACGTGCAATGATTTGTCTTGCGGCATCCGACACAAACTTTGCTGATGATTTCCCAACGATGGGATCGTTTGGAGGGAGGTGGCATCGCATCTCGGCCATCAATTCCACCCTTTCTGAATGAAAATCATACTTTTGCCCTTTGTCCTGTGGGCTGCAGTTCCATGTTGGGCGGCTGTGGATTTTGCACATCAGGTGGTGCCGATTTTGCGGAAGCACTGCGCGGAATGCCACATGGGTGACAAAAAGAAGGGTGGCTTTTCGATGAATGACCGGGGGTCTTTGATGATGGGAGGGGAAAATGGCTTGGTCGTCGATTCAAAGAAGCCTCATGAAAGCATCTTGTTAGAAATGGTTAGCACGGAGGATTCAGACCTGAGAATGCCTCCGAAAGGAAAAGGCCTGGCCAAAGAAGAGGTGGCGCTGCTGAGACAGTGGGTGGAGGAAGGTCTGCCTTGGGAGCCTGGGTTTGCTTTCAAAAAACCAGCCTATGAGCCGCCCTTGAAACCTAGATCGGTCGTTTTGCCCCCCATCATTGATGGAAGGACAAATGAAGTGGACCGGCTCATGGATGCCTATCTGGCAGAAAGGAAGCTGCCGCACCCCAAAGCCCTGGAAGATGGTGCATTTATGCGCCGCGCTTATCTTGATCTGATCGGTCTGCTGCCGACACCCGAGGAACTGGCGGATTTTCAAAAGGATAAGGGAGAGGATAAGCGGACGAGGTTGATTAACACATTGCTTGGCCGGGATGTGGATTATGCTGAGCACTGGCTCACGTTTTGGAATGATCTGCTGCGCAATGATTACGGCGGCACTGGTTTCATTACCGGTGGTCGTAAGCAGGTGAGTAAGTGGCTGTATGATGCACTGCTGCATAACAAGAAGTTTGACCAGTTTACACATGAGCTTATCGCGCCTCCAACCCAGGAAAGCCGGGGCTTCATTGATGGCATTAAGTGGCGTGGAGAGGTAAGCGCAGGACAGACGGTGGAAATCCAGTTTGCGCAAAGCGTGGGGCAGTCTTTCCTGGGTATCAATTTGAAGTGCGCTTCTTGCCATGACAGTTTTGTGGACCGATGGAAGCTCGACGAAGCTTATGGACTGGCGGCCATCTATGCGGAGAGGCCGCTGGATATTCACCGCTGTGACAAGCCCGTGGGAAGGCAGGCCAGGGCAGGGTGGCTGTTTCCCGAGATCGGACAAGTGGATGCGGAAGCTCCCCGTGAAGAACGCCTGAAACAACTGGCGGACCTGATGACGCATCCTGAAAACGGACGCTTCACTCGCACGATTGTAAACAGGCTTTGGCACCGCTTGATGGGGCGTGGGATTGTACATCCACTGGATGCGATGGATACGGCTCCATGGAATTCAGATTTGCTAGATTACTTGGCCACCCATTTGCAAGAGAATGCCTATGATTTAAAAAAGACGCTGGCACTGATCGCCACCTCAGATCTTTACCAATCTGAAGGCGAAGTGATGATAAGTGAGGATGATGGCCATTATGTATTTAAAGGCGTAAGGGCAAAGCGCCTGACCGCAGAGCAGTTTCTGGACGGCATTTGGCGTATAACGGGGGCTGCTCCCGATAAGATGGATGCCTCAGTCTTTCGTGGAAAACCTGACCCTGAACTGGCTCGCAAGATCCAGCTCCAAGGCCAGTGGATCTGGGGTGATTCAGCCAAGCCGGGAAGTGTGCCTCCTGCCGGGGAGACCATCTTGTTTCGCAAAGTTATAAAGCTGAACCAAGCCGTTGCACAGGGATCTGCCATCATGACCTGTGATAATGGTTTTACCCTTTATCTGAACGGGCGCAAAGTGACGGGCAGTGAGAACTGGGAGCAGATTGTGTCAGTGCCCTTGCATGACAAACTTGTGGTTGGGCAGAACAATCTCGTGATCAAGGCCAGCAATGCTGGCAAGAAGCCCAACCCGGCGGGCATGTACTTTGAAGCTCGTTTAAAAATGGCTGACGGCAGCGAGGAGACATTGACCACGGATAACACTTGGGAATGGAATCCGAATGTGCCAGAAGGCAAAGAAGGCCGACTGGGAGCGATTGCTGCCAAAGGATGGAAACCCGTGACCGTGGTGAAACCGAGCGGCTCCTGGCGGCAGGCCCTCAATGCCCAAGGCCCGGGCCTTCTTTCACAAGGCGGAAAGAGCGGCCATCTGGTGGTGAGAGCCAGTCTTTTGAAAAGCAACTTTTTGATGAGATCCCTCGGACGTCCAAACCGAGATCAGATTGTTTCTATGCGGCCAAACGAGATCACGACTCTGGAAGCTCTGGATCTTTCCAACGGGGAGGTGCTGACCAATGCAATGGCTACCGGAGCTAACAATTTGGCCGGGCGCGAATGGAAATCCTCTGCCGAAATGGTGCGCTGGGTCTATCAACAGGCGCTGACACGGGATCCTACTGCTCCTGAGCTGGACATCGCGGTGGAGATGCTGGGAAATCAACCAGCGGCGACCCAGATCCAAGATTTGCTATGGGCGCTGGTGATGCAGCCGGAGTTTATGTTTGTTCGATAATCATTAACCGATTCAAAAGATGAAACTCGATCTCGATCCTCACGCTCCTCAATCCATTGTTAGGCGGGATTTCATCCGGCAGCTTGCGGCAGCAGGTACTGCGGCTTGGATGACGGGTCAGCCGAAGATGGTCCGAGGAGCGGGATTGCAGCATCCTGAGGCCAAAGCAGATGCCTGCATCCTGCTGTGGATGGCGGGTGGGATGGCAGCTCCAGAAACTTTTGATCCGAAGCGGTATGTGCCATTTGAAAAGGGCCTGGAGGTCTCCCAGATGCTGAGCACCTTTCCTGCGATTGATACAGCTGTGGATGGCATGAAAATTTGCCACGGGTTGGAAAACATCGCCCAGGTGATGGACCGGGCGACATTGATCCGCAGCGCCGTTCAGCCAGACCTGGGGAGCATTCTCCACAGTCGTCATCAGTATCATTGGCACACGGGATATGTGCCACCGCAGACGGTGGCATGCCCACACATCGGCTCATGGATGGCCAAAGTGCTGGGGCCGCGGAATGATGTAATGCCAGCTTTCGTCAATGTTGGGCAGCGTCTGGAAGGCGTGGGTGAAAGTGAAGAACTGAAAGCTTTTACCACAGCGGGTTTTTTCGGCAGCGAATACGGACCCATGAATCTGCCTTATCCAGAAGAAGCGGCCACTTCCGTCAAACCGCCGAAGGGAATGGATGCAAACCGGTTTGCCAACCGCGATAAACTCTTTCGCAAGCTCGTGGATCAAAGCCCTCATCGGGATTACATGAGTGATCACCAGCAGCAGTCACTCATTCGCAGCATGGACAATGCCTACCGCCTGTTGAGTTCCAAGGAACGCGAGGCCTTTGACATCACACTGGAGCCGAAAGAAAGCTACGCGAAGTATGACACCGGGCGCTTTGGTCGTGGCTGTTTGCTGGCCCGGCGTCTGGTTGAAGCTGGTGTGCGTTTCGTGGAAGTGACCACCGAGTACGTGCCGTTCTTTCAGTGGGATACACACAAAGATGGGCACACCACGGTAGATGGTCTGCACAAGGAAATGGATCTGCCCATCGCCACCCTGGTGAAAGACCTTGAAGAAGGTGGTTTGTTAGACCGGACGCTAGTCATCATTGCCAGCGAGTTCAGCCGCGATGCCATCATGGAGGGGAAGCCCGGCTCCATAGCAAATGACCAGGCTACCTTTAAAGTCGATCGATTGGAGGAAATGAAGCACTATGGCCTTCATCGTCACTTCACCGCAGGCACAAGTGTTGTGATGTTTGGGGGCGGGGTGAAGCGGGGCTATATTTATGGCGAAACGGCTGACGAACGACCTTTGGTAGCCACTAAAAATCCAGTCACGGTGATGGATCTGCACGCCACGATCATGACAGCCATGGGCATCAGTCCAAAGACGGAATACCTTATCGAGGGCCGTCCCTTTTATGTGACTGAAGATGGGAAAGGAAAGGCTGTAACCGAAATTTTTGCATGATGTGGAAATCGCTGATTCTTGCCGAAACACAGCCCTGAATTTTGCGTTATCAATCCATGAGATTCCCGTTGTTTCGTTTATTATCCGTTACCCCCAGAGCGCTGGTTCACAGGTCGCAATATTATCTTGTAGTGCTATCACTCGGGCTGTTGTCCTGTGCAGTTACCTTGAATGCGGCGCAGAAGCCTAACATTGTCCTTTTTCTTGTCGATGACATGGGCTGGATGGACAGCGGGGTCTATGGCTCCAAATATTATGAGACGCCCAACATTGACCGCTTTGCTGAACGCGGAATGCGTTTTACCAGGGCTTATGCAAATCCGCTTTGCTCACCTACTCGGGCGAGCGTCTTGACTGGGAAATATGCGACCCGGCATGGAATTCTGACAGCCAGCGGGCATCAACCGCCTCAGGCGGCCGGGCACAATTTCTTGCCAGATGAAGCTCCAGCAAACCGACCGATGATCAGTCCGGAAAGCAAGAATTATCTCGATCCGTCTGAAATCACTTTAGCGGAGGCTCTAAAAGGGGTGGGGTATCGCACCGCACACATTGGCAAGTGGCACTTGGGCTTGCAGGAGCAGCATCGGCCCGAGAAACAGGGGTTTGATGTAGCCTTTCACTGCGCTCCTGATCCTGGACCACCGGGGAACTATTTCTCTCCGTATGGGGTAATAACTGAAGGGCAGCCTACTGCCAAAAACAAAGTGGGCACCATTACGGATAGTCCAGATGGAGAATACATCGTGGACCGCCAGGCATTGGAGGCCGTAAAATTCATCGCAGCCAGCAAAGGCCAGCCTTTTTTCCTGAACTTATGGTCTTATGGAGTGCACGGCCCGTGGGGCCACAAGCCAGAATACACAGCGGAGTTCGCCAAAAAGACAGACCCGCGGGGTGTGCAGGGAAATCCAATCATGGCCTCAATGCTGCGGAGCGTGGACGAGTGCTTTGGCCGGATCATTGATGAACTGGATAAACAAGGTCTAACAGAAAACACGATCATCATCTTCTATTCTGACAATGGTGGCAATGTGCATAGCAATATCGCAAGCACAGCCAAGACAGCCAAAGCTGAGAAGGTTAAAAGCGAGGCCATGGCCGACTGGCGTAAATGGGCCGGAGACAGGGGCCCCACGGACAACTCTCCTCTCCGCGAAGGTAAAAGCTCGCTCTACGAGGGGGGCACCCGCGTGCCAATGATTTGGTCCTGGGGAAAGCGAATCAAGCCTGGATCGGTCAATGATGGCAGCCTTGTAGGGCATATCGACATTTATCCAACGGTTTTAGATCTGGCTGGAATTGCCAAGCCGGAATTGCAGAAGATGGATGGCATCTCTCTGGCCCCTGTATTAACAGGGCAGGGAAGCCTCGCCCGCACCGCCTTTTTTAATTACTTTCCATATCGACCGAATGAAGGTGGCGTCACGGTGTGCCAGGGGGATTTTAAGCTGGTGCGATGGTTCGATGTTGGCGTGCCTCGTGAACTGTATAACCTAAAGTCTGACATCGGAGAAAAGATAAATCTGGCAGAAAAAATGCCAGATAAAGTGAAGCAACTCGATGCATTGATAGACGTCTATCTCAAAGACACTGAGGCACTGGTGCCAAAGCCAAATCCCGCCTACAATGCCCCAGTGAATAGGCGAGGAGTCAGTGCAGACCCCATGCGTGGCCTGGTGCCAAAGCTCTGCAAGGCCACTCTGGTGAACGGCGCACTGCACATTGAGGCCGACGGCAGGCATCCATTCCTTGGGAATGCCTCAGTAAAATCACCAGGACCTACCGTCCTCAAAATGCGCGCACGCAGTACTGCTGGGGGAGAAGTGAGGCTGCATTGGCGCACCGGTGACCAGGAGACTTTTACAGAGGATGTGAACGTTGCCACCTCTGCACTTCCAGGGGGCGGTGAATGGCAGGATATTTCCATTGAAATGCCAATAGCAAGTTCCCTGGCAGGCTTCCGTCTGTATCTGCCTGCGGGAAAGTCCCCGGTGGAGATTGAGTCCATCACCATTTTGTCCAAAAAGACCGGCCAACTGGCCAAGGTCTGGAACTTCGCTTCTCATCCCTGACCCATTTTCCCCAACCATGAAATGCCTTCTCACCCTCATCACCGCCCTGGCCATGACGGCCGGATTTGCGAAAGCAGCAGATGCTCCGCCTAACATTGTATTCATTCTGTCGGATGATCAGGCCTATACAGACTATGGATTCATGGATCATCCAGTGATCAAGACGCCAAACCTGGATAAGCTGGCTGCGCGCAGTGCAGTCTTTACTCGTGGACATGTCCCCACTGCACTTTGCCGCCCCTCTTTGGCCACTCTTGCGACAGGTCGTTATGCACATCAGCATATGATCTCTGGCAACGATCCCGCATCAGATCTGGGGAAGAATTCACCTGGTTACGATGCATTGCGTGAGCGCCTGATTAGCCACTTTGACAAGCAGCCCACATTGCCGAAATTGCTGGGTGAAAAAGGCTATCTCAGCCACCAGTCTGGGAAATGGTGGGAGGGTTCTTTTCAGCGTGGCGGTTTCACTCACGGCATGACACGAGGATTTCCCGAAAAAGGGGGGCGTCACGGCGATGACGGGCTCAAAATTGGCCGGGAAGGACTTCAGCCTATCTATGATTTTGTGGATCATGCTCAGTCCGAGAAGAAGCCATTCTATCTCTGGTATTCACCCTTCATGCCGCATACGCCGCACACGCCACCTGAGCGCCTGCTGGCCAAATACCGGGACAAGGTGGACTCACTAAACGTGGCCAAATACTACGCCATGTGCGAATGGTTCGACGAAACCTGCGGCCAGCTCTTGGATTACTTGGATCAGAAAGGCCTAACTGAAAATACGTTGGTCTATTACATCTGCGACAATGGCTGGATCCAGGATCCAGACAGCAAAGGTTACGCGCTTCGTTCTAAACAGTCGCCCAATGAAGGGGGGACCCGCCAGCCCATCATGCTGAGCTGGCCTGGAGTGATCAAACCCGGCAAGCGTGATGACCTTGTGAGCAGCATCGACCTGATGCCCACTCTCCTCAGTGCTGCCGGTGCTAGAATACCAGAAAATCTTCCGGGTGTGGATCTCATGCCTCTGCTGCGTGATGGCAAAAAGCTCGAGCGGGACACGATCTATGGCGAGACGTTTGACCATGATGTGGCCAATGTGGACAAGCCAGAAGACAGCCTGCTTTTTCGCTGGGTCATCGAAGGCAATTGGAAACTGCTTTTGACCTATGATGGTCAATTGGGAGCTAACTATGCTAAGACACATCCACGCACTGAGAAACGCCCTCAACTCTACGACCTCTCGGCAGATCCGCAGGAAAACCAAAATTTGGCCAAAGACCATCCAGAGATCGTGAAGCGCCTGGCTGATAAGATCGCCGCATGGTGGCCGGTGACAGAGAGGCAGGTTTTCACCGAATGGAGTGACGAGCCCAAGAATTGGAAATAAAACCTTCTGCCAGGGAGAGCATTACCTTCGTCCTGCAAATAACGGCACGACGAAACTCCCTGAGCCCAGCGCAAAAAGATCCGTTAAGGAAGAAACAAAATTGATCTTTGCCCCACTTTTCATCTCATGAAATTTCTCCTCTTCTTATTCACGGGACTCGTTCTGGCTGCCACCGCTTTCGGATCCGAGACCAGAAAGCCTAACGTATTATTCATCGCTATTGATGACCAGAACGATTGGATCGGCACCCTTGGAGGGCATCCCATGGCCAAGACGCCCAACATCGACCGGTTGGCCGCTAAAGGTACCGTTTTTCTCAATGCGCACTGCAACGCCCCACTGTGCAATCCATCGCGCACCAGCTTGATGTTAGGCCTGCGCCCCACTACCACGGGTATTTATGGCCTTTCACCTTGGTTCCGCACCCTGCCGCAGTGGAAGGACCGTGTGGCTCTGCCACAACACTTTGCCAACCATGGATATCGCACTGCGGCGACGGGAAAAATTTATCACGGTGGCAGCGGGGGCGGAAAAGTCGGGAAAAAGGGCAAGGCTGGAAAAGCCAAAGAAAAGAATGCGGATGGCGTGTCAGCTGAACCCGAATTTCAGATCACTGCGCCTTACGGAGGCGTCGGTAGCAAGCCGCCACAAAAACTCATCCCTCCCACACCCATGGGAAATAATGCTCTTATGGATTGGGGCGTCTGGCCACTGGACAATGATGATACTGGGAAAGGGGATTACCAGGTCGCCTCGTGGACCGTGGAGCAGATCAAGAATGCGCCCAAGGACCAGCCTTTCTTCCTCGCTGCGGGCTTCTTTCTCCCTCACGTCCCTTGTTATGCCACTCAAAAATGGTTCGATCTCTACCCCGATGACGACAGCGTGCTTCCGAAAGTCAAAGAGGGCGACCGTGATGACACGCCCCGCTTTTCCTGGTACATGCATTGGGAGCTACCTGAGCCACGTTTGAAATGGGTCAAAGAAAACAATCAGTGGCGCAACCTCGTGCGCAGTTACCTTGCCTGCACCAGTTTTATGGATGCCCAGGTCGGTCGCCTCATGGATGCTCTGGAGGAAAGCGGCCAGGCAGAGAATACCATCGTCGTTCTGTGGGGGGACCACGGCTGGCATCTGGGCGAAAAAGCCATCACTGGCAAAAACACGCTCTGGGATCGTGGAACTAAAGTTCCCCTCATCTTTGCCGGTCCTGGTGTGAGCAAGGGCGGGCGCAGCACCCAGCCTGCGGAGCTTCTCGATATTTATCCCACCCTTGTCGAGCTCGCCAGTCTTCCTGCCCGGGATGACCTCGAAGGGCTCAGCCTTGTCCCTCAACTCAAAGATGCCTCCACCAAGCGTGAGCGACCCGCCATCACCAGCCACAACCAGGGCAATCATGGTGTCCGCAGTGAAAAATGGCGCTACATCCACTACGCCGATGGCAGCGAAGAACTCTACAACATGGAAAAGGACCCCGAAGAATGGGATAACCTGGCCGGAAAACCCGAATACGCCGAAGTGATTGCAGCGCACAAAAAATGGCTGCCTAAGATCGATGTCCCTCCAGCCCCCAATAGCGCCAGCCGCGTCCTGACTTACGACAAGGCCACCGATGAGGCCGTTTGGGAAGGCAAGACCGTCAAACGAAGCGATCCAATCATTGAGTGATCAAGGTGCCGCCCCAGGGCGCTAGTCCGTCCTACCAGCGCGATTTTTTGCCCAGATTTGTTCTTGGGGCGTTAGCATCTTTCGCTACATTGCCCCAGCATGAATCCCTCGATGAAAATGAAACGTCCGTCCGCCATTACGGTGGAGGAGTTTTTCAAGACCAACGAAAAAGCGCTCAAGCTGCGTCTTGTCGGCAGTGACGTGGGATTCAAACGCAAGATCTCAGAGCCTTCCGTGAACCGACCAGGATTGGCCCTCTCCGGTTTTTTCACCTATTTCGCCTACAAACGGGTTCAGATCATTGGCAATTCCGAGCACTCTTTCCTTGAAGGGCTGGATCCCAAGCTGCGTGCAGCCCGTTTCAGCCAGCTCTGTAGCTGGGAGATCCCATGCCTCATCGTCGCCCGAGGCCAGCGCCTCAGCGAGGACCTCGTCGCCGTGGCCAATGAAGCCGGGATTTCCATTTTTCAGACCAGCATGATCACCATGAAGTTCATCAATGCGGCCACCATCAAGCTGGAGTGGGCCTTCGCACCCACCATGCTCGTCCATGGCTGCCTGGTGGATGTCCAGGGCATCGGTGTCCTGGTGCAGGGAAAAAGCGGATGTGGCAAAAGCGAAAGCGTCATCGGCCTCCTCCAGCGCGGCGCTAGCCTCGTCGCGGACGACGCAGTACGCCTTCGCCTCATTGAGGAACGGGAAATCATCGGCTCCGCCCCTGAAATGACCCGCAACATGATCGAAATCCGCGGTCTCGGCATCCTCAACGTCGCCGCCCTCTTCGGCGTTGGTTCCGTCCGCATGAGCAAGCGGCTGGATCTTGCCGTCAATCTCGTCCATCTGACGGAATCGAATGACCTGGAGCGCGTCGGCATGGCCGCCCAGACCACCGACATCATGGGCCTCACCATTGCCAAGGTGGACATCCCCGTCGCCCCGGGGCGCGACGTCGCTGGCCTGATTGAGTTGGCGGCTCTCAACTACAAACTTCGGACTTTTGGCTACAATAGTGCGGTCGAGTTTGATCAAAGATTGTTGAAAAAGATGGCAGACGACCAGATAGGTTAACCCAGCGCTTAGCCCGACCACCCGCATGACACTCAGCAAAGACCTCACGATCCGCAACAAAATGGGGATGCACGCCCGTCCGGCCGCGCAATTCGTCAAGCGTGCCAGCAAGTACAAGTGCGATATTTGGGTGGAAAAGGATGACGAACCCGTCAATGGCAAAAGCATCATGGGCCTCATGATGCTGGCCGCAGGCAGGGGAGAGACGATCAAACTCACCACGGAAGGCGTGGACGCCGATGCCGCCATGGCAGACCTGGAGGAGCTCATCTCCACAGGCTTTGGCGATGTAGAATAATCTCCTGGCTCATTCTCACTCGCTGATCCACACGCCCGTTCCCACCGGAACAAGCTCAAAAAGCTCCATTACATCTGCATTTTTCAGTCTCACACAGCCGTGGCTGGTAGGTCGGCCGATGCCACGCTCATCATTGGTGCCATGGATGTAGATGTAACGCTGCCAGGTGTTCGCATTGCGCTTTTCCACACCGTCTAGCCATAGGATCCGGCTCAATACCAGATCATCTGCCGTCACCGTTCCTGGCACCCACTGTCCTACTGGCTTTCGCGATTTAAAAATCGTTCCCTGGGCTGCTCCATCACCATGTTTCTCTTTGATCACAAATCCGCCCAGCGGTGTCTTGTTGCTGCCTTCGGTATATCCGAGCCCAAACTTGGAAGTGCTGCAAGGCCAGCTACGCAGTTGCCGGATGCCATCCCAGAGTACGAGGCGCTGAGTGGCTACCGAAACTTCGATTCGTGGCTTGTGTACAATCACGCTCCAACCATGCCGCATAGCCTCTGTTTTGACAATCACAGACTCGCCTCAGTCGGTTCCGTGACACCTCATTTAGCGCATTCATCTTGACTTTTCTACCGGATGGATTAACTAAAAGATGTCAACACGACATGGGGGCGTCCTGGTTTCGACGGGTAGTCTGCGGTCGGGGTGGCATGCCGAGGATGATTCGTTGGCCTCGTAAAAAATCGAATCAAACAAATAAAAGCAAACTCTTCTGAGCTCGCTCTCGCGGCCTAAGCACCGTGACATCTTCGAGGCAATGTCTGGTAGCCTCGACGATGACATTACCAGACTGGCTGGCTGACCGGGCGACCGGGTCGAAAGCGAGATTCAACAGGACGCTGGGTGAAAGGTATTCTGCCGATTGAAGACTGATCACCGAGATTAAATAACCGGATAAGCATGTAGAAGCCTCAACTTACGGCAATTCGGACAGGGGTTCGATTCCCCTCGCCTCCACCACCTTGATTTCCAACGAAGTACGTCGGATTGAAGATCAAAAGTGGGAACAAAAAAGCCTTCAGAATCTGGTTCGCAGACTCCGAAGACCGAGTTTTAACTCCAAATGAGCAGGTTACTTCGTGCGGACGACGAGCACACGGCGATCCATCTGCATTTGTTGCTCAGTCCCAGCAGGATACATGGGAAACATTTCACCATAACCGTGAGCACTTAGCACATTGGCAGGGACACCATAGTTCTGAGTCAGTTCATCAAACACGCGTTTGGCACGGGCGGCTGAGAGTTCCAGATTATAATCGTCAGTGCCATCTGTGCTGGTATGCCCTTCAATGTCGAAAACGGTACCAGCCTCCGTTTTTGCAATGGCCAGGATCACGCCAGCGATCTGCTCCAGTGCAGTGCGGGATTCGTTATCCAGGAGTTCGGAAGTCTCTTTTACAAAGAGAACCGGCAGCGTCACATAAGGTAGTTCGCGCTTTTCATTCTGATCTTGGACAATGACCACATTACGCTCTGCATTGTAAACACGGGTAGGCTGCCCAGGAGTTTGAACAACGGTGGTGGTCTTGGTGGTTTTGACAGTATCAGCAGGGATAACAGTCACGGCAGAAGCCGGCGGAACCATAATTTGAGGTGCCACAGAAAGCTGGCGACGAGCCTCAACTGAATCCAATACACGACCTGCCGGACGAACGACTTCGACGCCAGCGCTGCCCTGGGGGGTAACGACGGTGACTTGGGCCTGCAGTGGCAAACATGCCAGTGCAAGAGTGGGAAGGAATATTAAACAGGATTTCATGGTAGATGATTTTGGCGGGTTGATTTCGCTTCATCATTAAATCGGGTGAGCAGGGGATTTTAGCCCTGTCTTTTGCAACCCGACAAATCACGCTTCCGTCAGCCTCTGTTTTATTTCCGCAGGAGATTGGTGGGCGAGGTTGCGTTTTAAATTGAGGGTGAGCTTATCACGGTCAGCCGGTGATAGCTGATCCAGAATAGCGGAATTTATTTCTGGAGCCGCGATGAGGCCCCAGTCTTTGATCGTATGCTCGTTGAGCAATTCTTGGATCCGCTGGCCGATCCTCCGGATGGAGCGCAATTCAAGTTCAGCTTCCAGCGGTAAGCGTTCCCCCGTGGAGTTGCCTTGTCCTTGGGATTCACTGGATGGAAAGCCCCCTGCCTGATCCGTGAGCTGGTCACTCAGTTTTTCCAGAGCTTCAGCCATCTCCATTACGTCTGTTTGGACGAGGGTGCCATCATTGGCTTTATAGGCGCGGAAATGTCCGCGATCAGTAACGACAACAAGGGAGGGTAAGTTTTTCATGGAAGTAGGAAGGTTGGTTTATACTGAGACCTTCTCCACGTGCGATGGGCACGCTAGTAGGCCTGTATAAAGGTTATCGCCCCCGTCGAAAGGAACGGTCCTGCCTATTTGTTCTGCGAAATTATCCCCTCTTGTACAGAGGGGATATGCCATTCACATGCTGCCTTTGGTTGCCTTATTCCGGCCAATCTTTAGCTGAAAACGCTGACCGCATTTCGCAGCAGATTCAATCCGATGTCCTGGCTCTTTTCTGGGTGGAACTGCACAGCCATGAGGTTGTCCTTGCAGATGCCGCCAATGAAATCACTGCCATAAGTGGTGCGGCAGAGTGCGAGGGATGTGTCAGCCACATCGGGGTAATAGCTGTGCACGTAATAAAGGTGGGCAGGGTTTGGCAATCCCTTCCACCATTGGGCACCCCGCTCCTCCCAGTGGACCTGGTTCCAGCCCATGTGGGGGATTTTCAAACCGTGTTCAGGAAGAAATTTGCGCACGATGCCAGGGGCCACCCCGAGGCCCTCCACACCAGGAGACTCCTCACTCGCTTCAAAAAGAAGCTGGTAGCCGAGGCAAAAACCCAGATAAGGCCGCTCCGCCTTCAGCCACTCTTTCAGTGGATCCCAGAGCAAGCGCTCCTTCAGGATGCGGACGCTGTCTCCAAAAGCCCCCTGGCCTGGAAAAACAAGCACGTCCAATCCTTCGAAACCCTGAGGTTCAGTGACAAGTTTTGCCTCATGGCCGATGGCCGTAAAAGCATTGAGAACGCTGCGCAGATTGCCAGCGCCGTAGTCGAGCACTCCGAGATTCATGAATTACAATACGTCTTTCGTGCTGGGAATGCCGACCACTCTTGGATCATTTCGTGTGGCTGCATCGAGAGCGCGGGCGAGGCCTTTAAAAATAGCTTCCGCCATGTGGTGGGAATCACGGCCACGTTTGATTTCGACATGCAGGGTGCACATGAGCGCACTGGAAAAAGCGCGAAGAAATTCCTCCACAAGCTGATAACTGAACACGCCTGCACGCCCACCAATGGCCTCCATCTTTTCCGGTGCATGATAGCTCAGAAAAGGGCGACCGCTGAGGTCCATGGCCACCTCTGCCAGCGTCTCATCCATGGGCAGGAGGAAGAAACCGTAACGCACAATGCCCGCCTTGTTGCCCAAAGCTTCACGGAAGCACTGGCCGAGCACGATGCCGGTATCCTCAACGGTGTGATGATAATCAACATCCACATCGCCGACGACCTTCACAGTCAGGTCAAAGAGGCCATGCTTAGTGAACAGTGTGAGCATGTGGTCAAAGAACGGCACTCCGGTGTCAATCGTGGAAAGGCCGGAGCCGTCCACATTGAGTTCAATCTGGATGTCAGTTTCGGCGGTTTTGCGGTGCTGTTGGGCAGTGCGGGGCATTTTCGGGGTCAGTTAAACAGGATTCGAGGGATACAATTCAGTCTGTAGCACTGAACACTGAAAACAGGAGACTGAAAACCGAATAGTTGAATCGGCGGCTCATTGGCTGTGCCTCTGTCCACAGCATAAACAGGGTGAGGCACAGCGCACTCTCTCGTGTCATCCATGCCTTCCAGCGGTGTGTCCAGCACTTCATGATAGAGGAAAATGAGGGCGTGGAGAGCCTGATTCTGAGTGGAGGGAGAAATCCCGGTTCACGCCCAGATGGGTCAAGAAAGCCTCATCCTTCGCTTTCCCAATGTCTTTCGGGTGAATCGCGTTCCCGGCACGCTGCTTGTGCCAAAGCACAAATCCTTGTACCAGCCCGCCGCAAGTAATGGCGGAAACGCATCACGCGAATGATCCGTTGTTCCAGGATCGGTACTCCAGTAGCAATCGTCATCCACGATTTTAAGCCGCCTATTTGAGCGAATATCCACTGTTTTGTTGCTTTACGCTCAAGGGGTGGATAATGGAACGCCATGTATTCGAGTCCCGTCATAAAGCAACCAATCTGTGGGAGATAAGGGATGACAAGGCAACGTTTTTGTGAATGACCTAAATTGTTGGCGTAAACACATGAACCCGCTGCGAAACATAGTTCTACTTCTGGGTGTTTCGAGTTGGGCGCACGCAGACTTCTCCAATGACCGTGTGCCGGTCGGCCCCGAGGTCGTTGCACGCATCGTTTCTGGAGCCCAGCGCTACGGTGAACCGTTGGAGTCCAAGGCGACGAAGGGGGAGCGCACTGTTTATTACCTTCGTCGTGCCGAGTATATCGGCGAGTGTGTGGCTCCCTTCGACACAGTCCACATCGCAGAGCTTTTTTTTATCCGGTCGGGCGTGCGCGGACAGCAGACTCCGCCACCACGCGGGCACACGTTTCTTGTCTTCTACGACTCCAATTTTCGAGTTCGGGGGTATTGGCGTGATCAGGGTGGGCCATATAGATTCGAGGGCACCAAGTTGCTTGAGGACGGCAGGGTGATCTTCGACTACTCAGAGTCTAACAAGTACACGGCTGTCCCTCCTGGCCAGTGGCCCCATCCTCCAATCTGGGAGCAACCGAAACGCCAACAAGACGGTGGTGGACAATCGGCTACCCGCACCGAGTCGAAATGACCTTCATGGCTTCAACCATTATTCCTGTTGCGGAGTGGCGCTGCCGGTAGCCGGTGCCACACCTCGACGTTATGCAGAAAAATGGCTGACTCTGAAATTAGCAAATCGTTCGTAGGCCGAGCCTACGAACTTGAGATACTTAGGAAGTCACTTCTTGGTGGCCAATCGAGAACCGTTGTAATCTCGGGACCCCGCGGTATTGGTAAGACTGCGCTGGGTTATGTGTTCTCAGATCTTCACCACGCGGAATTCCCGGGCGGTGTCAGTAGGCTACACGCCAATCCAATGGAACCATTGGACATCCTTGTTTCTTCAACTTTCGTTGATCAGACAAAGGCTTCGCTGATAATCATTGATGACGTTGATGAACGCCCCAATTCAACGGTCCTCAAGGAGGTCAATAAGCTACGACAAATCTTCCCGAATGCGGGAATCATTCTGACAACAGGAGGGGATCCCACAGTTCTTCAGGGGGATACTGCTATTCGACTGGGCGGTCTCTCGTCAGACCTAATGCGAAACATGATCGAGCAGCGCGCTTCGCTCTCTGCAGACGCATGCGTGCCGAAGGAACTCCTAGATCTTCTTCAAGGGCACGTTCTAGCAGGTAAGATCGCCGCCGATTCGATGTTGGCCCAAGGTTTAACGCCCCGAGAGCTTCTTCGGAGGCTGCATGCTTTCACTGCATCGGGAATCTATGACCCTTCGGGTTTACCACTTTTAGCTGGTGCCTCCCAAACCCAGATTATTTCAGACATCACTACGGTGTCTGATGAGTTTCTCACCAAGCTGCACGACTCACCAAATCTGTGGTATGACCTATCGCCCAGAGATTTTGAGGTCGTCGTGGCGGAGATCCTCTACAGGCTTGGATATGATATCACCCTTACTCCTGCGTCTAAGGATGGCGGGAAGGATATCTATGCTGCCAAGAAGAGCGATCTCGGATCGTTTCTTTACGTCGTTGAATGCAAAAGATACGCGCCGGACAACACGATCGGAGTCGGTCTCATTCGCCAATTAAATGGCGTCGTCGAGGCTGAACGTGCAACTGCAGGTATTCTTGCGACGACATCCTTCTTCACCAAAGATGCAAAGGAATTCCAAACCACTGTGGCTAATCGGATGAGTTTAAAAGACTACTTGGGGCTCCAAGATTGGCTTGCCAGACTCCAAAATCCAAAAGTATAACAAGCCGCATCGTGCAACCCCTACCAGCCGTTCAGTTTCGATGATTCACCTGCCTACAACCCTTACCCTGTGATCGACGTTCGCCCCCGCTGGTAGGGTTGCCAACGCTTGAACGTTAGCCCAACTCAACACGCCGCGTGCCAACCAGTAGCCAATCCAGATCGATTAAGATAGCCAAGCGACTCCTGATTGGAGTCTCTGCAATGGTGGCTCTTTTATTTTGGGCTTATTCGTGGTCGCAGTTCTATCCCAAACATGCCGTGGAGTTTATTGGTCCAGCGGGGACAGAGCATCGGGCTTTTGTCGAGAACAGAAGTTTTCAGGACATTAGCTACACTTTATGCGTTTCTGATTGGCCATACACATTTTGGGAGCCTCTCTCTGTGGAGTCTGTCATGTATTCTGAGGGTTCCGATTGCAGGGTTTTCTGGAGTGCGGACGGCAGCGTTGTTGCAGTCAGAGATTCGGCCTCCTCTGACTATAAAGCTGCTTACGACTACAAGAAGCATGAACTCATCAGGTATGACTCCACTCGGATGCAGGCATTCATCGCCGCGCGAGGTGGTCTCGGCCCGGAGTTTTCAGATTATCGTGATGGTAAGGAGACTTATGGCGAATGATACCAAACGACCAACCAAGCGCGGCTGGACAACTGCTCGGTTCCTCTGTCGGCCAAGCTTTCCGTATTTTTAACCCGTCATCCCGTCTCGACGCCTAACCTCCTCTCAGCGGAGCCAGTGCTTGAACGTTAGGGCGACTCCGTGTTACGTTTAAATTACGAACCACTTATGGCAACATCCGAAGAAACAGTAATCGCTGAATGGATGCTTGAGGAATTCAATCAACAGGGGCGACTTGTCCAGAAGAGAGCCGTTCGCGAGATTCGACAGCGTTTCGGCGAGCATCACCTTTACAAGAACCAGAATCGCAACTGGGCACTTAACAAACCCATTTTAGATGAGTTTCAAAGACTCACGCCAGAGGACACTGTTTGGAGCCTAAGTCGTCAACTCTGGCGTCTTCGTCGCCCGACAGACCCACCCGACACACGAATGGTGCGATCACAACGCCAAGGCGAACAAAACGGATGCAAGCAAAGGCTCGTATGGCATTTGTCGTGTCGTCAACACTTTCCGCTCGCCGTCGCCTGATCCGAAGCGTTCGCCCAAGAACCGAGTCCTCCGCCCATGATCGACACTTGTAGATTCCTCTGGTCCCGAGTGATCACGCGCGTGGTGATTGCCCTCCTGACAGTCGGGGTGTCTTCTGTGTCGGCATTTGACCCAGTAGGACCGCCGCCCCAAAAGACCATGGAGTGGACTTGTAGATTTCTGGGATCGGGCCGCATGGCGGCTGCGAACTTTCAGAACGCTTCGATTTGGGAAGCAGCCGATTTTCTGAGCACTTACATTCCGACGGGCTACAACTTGACTTACAATGTTGACGATGCACTTGACGATGCGACGCGTCACATTTCCTTGGATTTGAAGGATCCGACATTCTTAGAAGTTGTCGCCGAAATTGCCCGCCAATCGGGGACGGATGTTCTTATCAGCCCTGGGCAGGTCACGTTCAAGAAGCGCAGTGCCGCCAAAGCCACAAAACCAAAATGAACCGGAACGAGCGAAGGCGAACAAGGTGCTGGTGGCAACGGCTCGTAGCCGTCTGTCGTGTCAGCGGAGTCTTGCACTCGCCGTCGCTGCAGCTTAGATGTCCGCTACTAAAATATGATCATCGAAGAGATGCAGAACTACTATGGACAAAGAGCGTCCGTGTATGATTCGTCGATGGGATACGACGATGAGGGGAAGGTTCGCATTCTCCTTCCGATCATAGAGCACGTCCGTGAAGCCTTGCGCGGAAGACACGTCTTGGAGATCGCTTGCGGACCAGGTTTCTGGACTCAATTCGCATCTGAGACAGCGGCCTCAGTCGTCGCAACTGACTACAACCAGTCGACGCTCGATGAGGCTTTGAAGAAGAGATTTCCCTTTGACCGTGTATCCTTTTTGCAGGCGGACGCATACCATCTAGACCTTATCCTGGGAGTTTTTGACGGCATTCTTTCCGTTGACTGGTTGGCGCATGTCCCCCTTTCCAAGATAACGGAATTTCTTTCTGGAGTGATCGGTCGAGTTGGTTTCGGCTCGCCAATTGTGTTTGTTGATCAGCTTCCGGGTGAACACTCGATAACAAGAGAATTCGACACCGAAGGGAATCATATTCAGGAGAGGACGCTGCCTGATGGGTCAACGTTCAGGGTGATTAAGCACTTTTTTAGCGACGATCAGATCACCGACCTGTTTTCTGGTTTCGTAGGATATTTGAGTATCCGGCGATTTCCTGAATGTCGGCGTCTCATTGTGACCTTCATACCAACATTAAGCGAACAAGCCGTGGATGGCAACCCCCAGTAGCCCATCTGTTTTCGATGTTCCCACGTAATATCAACCTTCACCCCGCGATCAACGCTGGCTCTCGCTAGTGGGGTTGCCATCACTCTAACCTTCGTCGTCCTTAAGCTGAGTGCTTCCATGACGATCACCCGTGAGATTCACTGCGCGGCCTTTCCGCCATTGCAAGAAGCTGTCAGGAGTGACCGCGCTCCTCTCTCTCTTCACGCCGCCTGCTGGGCGGGGGTTTTCACTTGGTCCAGCACCTTGGTGATGAGGTCGTCCACGCGGATCTGCTGGGCCTCGCCTTCAAAGTTCAGGATGATGCGGTGCCTCAAGGCCACATGGGCAATGGCGCGGATGTCATCCGTGGAGACGGCGGTGCTGTTTCGCTGTCCGTTGGGTTTGCATGGAAGTTCTAAAGAAACCAGCAGATAGGCCCGGTGGCAAGGGGCAGTTGGAGTTGGGTGCGGGTCAGATTGCAGATGACTGACGCAGATCACGCAGCCATTTGCGCAGGAGTCTTGACTTGATCCAGCACCTTGGTGATGATGTCGTCCACCCGGATCTGCTGGGCCTCACCCTCAAAGTTCAGGATGATGCGATGGCGCAGGGCCACATGGGCGATGGCGCGGATGTCATCGGTGGATACGGCGGTACTGCCTTGCACGGAAGCCCAGACTCGGGCACCGCGGATCAGGCTCTGCAAACCGCGCGGACTGGCTCCATAGGAAACAAAGCGCTGAATCTCTGGCAGCACACCGGGAGTCTCGGGATGCGTCCCCAGGATGAGCTGGGAGGCGTAACGGGCGACAGGCTCGGCCACGGGCACTTCGGCCAGTTCACGCTGGAGTTTCATGAGGTCCGCGCCGGAAAGGATGGACTCGAGGACAGGCTCAGTGAAGCCAGTTGTGCGGCGGGAGATTTCTACCAGGGAATCCAGGTCCGGGAAGGGGACTTTGATTTTGAACATGAATCGATCCAACTGAGCCTCGGGAAGGGGATAGGTGCCTTCCATTTCCATGGGGTTTTGAGTGGCTAGGACAAAAAAGGGCTCCGGCAGCACGTGACGCTCCCCCCCGGTTGTGACGCAGCGCTCCTGCATGACTTCCAGCAGAGCAGCTTGTGTCTTAGGCGTGGCGCGGTTGATTTCATCCACCAGCAGCAGGTTTTTAAAGACGGGGCCTTTTTCAAAAAACATCATGCGCCGTCCCTGCTCGTTCTCATTCACGATGTGGGTGCCCAGAATGTCTGCTGGCATGAGATCCGGCGTGCACTGGACGCGGCCCGGCTCCAGGCCAATGACCTGGGAAAGCGTGCGGACAAGAAAGGTTTTGCCCAGTCCAGGCACCCCTTCCAGCAGCACATGACCGCCGGAAAAAATAGCCACCAAGACATCCCCCAGGAGGGCATCATAACCGACAATGGATTTTTGCAGTTCTTTCTTGAGGCTGGTGAAAAGGGTCTGGAATGAGGTCATGGGGTAAAGGGAAAGGGCACTTCAGTTTGAGCTGTCAGGGCGAGGATGTTCAGGGCTGTTTTTCGAAACGCCGACGCAGTTCGTTAAAGTAGCGGCGCACCTGCTCCCGGCGGCTCGGTGGCAGGGCAGCATCATCCAAAGCTTCTTCTTCCGCCTGGAGAAAATCCACCGCCGTCTGGCTGGCCGTGCGGGTCGCTGATTCTTGGCGGGTTCCCCCTTCTACAGCACGGACGCTGGACTGGCCGTCGGCATTTTGCTGCGCAGTGACGACGCTGCTGCCAGTCGTGTCCTGTTTGGCACTTGGGTCGGCATTGAGCTCGGCCTTGCCTGCTCCAGGATCGCGACCGCCCGGCATGCTCAGGGAAATGCTGGGCGCACCTTCGGCTGGCTGGCCGGGGGGGGCACCCAGGATGAACATGTCCGGTGGTTTGTCTCCCGGCTTTTGACCAGGGACAGGTGCCATAAGCATGGGAGTGCCCTGATCACCCGCCTGGCCTTGCTGTCCCGGCTGCCCTGCCTGGCCGACCTGGCCCACCTGCATTTGCTGGGCCTGCCCTTGTCCTTGCTGGCCGGGATTTTGCTGCGGCATCGTCTGTCCCTGGTTCATCTGGCCCAGCCCCGGAGGTTGCAAAGACTGCTGAGATTGCTGCCCTGCCTGGGCCTGACCCACCTGCGGCGTCTGCCCGCTCTGCCCCTGCTGCTGCGGACTGTTTTCATTGGCCGCATTCATCTGCTGCATGCCTCCCGCGTCGTTTTGGCCAGCAATGTTGCTGCCTGCATCGCGGAGCTGCTGAGCCAGTTTTTCCAACTCCTCTCGTGACTTCTCACGCAAGGCCAGATCGCGCATTTTTTCCGCCAACTTTTCAAACTCGCTACCGGCTGCGGCAGACTGGCTTTTTTTCATCTCATCACCCGCTTGCAAAACATGCTGGCCGACACTGCGCTGGCGATCCTCTTTTTCAGCTGCTTTTTCCACTTCTTGGAGAGTCTCATTGAGCCGGTCCCGTGTCGTTTCAGGAAGCTGCGGGGACTTAAGCTGCTCCGCCAGGGTATCGGCAGCGCGTGCCGTCTGAGCCGCATTTTTGGCAGCGGCTGCATCACCCAGATCCGCCGTGTCCGCATGGGTGCGCAGCGCCTGCACGAGCTTCTCAGAGGCCCAGGCATCCTTATCATCGCCCAGCCGCTCAGCCAGTTTTTCGGCTTCACGGGCACGGCGCTCCAGGTCAGACATCACTTGGCGGGCATCCTGTCCCTGCGCATTTTCCAGGCTGGCGGCGGTGGCTTTGAGGTTTTCCTTCAGCTTTTCTAGTTCCGCCTTCTCGCTCTCCTCCAGCCCGGCCAGGTTTTTCTTGTCCCAATCCGTCTTCGCCAGCTTGTCCGCTTCTGCTTTCGCCGTGGCCAGCATCGCCTCATCAAGGGGGATCTCATCACGCCCTTTTTGCACCAGGGTGATGCTGTGAATCACCACCAGCAGGACCAGAGGCATCTCCAGCCAGCGTTTGAAAAGCGGCAGCGGCAGGTCCCGTGCGAGGCTTTTCTGGGCCGTGGGCAAAAGCCCGCGCTGCTGCTCCAGATGCCCTTCTTCCGTGGCGGTTCGGGCCGTCTGCTGCTCGAACCACCAAGCACTGGCAAAGGCCTCACGCCGTCCTGTCTGGGAATCCCAAAAAGCCAGCGCACTGTACGCCCCCGGCATCTTCCACGTGGCCATCGTAGCGCTGCCCACTAGCCACATGACAAAAAGGAATGTCCCCCAACCGACTAGCCCCCCGCTGCCGGTAACGAGCGCTCCCACGACAATGAGTGCGAGCAGGGCGCTCACAGGCCACACCGTCCTCCCCAGCCATCCTAGCCAGCGGCGCAACCACACCCGACGCCGCACCTGCTCCGCTGCTAGAGCAAAGGTGGTAAGGGATGGAGGGGCGGAGGTCATGAGAGAGTCCTTCTTAGTTAACGGCGCTGAGCCTCAAACCTCCAGCAGGATTTGCAGCCGGAGCAAAAGAAACGAGCCGTCGGGGCGGTAGATCTCCTGAACAGATGCCTTCACATCGGAGAGGGCTGGTGCCGTCGGGGCTCTGGTTAGCCTTGCAAACCCTTTTCAGCCGTTGAACAGATTTAGAGCACGCATCATTAGTGGCGGCTACAAAAAAGACCATGTTGACTTGGCCGCAAATCCACCAAGCGCTGATCGAAGCTTCAGAAGCGGGACTTTCTGCAACTGAGGTCGTTCGAAGAATGGCGATCGAAGAAGAATCTGCTGGCAATTCATGGGAACGGGTTGGAGCCATTTATTATGCAGGGCTGGCGATGGGCGGTTATGATCTCGCCTTTGTGCGGTCCATGGCTGTTTCGGCGCTTGGATGCCTTCAAGACCCTGAGCGAACAAAAACGGTACATTTGGCTGCCCATACCGATGCAGAGTGGGCTGTCGGGCAGTTGATCATGCGTGAGTCTCCTGCGACGGCAGACAGCCTCTATCTAAAGGCGTGCATTGTTTACTGGTCAGCCATCACTAACCTTTTCACCGACACCTCTTTAAAGCACGACATCCTGCGGAATGCGGTCTTCGGTTACAGGGAGGCTATCGCCATGGATCCAACCCATTGGCTTGCCCACTATTTTTTAACCTGTTGTCTATTTGACCTTCAATGCTGGCCAGACGTCCTTGCTGAAACATCGGTTGCGCTTGGCCTGAACAACGGTCCTGCCAATCAACCGTGGCGGCGATCCAAGCTGCAGGAGTGGCAAATTGTAGGCTTGTTCAATGTGTGCCAAGTCGTGCAGGCACAAGGTTTTCTCGCTCAATTTTTGGATCAGTTCGCCATGGAAACACCGACCGACCTAGAGGGCAAAATTGAAAGCTTGGACGAACTGGCCGATTGCCTTCAACAGCATGAGGTCGAAGCGTCTTTGAAAACACGGTTTGAAGCTTTTAAGTCATCTCTGGAAGCTGCCGGAGTAATTTAAGGCAAGTAAGACATGAGCGGGACCATGTCGCTCATCTCAACATCGTTACCAACCCGCTTGCGCGGATGCATGTCCCCACGGGCAAGAACTCCTGGCGATTCTGCCTGCTTAAAGGCTCAGGCGATTGATCCCCCATTTTCATAAAACCTTGTATCGGCGGGCTTTCCAGTAAGAGGCGAGGTGGTAAATGATGCCGCAACTGGAGTTATGCAGGTAATCGGTTTTCAGGATTAGATCTTCCAGTTGCTCCTTGGATGCCACAGCCAGCACCGGAGGTTCCGCCATCATTGGGATCACTGCACATTCGCCGGCCTCGCGAGTGAAGTGCCAGATCTGCTTGTACGGTCCCCACTGGGGGTTCGTGTAGTCTTTCATTTTCTTTCACTCCTTTACCTGACGCCAGTCAGGGCCCAGCATCTGCATCTCCTCAGGGCTCTTTTGCGCGATTTTCATCGTGATGTAGGACAGCCGTTTTTCTGCGATTGTGCTCAGGTGTTTCATCGTTGTGGCGATGGCGCTTTTAAGTTCCGGTTCGGGTTCCAGATGATGTAGAAGCTCCAACGAGCATTGCATCTGCAGGAAGGCGTAGCCTGGCTGGTGCGTGTCGGGATTTGCAGACTGGGCCACTGCCTCCGCCGCATATTTACGCCATTGTTCCCGGTAGCGTTCATTTCGCGTGGCGTCCCACGCTGCAGCGTAAATCATAGGAAGGCGGGCCGCTTCATGTGCCTGGACATTCCACATGCGGGAGATGCCCACGAGGCATTTTTGGCCGTCGGCGCGGCAAGAGTCAAAATTGTTTTCGGGGGTGACAAACTTGATCATGCGCTCCGCAACGGAGGCGAGAATGTTGCGAATCTCCTCCTTGGTGGCATCATCCGCCAGAGGGCTGTGATAGTACTTCCATAGCCCATGCACAAAGTGGGTATACTGGTCCCGCGAAGAGTTGAAATAGATGCTCTTCTGGTCTTCGACACAGATGTTTCTGGCAACAAATCCGGGTGCCCCCGGAACCGTAGAGCAGCGCCGCATGCCGCTGAAAACCTGGGCGGCATCGTGGCGCAAGTTTTCTTCCCCGGTGACGGCAAAGCGGTCGCATAGCAGGCTGAGCATGGCCCCGCCCAGGATCATCCCATCTTCCATGCCGGTGCCGTAGCCACAAGGATTCGGGTATTGCCTGCGCACCTCTTCCGCCGTGGGGAGATGGGCTTGTTCTTTGCCTGCTTCATAGCTGCTCAGATAATCCATGAACGTCTGGACATCCTTCTGGAAAAAACGGTTCCACGTGACCTGCCAGGCCTCGTCCATCTTCGCCTCCAGTGCTGCCGACGGGGTGGTGGCATGACCAAGGTTGACGACGACAGCAATAAGGGCAGTAAAGAGAGCAAGGGGGAGTTTCACTGGCTTTGGATACGGGGGTAATGCTTGGATGTCTTTAGGGTTTCAGTGTGGCATTTTCTTGGTCTGCCCAAAACTTGCGAACGAACTTCACGGCACTAATATTCTGTTTCTCGAACGTTGGCTCCCAACCGAATCAACTCCAGGCAGAACGCCTGCACTACCGCCTCGTCTTCGATGAGAATTCTGCCGTCAGGTCCCTCAGGGAAATACGATATGTAGGAAGCGTCTTCCACTTGACTCTCAAAGCCTGCCTTTTCAAGAGTTTGAGTAAATTTATAGGCATCCCGACCACTTATAACACCAAGGTCAATGCCGCCTTTTTGTCGCACCTCCAAAAGTAAACGGGCAGAGTCGGGCAGTTGACAAATATTTTTGCAATTGCGCAGCTTCCTGATCCAAATTGATGGAGCTACATCTATGGAATGACGAATGAAAACACGTCTATAGTCATGGCGAATTCTACTGACAACCCAATCTTTGGGATCAGGTATATTACCCAATATGGATGCTATAGACATGGGGTAAAATCTAGCGTTTGATTGGAAGTTTCCGGTCAAACATCACCGCACAAGCATAGAGGGCAAAGAGAGCAAAAAAGGTCAGGAAAGTCTTATTCCACAGTAAGGTCCTAAACTCAGTGCCCGCCCCCTCGAAAAAAGGCGGACTGGCCCAATATTCGAGAATGGAGAAACCGGAAACCAAGACTGCTAGTCCGGGCCATGTAACAGCTTTCCGGGAAAGAATTCCTCCCACGGCTATCAGGAAGATGCCGTAACCAGAGAAAACCCAAAGATCACGCAATTCAGCAGACTTGGATTCACGAGCCAGCAGTTCTACTCTGGCCTCATTACGGGTGTTGTAGAGTGACTCATTTTCCTTACGCACTTGATAGGTTTCATCCGACGTTTTGCTGCGTTCCAGAACCTTGATTTCCGCATCAGCTTTTCGGAACTCCTCTAGCAAGGCTGCTGTATTCGTTTCCGCCCGGGCACTGATTTTTTCTGGTTCGAACTCATCGAACATGGAAGTTTCCATGCCCCAGATAAGTTGATGAACGTCCTTACCCAACTGCGTAAGAAAGATAAGATTGCCTATAATGAAAAGGGTGACTGCGAAAGCTCTCATGAGTTGTGGATATTGATTCGTTGGTGAGTCTAAAAAGTTTCAGCCAACCATCCCCCGAAAGTCCTCCTCACTTAGCACCTTCACGCCCAGCTTCGTCGCCTTGTCCATCTTACTCCCCGCATCTTCTCCGGCGAGAAGATAGGTGGTTTTGCCGCTGACGCTGCCGCTGACTTTGCCGCCGTTGGCGCGGATGGTGTCGGCGATGGTTTCGCGGTCCTGGCTGAGGGTGCCGGTGATGACCCAGGTAGTCCCTTTGAGCTTGTCGCTGGCGGCCTCGACGGTGCGTTGGGAGAAGGTCAATCCGGCAGCGCGCAGGCGTTCGAGCAGGGCTTTATTGTCCTCATCATTGAACCAGGCATGAATGCTCGGCGCGACGATGGCTCCGATGTCGGGGCATTGCGTTAGCTCCTCAATGCTGGCTGCCGCCAGGGCATCAATGCTGCCAAAGTGCTCCAGCAGCTTGCGTGCGCCGCCTGCACCGACATGGAGAATGCCGAGGCCAAAAACCAGCCGCCAAGGGTCCTGCTGCTTGCTCGCCTCGATGGCCTTGAGCAAGTTATCAATGCTCTTGGTGCCCATGCGCTCCAGACGGGCGAGTTTAATCTGATCAAGCGCATAAATATCAGCCGCATCTTCCACGGTGCGCCGATCGTGAAAAGGGGTGTCAACGAGCTGAGCGACAACAGATTCACCCAGGCCGCTGATGTCCATAGCACCCCGGCTGACGAAGTGTTCCAGACGGCGCTTGGATACTTCGGGGCACTTGGGATTGGGGCAACGAATGACCACCTGTTCTTCGTCTCGATGCACCCCGGTTCCGCAGATCGGGCACTGGGTCGGCACAGGAATCGGAGTTTCGCTGCCAGTTCGCAGATCCTTTTTCACAATGACGACGGCTGGGATAATCTCACCCGCTTTTTCGATCACCACGGTATCACCCACGCGGATGTCTTTGCGCTCGATTTCCTCGAAGTTGTGCAGCGTGGCATTGCTCACGGTAGATCCACTGAGAAACACCGGGGTCAGACGTGCCACTGGCGTCAATGCGCCTGTACGGCCCACCTGGATATCCACGGCCAGGAGCTTCGTTTCGGCCTGCTCGGGCTGGTATTTGTAGGCAATGGCCCAACGCGGGGCTTTGGAGGTGGAGCCAAGCTCCTGCTGGTCCGCAAAGGAGTTGACCTTCACCACCGCGCCATCGGTTTCATAGGGCAGTGAACCGCGTTTTTCATTCAGCTCCCGGATGGCCTCCAGCAGGCCTTCGGCACTGTCTTTTTCCCAAATGAAATCGGCACGCCGCAGTCCAGCTTTTTTCAGCAGCTCATGCACCTCCGTCTGGGTGTTGATCGGCATACCCCAGGCATCCGCCAGACCATAGAAAACGATGTCCAAAGGACGCTTGGCCACCGCTTTGGAGTCGAGCTGTTTGAGGGTGCCTGCAGTGGAGTTACGCGGATTGGCAAAACGGGGCTCTCCGGCTTCCTCGCGCTCCTGGTTCAGCTTGGCGAAGTTGGCCTTGGTCATGAAGACCTCTCCGCGCACTTCGAAGGTCTGCGGGCCGTCTTTAGGCAGCCGCAGGGGCAGGCTCTTAATCGTCCGCAGGTTCGCCGTCACATCGTCTCCTGTCTGGCCGTCACCTCGGGTGACTCCGTGTTTAAAAACGCCATCTTCATATCGGATGCTGATGGCCACGCCGTCCACTTTCGGTTCGATCACACACTCAATCTTCTCCCGGCCCAAACCTTTCTGTAGCCGGGCGAAGAAGGCCGCCATCTCCATTTCGGAGTAAGTGTTGTCCAGGCTCATCATGGGGATGGTGTGCCGGATCTGCTTGAAACCCTCAATGGGAGCACCGCCCACGCGTTGGGTGGGGGAGTCTGACGTCAAAAGGTCAGGAAACTGAGCCTCAATGTCCTGAAGTTCACGCAAGAGCGCATCAAACTCCTGATCCGTAATCTCCTGCCGCGCCTCGGTATAATAGAGGTGGTTGTGGCGGTGGAGCTCGCTGCGGAGCTGCTCGGCGCGGTGGGTGGCTTCGGCGTGGGTCATGCAGTGTTTGTTTACCTGGAAAGGGGCGGATGGGAAAAGGGAATTTTGCAGGGACGGTCGGAAGGTGGCTGGTCTGCTCAAGAAACAAGCTGGCAAAGGCAGACAGATTCCGAAAAGATGGAAGATTGATGGGCTTTCCGTCGCTATCCTCCACTTCCTTTTTTCGCCCCCCTGTGAACTTGCTTCGATCCCTCGATTATTCCGTCCTCCAGCAGTGCATGCACTGCGGCATGTGCCTGCCCACCTGCCCGACCTATGTGGAGACAAAAAAGGAGCGCAACAGCCCACGCGGCCGCATCTCCTTGATGCGCAGTGTCGCCGATGGAGAATTGGAAGTCAGCAAGGCCTTCTCCGATGAAATGTATTACTGCCTCGGCTGCCTGGCCTGCCAGACGGCCTGCCCGGCGGGCGTGAATTATGCCGAGCTGTTTGAAACCGCGCGTGCTGAGGTGGAGCGCGCCGGGGTGGGCCAAAACAATGAGCGCGATTTCTGGCGCTGGCTCACGCTGAATGTCCTCTTTATGCACCCGCGTTTGCTCCGTTTCGCAGGTTGGGGCCTGCGCCTGTGGCAAAAAACGGGGCTGGATGTGAAACTGCGTCACGTCAAATTCTTCGGACTGCTGCCGAAAAAACTGCGCGATCTGGAGCCACAGACGCCAAAGGTTTCACCTGAATTTTCCGATGCGCTGATTGAAGCCCGCGAGACACCGGTGGTGCAAAAATATCGTGTCGGGTTGCTGACGGGCTGCATTCAGGACCTGGCCTTTTCCAACATCAATCGCGATACAGCAGATGTCCTGCTGGCCAATGGTTGTGAAGTCATCACCCCGCGTGCCCAGTCCTGCTGCGGCTCCCTGCATGCGCACAACGGCGCGGTGGAGCTGGCCCGTGAACTGGCCCGGCGGCAGATTGACAGCTTCGATCTGGACAGCCTGGATGCCATCATCACCAATGCGGGCGGCTGTGGCTCCCACCTGAAGACCTACGGCCATCTTTTGCATGATGATCCGTTTTATGCCGTCCGTGCGAAGCAGTGGGATCGCAAGGTGAAGGACATCCATGAATGGCTGGTGCAAACCGGCATCCGCAAGCCCGAACACGGAGCCGGGGTGACTGAGGTGACCTATCACGAAAGCTGCCACCTCTGCCATGGGCAAAAAGTCGTCAGTCAGCCAAGGCAGGTGCTCCAGGCCATTCCCGGCTTGATCTTAAAGGAACTGCCAGAAAGCAACTGGTGCTGTGGCAGCGCAGGCATTTACAACATCACGCAGCCTGAGCAATCGGCCAAGCTGCTGGATCGCAAGGTCAAAAATATCGCACGCACAGGCGTCACGGTCGTTACGACCTCAAACCCCGGCTGCCATCTGCAATTGGCCAACGGCCTGGGAAACACAGCGCAAGTGACCCAGCCCGTGACGCTGCTGGCGAAAGCTTATCGTGAAGAAACCGCATCCCTTTAAATTGATGAAGCATATAAAGTTAGGCCGTTGGCTGCCATTTTTGAGTATCGCCACATTCTTGCTGGCAGGGCAGGGGAGTATTCGGGCCCAAGACCCGGTTGAAAAACCGAAGCTGCCCAATGGCGAGATTTCATCCCGCTCGTTTGTGGACCAGTCGATGCTGGTGAGCAAGTTCACGACGGAGCAGTACGCGCACCAGTCCTCCATGCGCATTGTCAATGGGATGGGATACGTGGTGTATCAGTGCAACGAAAACACACCGGAAGAAAACCAGGCTGGGCAGGTGGCAAGGATGGCCGTTTTTAACATTCTGAACCCCACCGCGACGGCAACTTGGGTGGATGTGGCGCAGGTGGGGGAAACATCCGATGGAGTGACCATTGGAGGCACCTTTGTCTCCGGTCCCATGCTGCACATCCTGAATGAAAAGACTCTACGCATTTTCTTCGTGGGTCGTTTGGGCAGCGATACGATCTCAGGTTACCGGGCCTTTTACAAAGACTACGACATTGCCACCGGCAAGCTGGCCGGATTCAAAGCCATACGCTGCACCATTGGCAAGGATCCTTCCAAAGTGATGGACCTCGCAGTGCCAGCGATCCAGGCGCAGCTGGACTTTTTGTTTGGCGCAGGATTTGGCGAGCAGTTTGCCCGAGGCATCAGCACGCCCTGTGATTTTACGGAATTTGACGGCCAGCTTTACAGCTCCATCCAGATCAAAAACTCCGTGGACGGAGTAACGAAGCTGATGACCAACGTACTCATGCGCAGCTCTGACCAAGGCCAGACCTGGGAGCTGATGGGCGCACCTGATCCGCGACTGCTGACGACGGAGGTCAAAATTTTGGCCGAGCCAGCTATAACCCAAGACCGCAACTATGTGTATCTGCATCTCCGCACAAACGTCGTTGAAGGTGGCTATGTGCTTTGCAAGACCAAGAAATCCGACTTGTACACATTCGATGCACCGGTGAAAAAATGGACCTATGGCATTGGACGGCCGACCATTGCTAACTTCGGTAAACCCATTGGTATGGTGGCCATGTTTACGGCAGCCAGTGTGCCCATGGGCGGCAACCAGATGACGCGCAACAAATGCGATGTAGTCCAGATTGATCCGTCTTATAAAAAATATACGAAGGCGTTTTCAATCGTGGACTACAACGCCGTGAACACGCCTTTCATGTTCCTTTATCGGGATGAGATGTTTGTCTCTTACTCCACCGGCCGCCGCCGTTTGCACGCGAAGTTCGGCACCTCAGAAATCGTCTTTAGCAAGCTACGCCGGGAGTTCTTTGTCCCTACGGAGTAATGGAAGAAACAGGACTATCAGTCCTGTGTTTCCTTCCATTTCATGATGGCCTCATGCGTTTTTTTGCCGAGTTGACTGTCGATGTTCCTATTCCAGCTCATAGGTGGATTATTGAAGCCGAATACCAGTTGGGAGATGTATTCGCTCCCACCATGGGCATAACCGTCTCGCTCCTCTTGATTGAGTTCGATTAAAACGGACCAGCTTACGAAAGAGTAGCCACTATGAATGTCCAGATAGTAGCGGTTTTCTTCGCTCAAAAGAAACCAGCCACCGGGAGCATGATCAATTACTTCCATCGTTTGTATTTCATTCTTTCTGCCGTGAACCTTGAAAGACAAAAGCGAGGCTACAAAAAAACAGCCCCCCACTTTCGAGGGAGGCTGCTCTGATTATAGGGAATCTCGTTTACACATCATCATCACCATCGTCCCCTCCAGATTTCTGGCCACGGAGTTTGGCTTCCATGAAGGCATCCAGGTCTCCATCCATGACGCCTGAGACGTCGCTGGTCTTTTCCCCGGTGCGATGGTCTTTGACCATTTGATAAGGCTGGAAAACGTAACTGCGGATCTGGCTGCCCCAGCCGATGTCGGTCTTCTCGCCATACTGGCGGGCGATTTCAGCCTGGCGTTTATCTTCTTCGATCTGGTAAAGCTTGGCCTTGAGCATGGCCATGGCCTTCGCCCGGTTTTTGGGCTGGGAACGCTCCACCTGACAGGCCACGATGACGCCTGAAGGAATGTGGGTGATGCGGACCGCAGTTTCCACCTTGTTCACGTTCTGGCCGCCTTTGCCGCCAGCCCGGTAGGTATCCACTTTCAGATCATCATCGCGCACCTCGATATCAATGTCTTCCTCATTGTCAGGAGTGACATCAATGGAGGCGAATGAGGTGTGCCGTTTCTTGGCTGCATCAAAGGGGGAGATGCGCACCAGTCGGTGAACCCCACGCTCCGCCTGGAGAAAGCCATAGGCGTTTTCGCCCAGGATTTCCAGAGTGGCTGAGCGCGTGCCGATGTCGTCGCCTTCTTGATGGTCGATGATCTGTACCTTGTAGCCACGGCGTTCAGACCAGCGCACAAACATGCGCATTAGCATGTCTGCCCAGTCACAGGCTTCCGTGCCACCCGCTCCGGAATGAACCGTCAGGAACGCATTGCCATGATCAAAGGGGCCTTTGAGAAGTAGCTCCAGCTCGTAATCCGCGATGGCCTTGCTCAGGGCATCAAATTCCGTCTGCACTTCGCGATAGCTTTGCGTATCTCCCTGTTCTTTGGCCAGCTCAATGAGCACGGGGAAGTCCTCCACGCGGGAGTCCAGCTCACCCAGGGGCGAGATCTGCTTTTTGATCACGTTAGCGCGATCAATCACTTTCTTGGCTGCATTCTGGCTGTCCCAGAAGCCTGAGTCGGTCATCTTATGTTCGAGCGCCGACAGCTCTTCGGTGAGTTTCGGTAAGTCAAAGATACCTCCGGAGTTCGCTCAGGCGGCCTTTAAGGCTTGCCACGTCGAACGCCTGGAGGTCGGTCAGGACGGACTTGTTGGTCGTTTCCATAGACATGGCTGATAGGACATGGCTCCTGAGGTTGCAACCAGAATTGAAGTTTCATCCTTCTTGCATGGTGACCTGTTTATTTGGGCACGCGAAGAATCCACAGCTCCACGAGATGCTAGCAAGCTGTTACCGTAACGGTCATCCGTTGATTGTAATTGATCATTCCCGGCGTTTATGAAAAGCTCTGTAGAACCAACCCTGTACATGAAGTTACCTCGCACCTTGCTCGCCGCCCTTGCGGCCACCGCTCTTTCCAGTCACGCCCAGCAGGTCTGGGTGGAGGCCGAATCCTTTGCCAGCCCTGGCGGCTGGATGCTGGACACCCAGTTTATTGACATCATGGGCTCGCCCTACCTGCTGGCCCATGGCATGGGCACGCCGGTCAAAGATGCTGAAACCGAAGTCGCCATCACTGAACCTGGCAGCTACAAGGTCTGGGTGCGCACGAAGAACTGGGTCGGCCCCTGGGATGCTCCAGGAGCTCCTGGGAAGTTCCAGGTCAGCGTGAATGGCAAAGTCTTGGACAAGGTGCTCGGCACCGAAGGCAAAGACTGGCTGTGGGAAGAGGCCGGAACGGTGGAACTGAAAGGCAACGCCAAGCTGGCTCTGGTGGACAAGACCGGTTTCGACGGTCGTGTGGATGCCATCATCCTCAGCAAGGATGCCTCCTTCACCCCGCCTGCTGACTTCGCCGCAACGAATTCTCTGCGTAAGAAGTCGTTAGGCCTGCCCGAGGTGGCCCCGGAGACTGAGGAATATGACCTCGTGGTCGTCGGTGGCGGTTATTCCGGCATGGGCGCAGCCATCTCCGGCGCACGCCAGGGCTTGAAAGTGGCCTTCATCCAGAACCGCCCCGTGCTTGGTGGCAATGGTTCCAGTGAAGTCCAAGTCTGGGCCATGGGCGGCACCCGTCGTGGTCTCTACCCGCATCTCGGCGAGATCGTGGAAGAATTCGCCGACCGTGCCAGCAACAGCCCGGCTGCCAATCCTGAGGAGTTCAATGACAAACTCAAAGAGGAGGTCGTGAAGGCTGAAAAGACCATTGATCTTTTCCTCAACACTCACGTCTATGCCGTGGAAATGGAAAAAGGCGAAGTCGCTGATAAGAAGATCCGCAGCGTAACTGGCCTGGACACCAAGACGGGCAAGGAAACACGCTTTCGCGGCAAATTCTTCAGTGATTGCACCGGCCACGGCAGCGTCGGATTCCTCGCCGGAGCCACCATCATGCAGGAAGAAAAAGGCCGCATGGGCATGAGCAACATGTGGGTGCTGAAAAAATCCGCCCATCCAAAAGAATGGCCCGCCACTCCATGGGCGCTCGATCTCAAGCTGGAAGACTTCCCGGCACCCCGCGTGCTGGAGCCTGTCGGTGTGAAAAATAAGGCCAATATGACAGGCTTTGACCTCGGTTACACACCTGTCGAAAACTCCGAAGACTACCTTCATGGCGAATGGTTCTGGGAGAGTGGTTTCGACCAGGACCCCATCAATGGCCTGGAGCGCATCCGCGATTGGAACTTCCGTGCAGTCTATGGCGCAGTCACCTCTCTGAAAAAGAATGATCCGCAGAAGTATGGCAGCTACGACATGCAGTGGCTGGCTTACGTCGGCGGCACTCGTGAATCCCGCCGCATCGTTGGCGATCTGGTCCTGCCAGGTGAAGACATGGTCAAAGGAGTTATTCATCCAGACGCCTGTGTGCCCACGACTTGGGACCAGGACCTGCATTATCCGAAAGAGCAATACTCTGTGAAGTTTCCTGAAAACCCCTTTATCTCCCGTGCCCAGTTCGGTAAGCACACGGACCGCAAAAACGGTTATCCAGTGCCTTACCGATGCCTGTATTCCAAAGATATCGGCAATCTTTTCATGGCTGGTCGCAACATCAGTGTGGACCGCTTTGCCCTGGGCAGCACCCGCGTCATGCGCACCTGCGGCATGTTTGGTGAAGTGGTGGGCAAGGCTGCCTGGATCAGCGTGCGTCACCACACCACCCCGCGTGGTGTTTATGAGCAGTATTTGGACATCCTCAAGGACCTCATGAGCCAGCCTGGAGCGATGCGTCGTGACAGCCTGGAAAGCCCCCTTTACATGCCCGCAAATGCCAAGGCACTGCCTGAAGTGGCCAGCGACACCATTGATCCAAAAACCCTCGAAGGCATCGTCATTGATGATGAAGATGCAGAATTCACTGGCAAGTGGACCCAGGCTGAAAGCCTGAAGCCCTACGTCGGTTCCCACTTCAGCTATGGCCGCGAAAAAAACGCCAGCGCCCGTTTCTCCTTTGCTGTTAAAGAAAGCGGCGACTACGACGTGCGCATTTTCTATCAGCCCCACGCCAACCGCGCCAAATCCGCCCCAGTGACCGTGCTCAGCGCAGAGGGTGAAAAAGAAATCAAGGTGGATCAGACCAAGCCTGCTGCCAACCTGAACGGTGCGCACAGCCTGGGCACCTTCAAGTTCAATGCGGGAGAAGAAGCCGCTGTTATCTTCCGCACCGAAGGCTCCGAAGGCAATGTCCATCTGGATGCCGTGCAGGTCGTGAAAAAGTAATCTCTAAAGAGAAAAGGCCGGTTTCCACCTTGGGAACCGGCCTTTTTTATATTCTTCACACCCGGAGGCGAACCAAAATTCTCCTCACGCAATTAGCGGCGGATGCATGTCAAAACGCGGAATGCGTGCGCACACAGGCCGCCCCTGAGTTGTGGTACCAAAAAAAGATCCCGTGGCTGAACTCTCCGCCTTGATCACATGATACGAGTTGTAGCTAAAGGTCTGGCCCGGCTCCAACTTGGGAAACTGGCCCACCACGCCATCACCTTCCACCACAAGCGTGTCCCCATCCGTATCCCGGACGATCCATTTACGCCCAAAGATATTGACCGTCTCCTGTGAATCATTGTGGATGGACACGTGATACACAAACGGGTGCGGCCTGTCAGGCGGGGCCGGACGTGTCGGATCATACTGGATATCATCCACGGTCACGGACAAGCCAGTGAGATGCTCGAAGCGGACATTCATTCTATTCTCAGAGTAAGGGCAGGTGGCTAAACGTCAAGACATGGTATAGCAACCGTAGTCCACACTGGATCGCTATTTCCGGCGTTATAACTTCGGGAAATGGAAAACAGCGCCACCACTGATGCGCTTGACCTTTGACAGGCTTGCCCTTTGACTGCCAAACCGATGTCCCCTCCACCCATCCTCACGATAGCCGGCTCCGATTCCTCCTGCGGGGCAGGGGTTCAGGCAGATTTGAAGGCCATTTCGGCCCTGGGGGGGTATGCACTCAATGCGCTCACCAGTGTCGTTTCAGAGACTCCAGGCAGGGTATCCATCGTGCGATTGCTAGACGCAGAACTCGTATCGGATCAGATCCGCATCCTTTTTGAAGGTTTTCCCATCGCTGCTGTGAAGACCGGCATGCTGGGCGGACTCACTCAGGTGGAAGCCGTGGTGAAAACCTGGCAGTCCATTGCCCCTGTCGGACTTCCTCTCGTGGTGGATCCCGTCATGGTCGCCACCGGCGGTGGTAAACTCCTGGAAGACGATGCCATTGATGCCGTCCGCACCTTGCTGCTGCCCCTCGCCACCGTCATCACGCCAAACATGGACGAGGCTGCCGTCTTGTGGGGACGCCCCGTCACCACACGCGATGAAATGACCGCCTGTGCCCAGGATATGTCCGCTGAATTCGGCACTGCCGTGCTGCTAAAAGGCGGTCATCTCACCGGCTCCGCAGCCGATGTGCTCTGCATCAATGGCGAGCTTACCTGGTATGATACTTCGCGCACCCCTGACGTGCAGACCCATGGCACAGGCTGCACTTATTCCGCCGCCATTGCCACCGGTCTCGGCCTCGGTTTGCCCTTGCAGGAAGCGGTCTCACAGGCCAAGCGATACATCAGCGCCGCCATTGCCGAATATTTTCAATGGAATGGCAGCCATGGCACCGTACATGCGTTGAACCATTTGAAGAATTCCTCCTTATGAAAAAAATGCTCGCGTGCCTTTTGCTCGCCGGGACAGCCCTCGCGGAGGACTCCTCACCTCAGGGCGTGACGGCTCTTCCAGAAAAGGTGGAATCCGTGTCACAGGCAGCGGTTCAATCCGCCTTTCAGATTCTGCGCAGCGAATACATTCGCGGGGACGATCTAACCTTTGATGAGCTAAACCGTGCCGCGTTTCAGGGCCTCCTGGAACGCATGGAACTGGGGGCCGAACTTGTCAGCAAAGTGGATGCTGAAAGGCCGTTGATGAAGCGCGGAGTCCTTTCCGAAATGCTCACCCCCGAGATATCTTACCTGCGGCCCTTGAGCTTTGCTGAAGAAGAGGTCCCTCAACTGGAAACTCAGTTAAAAAAGAACGTCCAGGAAAAAGTCCCCTACTTGATTCTCGACCTGCGCAGCCCTGCCCCTGCCGGGGAATTCACCACCGCCGCAGGAATGCTGAACCTGTTTTTACCACGCGGCGAACTGCTCTTTAAATTGAAGCAGGTCGGTCGGGAGGATGCCCAGCTTTTCATCGCCAACCGCGATCCCATATGGACACAACCGCTCATCGTCTTGGTAGATGCAGAAACCTGCAATCTGGGCGAAACCATCGCCGCAGTTCTTCAGGATCGCAAACAAGCCCTCGTCATCGGTGGCAAGACTCGCGGTGCCACTGTGCGCTATGAAACCCTCCCCCTCGATGGTCAGTGGTTGCTGCGTTTTGCCAGCGCCGAGATGCTGTTGTCTGGAGACCGCGCCCTCTTCCGACAGGGGTTACAGCCCGATTTCCCATTAGACCTGCCGACCGCTTCCAAGCGCCAAATTTTCGACGCCGCCGGTCCGGTCAAGGAACGTCTTTTCGACCAAAGCCGCATTCGCTACAATGAAGCCGCCTTGATCTCCCGGAAGAATCCCGAACTGGATTCTTACATCCGCCGCAGCGCAGGCGAGATCCTCACCGATGACCGTCCCGCCCTGCGGGATACCGTCTTGCAGCGCGCCGTGGACATGCTCAGTTCTCATACCCATCTACATAACAATCGCCTCAAATGGCCTACCGTGAAATCTCGCCAGCCAGCCAGCACCCCGCCGACCGTCAAAAAGGCGCAACCCGTCACGCCCCCATGATCCCCGAGACTGTCGAAACCACTGTCACCATTCAGAGCCAGCATTGCGCCCGTACCTGGCACGCATCCCTGCCCAATGGCCGCAGCGTCATGGCCTTTCGTTCGGAAGAAGATGCCCCCATCCTTTTGGATCCCGGCACGCAGGTTCCAGCCCGCCTCACCGTCGCCGATTTCTCCCGCGCCGAGTTACTCGTCTGATTGTCCTCCGGCCAAGCTCGTGAACCCGCGTGCAGAAGCCTCTTGCCGAGGCGTGCAATCCGCCCATGCTGGGAGTCCTATCATGCGCGTTCTGCTCACCACCACCAGTTACCAAGACACCCCCGGCGACCATCATGCTTTGCTCGAGTCGCAGGGCTTTGAGATCCATCGTGAACGTGGCCCTCTTCCTGAGAGCAAGATGCTGGAACTCGCTGGCGACTTTGATGCCTTTCTCTGTGGTGACGACGAAATCACCTCCGCCGTTCTCGACAAAGCACTGCCCCGTCTCCGCGTCATCAGCAAATACGGCATCGGTCTGGACAAGATCAATGTGGAAGACTGCACCGCACGCAAACTGCCCGTCCTCTTCACCCCCGGTGTCAACCACACCACCGTAGCGGAGCACACCTTCTGCCTCCTCCTCGCCCTCGTTCGCAATCTCGTGGACAGCGCCAATTCCGTCCGTGCCGGTCAGTGGAAGCGTGTTACTGGCAATGAGATCTGGAATAAAAAGATCGGCATCGTCGGTCTCGGCCGCATTGGCCAGGAAGTGGCCAAACGCGCCATCGCCTTCGGCATGGAAGTCCACGGCATGGACATCTACTGGCCCGAGGCTTTCGCCAAAGAAAACAACGTCACCCGTCACGAGACCATCGAGAGCCTCATCGCCTCCATTGATGTCCTCAGCCTACACGCCAATCTCAGCGAAAGCACCCGCCACCTCGTGCGTGCCGACCGCATCGCTCTGGCCAAACCCGGCCTCCTGGTGATCAACACCTCCCGTGCCGAACTCGTGCACATGCCAGACATGATTGCTGCCCTGGATGCCGGAACCGTCGGCGGATACGGAACCGACGTTCTCGATGAAGAACCACCACCGGCTGACCATCCTCTGCTGAAGCATCCGAGGGCGCTCATCACCCCGCACATCGGCTCCCGCACCTATGAAAGCGTCCCCCGCCAGGCCATGCGCGCCACTCTCAATCTGGTGAATTACCTCAATGGCGAAAAGGACGTCATCCAGGCCAACAAGTTTTAGCCGTATCCCGGTTTCATACGCCAAAGTGCCAACGACCCCAGCTTCACCGCTGGGGCCGTTGTCTTTCCGCCCAAGATCTCACTCGGAGATCATAAAAAACGCGGATGGCCTTTCAGCCACCCGCGCTCATGAATCTACGAGTTTAAAAACTCGTTTACCTCTTAATACCGGTAATGATCCGTCTTGTAAGGCCCTTCAACCGGCACGCCGATGTAGTCGGCCTGATCCTTGGAAAGCACGGTCAGCTTGACGCCGATCTTGGCCAAGTGCAGGCGGGCGACTTCTTCGTCCAGCTTCTTCGGCAGCACGGTTACGCCGATTGGGCGGCTGTCCTTGGTTTCCCAAAGCTCGATCTGGGCCAGAGTCTGGTTGGTGAAGCTGTTGCTCATCACGAAGCTCGGGTGGCCAGTGGCGCAGCCGAGGTTCACGAGGCGGCCTTCAGCCAGCATGAAGATGCTGTTGCCAGCAGGGAAGGTGTACTTATCGACCTGAGGCTTGATGTTCAGACGCTTGACGTCAGAACGGGCGTTCAGTTTGTCCACCTGGATCTCATTATCGAAGTGACCGATGTTACAAACGATGGCCTGGTCCTTCATCTTCTCCATGTGCTCCAGGGTGATGATGTCCTTGTTGCCCGTAGTGGTGACGTAGATATCGCCATAACCAAGGGTGTCCTCAATCGGCATCACGCGGTGACCTTCCATGGCGGCCTGAAGGGCACACACAGGGTCGATTTCCGTCACGATGACCTGGGCACCCATGCCGCGCAGGGCAGCGGCACAGCCTTTGCCCACATCGCCATAACCGCAGACGACGCCGACCTTGCCGGCGATCATCACATCCGTGGCGCGCTTGATGCCGTCCAGAAGGGACTCCCGGCAGCCGTAGAGGTTGTCGAACTTGGACTTCGTGACGCTGTCGTTCACGTTGATCGCAGGGAAAAGCAGCTTGCCTGCCTTGGCCATTTCATAGAGGCGATGCACACCGGTGGTGGTCTCTTCGGAGACGCCTTTGAGATCCTTGACGATCGTGTGGAAAATGCCGGGCTGGTTCTTGGCGATGTCCTTCAGCAGGTCCTTGATGACCTTCACTTCGTGGTTGTCCGAAGGGGTGTTCACCCAATCGTCACCGTTTTCCATTTCATAACCCTTGTGGATCAGGAGGGTCACGTCGCCGCCATCGTCCACGATCAGTTCCGGGCCTTTGTCTCCTGGGAAGATGATGGCCTTCCAGGTGCACCACCAGTATTCTTCCAGCGTCTCACCCTTCCAGGCGAAAACAGGTGTGCCAGTGGCAGCGATGCCCGCCGCAGCGTGGTCCTGGGTGGAGAAAATGTTGCAGGAAGCCCAGCGCACGTCAGCACCCAGCTCCTTCAGCGTTTCGATCAGCACACCCGTCTGGATGGTCATGTGCAGGGAACCTGTGATACGAACGCCAGCGAGGGGCTTCTTCGGACCATATTTCTCACGGGTGGCCATGAGTCCTGGCATTTCGCTTTCGGCGATGTCGAGTTCCTTGCGGCCAAAATCGGCAAGGCCGATGTCTTTTACTTTATAGTCGGACATGTGTGTGTGTCGTGGTTCAGTTAGGATGAAAATAACAAATCATCGCATCAAGATGCGTTGATATGTTCCTGAATAAAGGCGTGGTGTCAATGAGGTATTTCTCTCCGCAGCCATCCCGCCAGACACTGTTTGGCTGAAGGCGCGATTGCCCCGCAATCTGCCTTTCACTCAGTCCGCGTCCTTCATCACGGATCCCTCTCCGGGCCAGATTTATACCAGCCGCATTCTCTTCCGTAGCAGCCATTCCGCCGTTAATAAAACGATGACCGCGCCGAACCACCACCAGCTTGACCACAGCAGCGTTTCCGCCACCGTTGTTTGTTTGCGATCCAGTGTTTGGAGCAAATTGGGCAGCTCAGTAGCCGCCTGCTCCTCACGTAAAAATCTCCCGCCGGATGTCGTGGCCATCGCCTCCAGCAGCGGGCGGTTCATCGTCAGGGTCGCCCATTCAGGATTCCCAGCATCTGCCACGCGCAGGGAGAGACGCAGGTCGCTCTGCATCGCCGTCGGGCTTTCCGCGACAGCGATCTCATAAGCACCAGCCTTCAGGGGCGGCGTCAGTGCCCGGTAGATGCCAAAGTGGGTCGGGTCTGGCTCCAGTTGCAGCGTGGCCACCTCTTTGCCATCCAGCAGCAGGAAAGCGCGTGGCTCTGCCTGGCTCACCAGTTCACCTGTGGCATTGCGGATGCGCACACGGATTTCGGACTGCTCCCCCGGCGTATATCTCATCCTGTCGGTGCCGATGGAAATCTGTTTGTTCTCCGCTTGGAAAGGCGGCGCGGCGATCCAGGCGGCCAATTGCATCCACAGTCGCTGATGGTAGAGATCCCCCACCTGGTAGCGCCAGCGCCACAGGTCATCCGTGCCGAGGTAAAGCACTGCCCCTGCACCCACCGGACGGAATATAGCAGCAGGTTTGCCCTGGGCACCGTTCGGCCCAGATTGGAAATAAGCCAGTGTGGTCGCACCAGGCTGCGCCTGCACATTGGAGGCCCAGCGCATCTCCGGCAGTGTTGGCCAAAGGGTGCTGTTGGCGCTTGGGCTATCGCTCAGCCGCAGGGCAGATTCACGTTCACCTTCAGTGCTCAAAGCCCAGGTGATTTTTGCCCCGGACACATTCGCCTCTGGCATCCAGGCCACGGGCATGAGCGCCGCAGTGTTTCCCTCTGCCCATTTTTTCAAATTTCCACGCAGCCCGTCGATGAGGATTAGCCCGCCACCCCGCTTCTCCACAAATTCCATGAGCCAGTCCGTCTGCATGCGATTGAAGCGCGCAGGGGATACATCCCCCAGCAGTACCAGATCATATCTCAGCAGCTCTTCCAGCGTCTTGGGAAAGTTCTTTTGCAGCGCCCCGTTCTGAGGCTCTTCCGCATAATCATCCAGCACCAGCTTGGCCTCCCAACGGTCATCACGGTCAAAGTGATTATGGATATAACGCGTCTCCCACCTTGGGCGCCCGTCCAGGATCAGCACCTTGCGTTTTTTCGTCAGCAGATGCAGCGCCACCTCGCGGCTGTTGTTAGCACGTGTTTTTTCCAGGCCTGATCGCTCCCCCAGTACGGCCACCTGCACCTGGAGCAAACGTAGCGTCTTGTCCCGCTCCTGGGCTGCGCCTTCGGGTAATTGTTTGACAGGAAAACTGAAATCAAAACGCCGCTCGCCTTTTCCTTCCCCCGTGAAGTTTTGCTCCCACATGACCTTGCCACTGCTGGTGATACGAACCTGCGCCGGAATGCCCACGGGCAAGGAATCGCTGATCAGCACCCGCCCCTGCAGATTCTCCTCACTGAAAACGGATTCTGCCGTCAGCACATTCAGCACACTCAGATCCGGCGGCGGCACCTCGCTGCCAAAGCCGACCGTGAATATTGGGGTTCCAGTCTGCTTCATGGTTGTCGCAAATTCTTCGGGCGATCCCGGGCCGTTGTGCTGGCCGTCGGTCATCACGACCAGCGCCGTTCCCGGAGTCACCGTTCCCAAGGCATCCCGCAGAGAACTGTCCAGATTGGTTATCGGCGCATCCGCCTGCACGTCAAAGCTGGTTGGCATCTCACCGGAGGCGTCCTTGCCCTTTTGCCGGTTCCACCAAAGACGCTGCGTCTGTTGGCCGCGTAGCAGCACCAGTTCCACATCCTGTGTCTCTGTGAGCTTTTTCAGCAGTGGAGTGCTTCCGCCCAGCAGCATCTTTTCCGCACGGGTCAGGCGGGAGTCGCTGTTGGCCACCCGTGGGCCACCGGCGGCTGATTCAGACAAAATCTCATCCTCCAGTTTCATGCTAGCGGAGGTATCCACCGCCAGGATTACCCGCCCGAGTTGCCGTTGTGTCGTTTCTTTTCTGAGTACGGGGCCGGAGAGCGCCAGCACCAGAATAAACACGGCCGCCGACCGCAGTGTCGCAGGCAGCCAGCGGGCCGCTCCGTTAAGGTGCCGTGATTCACGCCGATACAAAAACCACATCGCCGCCGCAAGCCCGACGGCCAGCACACAGATCCCCAGGGCAGGGTAGTCTCCCGTGAAGCGGAGCGTGGTTTCGGTGGTTGGATTCACAAATGCTGGGGGAAAATCTCAAAGACGCAGGCCCTCAAGTGATGCAGGCACTCCTGCCTGCTACTTTTGGCACCCACCCCTTTAGCTAACAAAATCAAAAGGGCATCAAAGAACATCGCCACAAGCCTAAACCTAACGAGAAAAATTCAACTTCCCGTCTTTGTCCAAAATTGTACGCCGGAAAACAACCTTTCCTCTTGAATAACCGGCACCTCCAAAGCGCAATATTCCATTGGTGTGAATATCATGAGATGATATTATACAGCATGTCGTTTATCTGGTTTCTTCCGTCTTCGTCCTCATCTAATTCGCCTCCATCCTTTGTCATTCGCAGGCGGAAAGGCGGACCAGCACGCAGAGTTCTTCTATTGCGTCCACATCTGTCTTTAGACCGTGGCGTCAGTTTTAACTCGCCTTGGATCATGACAGGTGTCCCCATGCATCCCCCGATGGGGATGCGTGGGGAAATGCATCCCCATCATAAAGTGTTTATAATCAAAGCATTAGGTAATTAAATCCCCAAATGGGGAAAAATAAAAAATCTTCCCCATCCCCCTCATGGCGGTAGTTGCCGACTTGAAAAGCCGTCACAATTTTGCCTTTGGCACCCTACACCTCCAGGTTGCACAGCGCCCGAATCACGCTGATCATCTCGGCCCTCTTTGGCCACCAGCCACTCCTTTCCCATGCTCGCACAACTTGACTCCCTTAAAACCGAAGCCCTCGCCACGCTCGATACCCTGTCCGATGAAGCCGCGCTGGAGTCCTTCCGCATTGATTACCTGGGCAAAAAAGGCAAACTGACCGCCCTCAGCGCAGGCATGAGAGATGTTTCGCCCGATCTCAAAAAGGAAGTCGGGGCCAAGCTCAATGAAGTGCGCGAGGCCATCACCGGAGGTCTCACCAGTCGCCAGGAGGCCCTGCAATCCGCCAAGGATGCCGCCTCTGTCGCTGGTATTGACCTCAGTCTCCCGGGTCGTCCTGGCTCGGGCGTCGGCACATTGCACCCGCTCACCCAGATCCGCGACCTCGCCGTGCGCACCCTGCGCCGCGTCGGTTTCACCCTGGCAGACGGACCTGAGATCGAGACCGAGTGGCATTGCTTTGATGCCTTAAACACCCCTGCCGATCACCCCGCCCGCAACGAGAGCGATACCTTCTATCTCCCCGATGGACGCCTTCTGCGCACTCATACCTCCAGCGTACAGATTCGCACCATGGAGACGGCGAAGTCCCTGCCGATTCGCGTGATTGCCCCCGGTGCTGCCTACCGTCGCGATGAGATTGACGCTACCCACCTCAGCGTCTTCAACCAAATTGAAGCCCTCTATGTGGATAAAGACGTGAGCTTGGCCGACCTCAAAGGCACGCTCGAATTCTTCTTCCGAGAAGTCTTCGGCCCCAAAACTGTCGTCCGTTTCCGCCCTCACTTTTTCCCTTTCACCGAACCCAGCTTCGAGATTGATGTGAAGCTGGAAGCCAAAGGAAAAGAAGCCCGCTGGATCGAGATCGCCGGTTGCGGCATGGTGGATCCCGCCGTCTTCGCCGAAGTCAGCAAAAAACGCGGCGATACCCTCTTCGATCCTGAGCAAGTCACCGGCTTCGCCTTCGGCATGGGCCTCGACCGCCTCGCCATGATCCTCCACGGCATCTCCGACATCCGCCACCTCATCGAAAACGACGCCCGCTTCCTCCAGCAGTTTTAATGACTAGGGCACCCCGTTTTACAGGATTAACAAGATTTCACGATTAACAGGATTTCTCTTTGGCTTATGACGATTGACCAGCTCACCGAAAGCGTGATTGGCATGGCCATGGAGATTCACCGCCTGATGGGTCCTGGATACAACGAATCCATCTATCATCGAAGCCTGGAGGTGGAACTTGCCGCTGCCAACATTCCTTTTGAATCCGAGGTGCCAATCAATGTCTTTTATAAAGGTAAAATCGTCGGTAAATTTGAAGCCGACATGGTTATCACAATTGGTAAGCAGCTTCTGATTGAACTCAAATCCTGCGAAACCATCGTCAAGGCCCACGAAGCTCAGACAGTGAACTACCTCACCGCAACCGGCATAGATGACGGTCTCATTCTTAACTTCGGTGCCCCCAGCCTCCAATTTAAACGAAAATTCCGCCTCTACCGCCCCCGCCAATCGTCCAACGACCCCTTCGATATCCAATAACAAGAAAACCAAAATCCTGTTAATCCTGAAATCTTGTTAATCCTGTATAAAAGGCCCGCCCCGCACCCCCAGCCCCCTTTCCCCCCCTGTCTCCCATGCAAGTTTCCCTCTCCTGGCTCAGCACACATCTTGACCTTAGCGCTTACTCCACGGCCCAGCTTTCGGACCTCTTAACCTTCGCCGGCATTGAGGTGGAAGGCATTGAGGAAACCGGCATTGCCTCCGACAAGGTAGTCGTCGCGCAGATTGACTCCTTTGTGCAGCACCCAAATGCAGACAAGCTCAGCGTCTGCCAAGTGGATGACGGCTCCGGCACGCTGCGCCAGATCGTCTGTGGGGCCAAGAACTTCAAGCAGGGCGACAAAGTCCCCCTTGCTCTCCCCGGTGCTATTCTTCCCGGCGGTTTCAACATCAAAGAAGGCAAACTTCGTGATGTCGTCTCCAACGGCATGATGTGCAGCGGCAAGGAAATCGGCCTTGGCGAAGACACCGGCGGCTTGCTCATTCTTGACCCCTCGCTGCCTACCGGCAAGCCACTGAAGGAAATCATGGCATCGGACACGGTCTTCGATCTCGAGATCACTCCGAACCGTTCCGACCTCCTCAGCCACCTCGGCCTGGCCCGCGAGCTTTCCGCCCTCACTGGCCTGCCCCTGAAGGGCACCCGCGACCACACTGCTGCTGACTCTAAAACCCGGCCCGCCCAGGAAAATGAAGTCACCCTTCAAGCTACCGACGGCTGCCCGTATTACACCGCCCGCATCATCAAAGGCATCAAAGTCGCTCCAAGCCCGGACTGGCTCAAAGCCCGCCTGGAAAGCATCGGTCTGCGCCCCATCAATAACATCGTGGACATCACCAACTATGTCCTCATGGAAATGGGCCAGCCCCTGCATGCCTTCGATCTCGATAAACTCCAGGGAGGCATCATCGTTCGCCGTGCCGCCGAAGGTGAAAAGATTCTCGCTTTGGACGGCACCGAGCCTGCATTGCTCCCGGAAGACCTTGTCATCGCCGATAGCCAGCGCCCCATCGCCATTGCCGGCGTTATGGGCGGTGAGGAAACCGGCGTGACCGAGGGCACCGTCAATATGCTTCTGGAGAGCGCCTACTTTGCACCTTCAGGCATCCGCCGCACCTCCCGTCGCCTCGGCATTCATTCCGATTCCAGCTATCGCTTTGAGCGCGGCTGCGATCCCCATCAGGTCCAGGGTGCCTCCGATCTTGCCGTGAAGATGATCCTCGAAATCGCAGGTGGTCAGGCTGAGGAAACCATCGCAGTGGCTGGAGTAGCTCCAGTCCTGGTTCAAGACGTGACCCTGGATGAAGATCGTGCACATCGTTTGTTAGGCATTCCAGATCTGAAAGCCGAAGAAGCTCACGCTATTCTGACCAAGCTTGGCTTGACCAAGATCGGTGGCGATGCCTCAAAAACCGTCTGGACCATCCCCAGCTATCGCCTGGATCTTGTACGCAGTGTTGACCTCGTCGAAGAGGTCGCACGTGTTGTCGGTCTGGACCGCGTGCCTTCGCGTTTCACCGCTGTCATGGCCAGCGGCGATGCCACTGACCGTCAATATGACCACGTCATGCAGATCCGCCAGGCCCTGGCTAACCGTGGCTTGAACGAAGCCCAGACTCTGCGCCTCATCTCCACCGCCCAGATCAGCGACAGCCTCGGCAATGCCAACCCTGCCGCTGTCAGCGTGGCCCTGAAGAACCCCCTCAGCGAAGACCTGACCACTCTCCGCCCAAGTCTTATTCCTGGCCTGCTCGCCACCGCCGCGCTGAACAACCGCCAGGGTGCCCAGCGTCTGCGCTTCTTTGAATCTGGACGTGTCTTCTTAAAGCTGCCCAATGGCCAGACCCGTGAAGAAGACCGCCTGGCCATCCTCCTCAGCGGTCCCGTCTCCGCCAGCTCCTGGCACTCTCGCGAGCCAAAGACCGCTGACATTTTCGATCTGCGCGGCCTTGTGGAAGCACTCCCAGGCGTCACCACATTGGACACCAAGCCGCTCACTGATAACGGCACCTTCTTGCTCCACAGTGAATTGAAAGTGGGCAATCGTGTCCTTGGCTGGATTGCTCAATTGCATCCCGCCCGCGCCCGCCAGCTGGATGCGCGCAACCTTGTTTATGTGGTTGAACTTCTCCTCAGCGCTCTGCGTCAGGGCAGCACAGGTCCAGCCAAGTTTGAGGAACTGCCGCGCTATCCATCCGTCACGCGCGACGTCGCTTTCGAGCTTCCGGCCGATCTGCCTAACACCAAGGTTAGTGCCTTCTTCACCGGTATCAAAGAGCCTCTGCTCATCAAAGCAGATCTCTTTGATGTCTTTTCAGACTCCACCGGTACCAAGCTCGCAACCGACCGTAAATCTGTCGCCTGGACTCTCACTTACCGCGCTTCTGACAAGACCCTTGAGACATCCGAAGTGGACACCACCCACGCCCGGATTCTAGCTGCCTTGGAAAAAGCGCTGCCCGCCACCATCCGGCGTTAACACCGATTCCAAAGTGCTTGAAAGAATATTTTCAAGCACTGCGCAACTGTCCTTCGGGTGACGGGTTGGAATGGATGTTGTTGAAAAACACTCAGCCTATCCAATTATGAAATCACCTAAAACAACCATCTGTCTTTTGGGTCTGCTCTCCATAAGCACGACTTTTTCCATGGCCCAAGAGGGCGAACGTAAGGGGCCTCCACCCGGAGGTGAGGGGGGCGGTAACCGTCTCGGCGAGTTCCTCAAGCGTGCCGATGCCAATGCTGACGGTAAGATCAGCAAAGAGGAGTTTGGCACTATCTCCCGCGGAGGCGGTGATGACCGTTTCGCCAAGATGGACGCCAACAGCGATGGCTTCGTGGATGAAGCAGAGATGAAAGCCATCGGCGACAAAATGCGTGAAGGCATGCGTGGTCGTCCAGGGGGTGAAGGCAAGGGTGAAGGTGGTTTCCGCCGTCCACCTGAAGGGGCCCCCAAACCTGATGGAGACCGTCCAGGACCCGATGGTGGTCGTCGTCCAGAAGGTGGACCTCCACGCGGTCCTGGTGGCCCGGATGGACCTGGCGGAGCCGCGATGATGGATGAAGTCTTTGGCCGCATGGACAAGAACAGTGACGGCACGGTGGACAAGGAAGAGTATGTCGAATTCTCCAAACAGGAGGTCGAGAACCGTTTCGCCCGTGCGGATGCTGATGCTGACGGCAAGCTCACCAAGGAAGAAATGAAGGCAGGCATGGAGCGGATGCGCAATGCGATGCGTGGCCCAGGCGGTCCTGGCGGACCAGGTCGTGACGGTGGTCGCGGCCCAGGCGGACCGGATGGCGGACCTCGCCGTGGCGGCCCCGAAGGTGGTGAAGGCGGCTTCCGTCGTCCACCTTCTCAGGACGGAGACAAGGGCAGCCCACGTCCTGAATTTGAAAAAGAAGAAGCCCCTAAAAAGGAGGAAGCTCCAGCCAAGGCCGAAGCATAATCGGGTATTTATGTCCCTGATCTAACAAAGGCGGGATTTCCTTCGGGAGATCCCGCTTTTGTATTCGAGAAATGCAAGAACTGGGCAGAACTTTTCTATTATCCCTGCCTTTTATTGCTTTGCCTGATTTAATCTTTTCCTATGCGTCTCTTCGCCTCTTTGCTATTTCTTCCATTGCTACTCAATGCCCGCGATATTCCGGTCAGTGATGAGGAGGGTTTGGCGAAAGCCATCAAGGAGGCGCAGCCTGGAGACAACATCATTTTAAGGGAAGGTGAATGGAAAGATGTTCTCGTGAAGTTTAAAGGGCAGGGGACTCCTGATGCCCCCATCACCCTGCGGGCAGCGTCACCAGGGGAGACCGTTTTCACCGGAGCATCGGGGCTGCGTATTGCGGGGGAGCATCTGGTGGTGGATGGCATCTGGTTTAAGAATCCAGATCCCAGCATTGGTGACAGCATTGAGTTCCGTCTTGATTCCAAGAATCTGGCACGTCATTGTCGCCTAACCAATTGTGCTATGACGCTGGATCCGACGCTGGCGAGTAAGGATGAAAAGGAATCCCACTGGGTGGGCATCTATGGCAGTGACAACCGCATCGACCGCTGTCTGCTCAAGGGAAAAGCCTCCAAGGGAACGACACTTGTTGTCTGGCTGGGCGGTGACAATCTGGGACAGCATATTATTGAGCAAAACTATTTCGGCCCACGGGAGAAGCTGGGCAAAAACGGCGGCGAAACTATACGCATCGGCGACAGTAAAAACTCCATGCAAAAGGCATCCTGCGTCATCCGGCGGAATCTCTTCGAACGATGCAATGGCGAGGCCGAATGCATCTCCAACAAATCCTGCGGCAACCTCTATCAGGAGAATACCTTTGTCGAGGTTAGCGGCACGCTCACCCTCCGTCATGGCAACGGCTGCACGGTGGAAAAGAACGGCTTTTTTGGCAACCATGCCGGGGGCACCGGAGGCATTCGCATCATCGGGGAAGACCATGTGGTGAAAGGCAACTACCTGGAGAATCTGGCGGGTGATGAAGTCCGCTCCGGGATCACCTTCATGATGGGACTGCCGGATTCTCCTCTGAACGGTTATTTTCAGGTCAAACGGGCTCGTGTGGAAAACAACACCCTGGTCGATTGCGAGCAACCTTTCCTCATTGCACTGGAGGGAGACAAGGTACCGGGGAAACCGACGCAGCCTCCGGTGGACTGTGTGATCCAAGGAAACAAAGTTCATTCTCCGAAAGCAACCGTCATTGATGCTCGTGGAGACCTATCCGGGGTAAAATGGCAGGATAACCAATTTTACGGCAAGGAACTCGGCATTCCTACCACTGAAGGTATTGCTTGGGGCAAGGAGCCGGTCATTAAAAAGCTCACTCCTATTTTGCCTTCAGAAGCAGGTCCTGTCTGGTGGAAATGACGGATGTGGAATGATTTGGATGACACCTCCTTGACAGGAGGGACAGGCGGAGTTTGAAAGAGGGAATGTCGCTCATCGCTAATCTTTACCCCCTCATGAAACCCTGGCTTTTCCGCATGGATGCGGAGAGGGCGCATGAATGGACCACGCGCATGATGCGCCTTTCACATAGCCTAGGCTTATTGACCGTTGGACAGGAGAAAATTCCACAAAAACCGGTGGAGTGCCTGGGGCTTCGGTTTCCGAATATGCTTGGTCTTGCGGCAGGCATGGACAAGTCCGCCTCCGCTGTGGAGGCCTGGTCGGCTCTAGGATTCGGGTTTGTCGAGGTCGGCACCTTGACCCCCCGTCCGCAGCCTGGAAATCCGAAACCGCGTCTTTTCCGTCTGCCAGAACATGATGCCCTCATCAATCGTATGGGCTTCAACAACCCCGGAATTCATGTTGCCGTGAAGCGCCTGGAGAAACGCCGCACCCAAGCAGTCGTGGGCGTGAACATTGGCAAAAACTTCGACACACCAAACGAGGATGCGGTGAAGGATTATCTGCTGGGATTAAAGGCGGCTTACCGGGTCGCTGACTACATCGCCGTGAACATTTCCAGCCCGAATACCAAAGGTCTTCGCGATCTCCAGGCGGAAGATTCCATTCGCGCTTTGCTGGCTGCTTTAAAGACCGAACAGGCAAGCCTGGCGAAAGAATATGGTCAGATGAAACCGGTTCTGGTCAAGATCGCCCCGGACCTGGATGGTCAGCAAATCGAAGCGCTGGCTCGGGTATTCAATGAGCTGGCTGTGGACGGTGTGATTGCAACGAATACGACCATCAGCCGTGAGGCCGTAGCAGGTCATGCTTTGGAAAAAGAAGCTGGCGGTCTCAGCGGAGCACCGGTTAAAGAACGCTCCACCCAGGTCATCCAGGCTTTCCGCATGCTGCTCAAAGAAGGAACGCCGATCATCGGTGTCGGCGGCATTCTGAGCGGTGTGGATGCCAAGGAAAAACTCAACGCAGGTGCCCAACTGGTGCAGGTGTATAGCGGGCTGGTGTTCCGAGGGCCTGCGCTGGTGACAGATGTGCTGAAAAATGGCTAATCCAATGCTGCCTAAAATCTATGATGTCCAACCGGCTGTCATTGAGCTGGAGGCGGGCGATCATTGGTGGTGCTCCTGCGGTTTGAGCGGACATCAGCCAATGTGTGATGGCGAGCATACCGGTACCGGTATGCGCTCAAAGAAGTTCACACTGACTGAGCGTATGACCGTCCGCCTATGCAACTGCAAGCATACGAAGACGCCGCCGTATTGTGATGGCAGTCATGTGGGCTTGGAGAAGGTATAAACTTATACACCGCCGCGCTGCCGCACTGCCTCATAGAGAGTGATCGCCACAGCGGTGGCCAGATTCAGGCTGCGAGTGCCGCGCATGGGTATACGTAGGATGTGGTTGGGCTGTGTTTCCATAAGGTCGGGAGGTATACCCCGTGTCTCTGGACCGAAGACCAGGTATACGTCTTCACCCGAAGTAAAATCAGCTTCCCAATGGAGGCGCGTACCCTGTACTTCCACATAGAAAAACTGGGCATCGTTTTCCCGCTGCTCCCACATGGCTTCCCAGGTATCCCAGACCCGCACATCCACTTCTGGCCAATAATCCAAACCGCTGCGTTTCAGATACTTGTCCTCCAGGCTGAAGCCGAGGGGTTTGATCAAATGCAGCCTCGCCCCCGTGGCTAGGCATAGCCGACCCACAGCTCCCGTATTGTGGGGGATCTCAGGTTGATACAGAACAATGTGCAGCATGAATCAATACCCGTGGGCAGTTCCAGCCGAAAAGCAAGATCCGAGGCTGAACTCATCGGATCTAAGGGGGAGACTCCATTGCGTGGAGGTGAGTCTTGATGCAGAATATTAAGTGCCCTTCCGCTTGCTCCGCCGCTTGATTCTTGCTGTCGTTTTCCTGTTTCTCGTGCTGGCTGCCACCCTGACGTGGTGGGCAGGCAGCGAACTGGCGAGTCCGTCACGGCGGACTTTGCAAGATTATCATCTGGAGTTTTTAGGGGACGCGGCTGGCCATGGGATGCGGTTGGAAAAATTCACGCTAAATGATGGAACGCCCTGCCTCATGTGTCTGCCGGAGCCCACGGGTAGGCTGGGGACGCGGGGCCAGTCGATCCGGGAGCAATTTGCCAAGCGCGGTCTGCCACTGCCGAATGCCGGAGAGGTCCACGGTACGCTAGTTCTGACCCATGGGCGCAAGGGGCGGAAGGAAGACTACCTGCCGATTGCGGAGCGGCTTTGCGCAGTGGGATTTCGCTGCCTGCTGGCGGATATGCCCGCGCATGGTGATCATCCGTCTGCGCTACTGTATTATGGAGTCAGGGAGGCTGGCTTGCCAGCTTCGGTGCTGAAGGAGGCAGTCGAGAAGTTTCACTTTGCGCCGCAGCCGGCTGGATTGTTAGGCATGTCCATGGGCGGATCCGTAGCGATGTATTCGGCAGGACAGCCAGATGCGCCATGGAAGGCGCTGGCCATCATTTCCAGTTTCCACGCTTTTCAGCCTGCGATGGAGTTACAAGCATCCCGCATGGCAGGCTCATTTCTGGGCAAGCCCTGGGCCGCTGGAGCGGGGTGGCTTTATGAATGGAAAACCGGACTGCCATTAAGTGCAATTCAGCCGCAAGAAAGCGCTGCCCGGCTGAAGATTCCAACGTTGATCCTGCATGGAACGGATGACAAGATCGTGCCCATTGAATCCGGCCGGAAACTCTATGCAGCGCTACCCGAAGACATCGAAAAGCAGTGGGTGGAGATCCCGACAGCCGATCATCACAATGTGCTCATCACGGAATTCCCAGTGTATGCGACGATCTCAGAATGGATGCTCAAGCATGTGCGATAAAGAACGAGGACACTAGGGGCTCGGTTTCTCTACCTTAAACTGTGGATCATCCCATTTGAATGGCTGGCGCTGGCCTAACAAGAGATCATAAATGCCGTAATTGGCTTTCATCATTTCCTCCAGCATGTCTTTCCAGGGGCGGTCAGCGACGCTGAAGAGGCCTGTATTGTAGCTTTCACCATTGTATTTGCTGAACCAACGCCCGGTGGTGGCCTGGTCAATGAGGGTGAACCATTCGATGCCGATGACAAATCCCAGGGAGGCGCTTTGGTCGAGGTAGTTGCGATAGGCCAGGCCGCGCTCACGCTGGCTGCTGACCGCACGACCGCCGATGAGTCCGCTATCTCTGGGGGATGACCAGAAAAATTCGCTGAGGATCATTGGCTTTCCGGTGATTTCATGGATGCGGCGCAGGGCGGCGGTATCCACACCGTAGGTGTAGTAGTTATAGGACATGACGTCCAGATAGGGAGCCATCGTCGTGCAAATGAGTTCGTCCTGGATGGTGATGGGCTGGAGGCGTGCACCTAGCAGGAGGTGGTTGGAATCATGCTTGCGGAAAAGATCGTGAACTTGGGAGAAAGTGAGATCGAGAAACTGAAGAACGAAGCTTTGGACATCGGCACGGGCGGCGGCCGTAGTGACGGCGAGGCCCGCATCAACCAAGCTTTCAAAGCTGGGAGATTCGGATTTCCAGGCGAGGTTGTATGCATTGATAGTACCGTATTTAAGCTTGAGGCTGTTGATGAACTGCTGCTTGCAAGCATGCTTGCCAGGGAGTGATGGAATCACGCGAGCGAGTTCGTCATACCGAGGTTCGTTAACGATGAAGTAGCCGATTAGCAGAGGATCTGAGGCGTGTTTTGGCAGTTCACGGGCAAGGTTTTCTGCAATCTTGCCGGAGGTGGCGGTATCAAATGGATCCCAGACTTCATGGGCACCTGGGATGCGGGGGACACCTTCCCATTCGTTGATGGGAAGATGAGCCACGTATGGAAAGCTGGCTTTTTCACAAGCGGTAGGCGGCTTGGGACTGAAGGCACCGATGGAATTGAAGCCCCACTTGCGCACGCGACTGATCATGCGGGAGGAGTGGGTATCCAGGTCGTAAGGGGTGCCAAATTTGCGGATGGTGTTGGCGAGGTAGAAGGAAAAATGAGCATTGTCATCACCGGGGCGGAAGGCGGTGGCGTATTCGCTCTGAGGGGATGGAAGCCATTCATAGATGCTCTCTCGACCCTTGATGTAAGTGTAGTCATCACTGGGAGCGAAACCACAAATACCCAGATGGAAGAAGGCATTGCCGTCCGGGTCCACCAGCCAGGTTTTGCTGCCGTGCTTCTCCACATGGAAGAAGCCGGTTTTCTGGAGTCCTAGTTTTTCGATGCTGCCAGGCAGACCGCCGAAGCGGTCAAAGACGGGTGGCTTCAGGCTCGCGTAATAGGCCTCATCGGCAGCCACATCTGACTGGAGGTCAGTTTCATTTAACAGTTTGTTAGGAAAGGTGTCCTTGATGGATTGACCAAAGGCATCCACCAGTTTGGCCGAAGCAGCGAGATTCGTGGTGACTTTAAGTTTAGCGGTGGCTTTGTCTGCCGAAAACGGAACGATGCATTGCCATTGAAAAATGGGCCAGTTCCACTCGCGGTTATCGGTGAGCTGTTGAAAGGCGTAGTCGGGTGTGATGACGGTGAGGCTTTGGCCCTGGGCATTTTTAACTGCAAACTTGGTGGCACTGAGACTGGCGATGTGAGGGGCAGCGGGTTTTTCAGCAGGAAATGGAGATTCCATTTCGTCGATCTTCCAACTGCCACCTTTGGCAAAACCGATGTCAATGAGGGTGCTGACCTTCCATGAGGTGACGTCTGCGGGAACCTGTGTGAAGGTGAGGGTGATTTCATCCTGGCCTAGCAATACGGCACACTGTGCGCCGCCTTCATAGTCCACCGTGGCAGTGTTACCTGTGGCTTTAGCCTGGGTCTGTTTATGGATGACATTGCTGCTGGCATCTCGAAACTCGGGAAAGGTCAGAACAAAACTGCCGAGGCTGCCTGCGGAGATCTCAATTCCGGCGGAGGTGGTTTTCAACTCTGTTGCGGGAAGAGGCATGACTGCGACCAAGGCTAGCAATAAGATCAAGAGACGACAGATAGACATGAGGCGCAGTCTTTGATGAGAGAGTGCCGTTTGCCAAGTTTTCTTGGAATCAAATGTCATGATTCTTTTTCTGGAGCGCTTCTCCGAAAGAACCAGGGCTGATGGGGAGTTTGGGCAGGGAGATATGATCATGATTTCCCGATTCCGCTTTTTATTGGCCGTCTTTGCACTGGCTGCTGGCACCACCTTCCTGTCTGCGGAAAAGCCCGTAATGTCGGTTACTGCGGCGTTGCAGCCCTATGTGGAGAAGCAGGAACTGGCCGGTGCTGTGACTCTGGCGGCAAATTTGGAGAAGGTGCTGGATGTGAGCACCGTGGGCTATGCGGATGTGGAAGCGAAGACACCGATGGAACAGGATGATCTCTTTTGGATTGCCTCCATGACTAAACCGATGACAGCGACAGCGGTGATGATGCTGGTGGATGAGGGCAAAATTAAACTGGATGATGCGGTGGAGAAATACCTGCCTGAATTCAAGGGGCAGAAACTGGCCATCCTGGAAGACGGCAAGCAGGTGGGCACGAAGGCTCCGGCCAGGGTGATCACCGTGCGGGATGTGCTGAGTCACACCAGCGGTCTGCCGTTCAAGGCCCCGGAAGAAGAACCGACTCTGGATGCCCTACCGCTGGAAAAAGCGGTGAAGACGTATGCAGCACAGGCACTGCTGTTCGAGCCAGGTCGTGATTTTCTTTATAGCAATGCGGGCATCAATACCGCAGCTCGCATCCTGGAGGTGGTTTCGGGCATGGCCTATGAAGACTTCATGAACAAGCGTCTGTTTGAACCACTGGGCATGATGGACACGACCTTCTGGCCTAACGAATCCCAGGTGGCAAGACTGGCGAAGGCTTATCAACCCGGAGCGGATAAGAAGGGACTGGTATCCATGCTTGTTAGCCAGCTACACTATCCGTTAGGTGATCGTGCAAAGCGCTTTCCGATGCCTGCCGGGGGCTTGTTTTCGACAGCGAAGGATGTCGGTGTTTTTGGCCAGATGATCCTGAATGGAGGTGAATGGAACGGGCACCGTTATATCTCCAAAGAGTCACTTGAGGCAATGACCAGCCGTCAGACACCGGCCGCAGTGGCGCGCTCTTATGGGCTAGGCTGGGCGGTGGATTCTGACAGTGTGGGGCATGGCGGCGCTTTTGCGACGAACTTGAGCGTGGACAAAAAACACGGGCTGGTGCTGGTGTATCTGGTGCAGCACTCTGGCTTTCCGGGCGAGGGAAAGAAGGCTCTTGGGGCCTTTAAGAGCAGGGCGATCAAGGCATTTGCGAAGTGATGTAATAGCCGGCACTTCGGTGGAGATTGTCTCGCCCCTTTGAGGAAGATCACTAGCTTTTCAGTGCGAGTTTAAGGAGGGCGAGGATGCTGACGCTATCGCGGATGCGGCCGTCCTGGGCCATTTGGATGGCTTCGGTGAGGGGGATGCGCTTGACTTCCAATTGCTCGGTTTCCTCAGGAGTGGCATCGCCGAATGTGAGACCTCGGGCGACGAAGATATCGCAAACTTCATTGGTGGTGGAGTTGGAGAGCTGGACCCCCAGGAGCAGGGGCTCGATGATCGCGGCATGAATGCCGGCTTCTTCCAGGAGTTCGCGGCGGGCGCATTCCGCGGGTTCTTCGCCTGGGGGGCACCCACCTTCGGGGATTTCCCATTCATAACGTTCATGGCAGTAGCGCCACTGGCCAACGAGCCAAGTGTATCCATTGTCATCGATAGGGACGACGCCAACAGCGCGGTTTTTGTATTCGACGACGCCATAGATGCCCCGGCCTCCTCCAGGATTGATGACCTGATCCTCGCGCACGCGGATCCAGGGATTGGAATATCCCTCGCGGGTGCTGAGGGTAGTCCAGGGATTGGTGGACTCGATGGGAGAAGGGGAAACAATAGGCGGAGCCATGGGCAAAATGAAGCGGTGGTTTTTTACAAACCACCGCTTAACAACTGCTAAGCCATCTTTTGGCGATTGCTCAACTTCTTACTGCATCCGGAAGAAGCCATCAGGATTGTACATCCAATAGGCGTCCATGGGATTGAGGCGAGGGAGAAGGGCGATGGGCTTGCCACGCTCATCAGCGGCTTCGACAACTCCATTGTCCATGTGCCCAGGGGGCATGATGCGAAGGGGGGAGCCGGTCTGGGTGGCGGCCACCTGCTGGGTATCTGGATGACGGAGAAGGGCAGTTTCCTCGATTTCTTCCACGATGGTGTCCACCCAGCCGAGTTTCTGTGCTTCATCAGCGAATTCATTCCAATCACCGGTGGAGGATTCCTTGTACATGCGGGTGATGAATTCATCCCGTGTGATGCCCATTTTCTTGGCGACAGGGTCTGCCAAGCGGCGCCACCATTCTTCCAGTTCCTGCACGCTTTCACGCTGCTGGGTGAGGTTTCCCATGACACCTGCGGAGAGCTGATGATGAAGAATCACGGCGTTTGGATAGGCGAAGGAACGCTTGGACACGGTGGTGATGCAGGCGGCCATGCTGGCGGCGAATGATTTGACCACTGTATAGACAGGGGCCTTGGAACCGTGCATGGCTTTGATGATCTTGTAGCCAGCCATGACGCTGCCGCCGGGGCAGTCATCAATGACAATGAAGATGGGGGCTTCAGGATCGCGATTATTAAAGTAGGCGATGCGGTCCGCCATGCTGTCAGCGGTCTTGCTGGTGATGACGCCATTGAGAGCGATGGTGCGGTCAGAAAGGATGAGCTTTTTACCTTGCAGAGGTTCCTTCAAGTAGGCTGGGGCTTTGCCGGAAGCATAAGTGCGGGACTCTGTTTCTTTTTGCTGAAGCTCAATCTCCAGGGCCAGGGCACTGGTCTTGCGGCGGATGATGCTTTCCTCCTGGCGCATGCGGTAGCCTTCGGTATCCACCTCGTTTTTCGCAATGGCGGATTCCAAAGCTAGACGCTCACTCTGGCGGCGCAGTTCCATGATCTTTTCCGCACTTTTGGCCCGCTCCGCAGCATCGGCCAGATCCACTTTGGCGTCCATTTCCTCCATCTGCATCTGAAGTTCCAGCAGGGCGCGTTTACGGGGAGCGAGTTTTTCGTCCAGCTTCTGCTGCTCCAACGCCATGGCAGCGGCGATCTTTTCCCGCTCGGCGACGAGTTTGGCGGTCTGGGCCTTGATCTCTTCCAGCGGATCTTCTTTACGGGCATTTTCCGTGGCGACCACGGCGGCCTCCACAAGGTCCCCGGCAGCTTTCGCAACGGGGTTGGCCGGGGGTTCGGACTTGGTGGTGACTTCCGCCGTGGATGTCTGGGGCGGCGGTAATTTAACGGGAACAATTTTTCCCATCGGAATCTCTGCCTGGGCAAGGCCACAGCAGAGCACGGATAGTATAACAAGATAAGTGCAATTCATGACGTCCAAATTATACAACAGATACGATGCCAACGTTCAGCAAATTGTAAGTTTTGGTGGCAGTTATGGCTTATCTTACCTGGGGCCGGAGGCCGGACTAGTCATGGATTAACCTGAAGTGTGATCGAAATATTGTGCTGAGGAATTTTCCTCAGCACACTTTCGTAAGTAGCGCTGCCCGTATTATATTTCGTCGCTTGAAGTGATTTGACCACTTCTGCACCCAAAGCCTCAGAGCCAGCGGGGGTAAAATGGACGTTTGCAGGCTGGATCTGGATGTCCTTCAGCTTGGGGAGTGCGAAGGAGTAGAGGTCGTTCACGGTGATGCCGTTTTCCTTCATGACGCGGAGGGCAGCTTCGTTATAGCGAATGACGTCCGTGTTCAGGCGGGAGACTTTCATGGGTTCATCCGGCACCGGTGTGGTAGTGGCGAAAATCAATTTGGCACCTGTGGCTTTGAGTTTGGCGACGATCTCGCGCAGGTTTTTTTCATAGGCTTCGACGGTGTTATTAACCGGGTCGGTCGCCTTGTCGGAGGCCTTGCCATCGGCCGTCATGTGCTTGAGGTCATGCAGACCCCAGTTGAAGTGGATGATGTTCCATTTGCCACCATCGATCTGGAGCCAGCGGTCGATGTTGAGCACTCCCGATTTGGTGTCGCTGCAGTTTTCAGGTCTGCCGTTTGCGGCCATGGGGCGGAGGACGGTCATTTCATCGGCGAGCAATTTTTGCACGACCGGGGTGTAGCCAATGGAGATGGAATCGCCAAGGATGAGAACGCGTGGTTTTTCAGCGGCCTGGGCGGTGCTGAGGGCGAACGTGGCGGCGGCAAGGGAGAGGAGAAAGCAGGTGCGTTTCATGGAAGGTCCCATGAAACGAGACGGCAGACGCAACATTTCAGGGAATGCCAGGGATGCTTATAAGGCGGGGCGTGTGTGCATCGTATGGATGGGAGATAACACAGGCGGACGCGTGTGACCCATAAGGGATGCAAGGATGACACAGGCGGGTCGCCTGTGCTCCATAGGCTACGGGGCAGCGGTGCTGATGAAGAGGCCCTGAGGGGTGACCTTGGTCTGGCGTATGGCTTTGAGGACGGTGCCGATGGGCTCGACCTTACGATAGGGGGCAATCCAAGGCCAGATTTCCATGCCGTTGACGAATCCATCGGGCACTTCCTTTCCGGGCACCTGGACGTCCACGACCTTGGCATCGAGCCCTTCTTCGTGGATGTGCATGAGGAAGGTGAGCTGGCCGATGAGGTAGCGTTTTTTATCTTCCCAAAATTTGATGTTGTTCAGCGGGAGACAAACCTGGCCAGTAATGGCGTCTTTATCAGGAATCGTCCCATCAATGCGGATGAGGTCGGCATAGCTGCCGTAACCCGTGTCCGGGGCGATGCTGATGATGGCATTAAGATCGGCAATGGTGAGGGTTAGCTCGGCGGGTTGGTTGTTGCGGGCTGCGGCAGCGAAGGTGGATAGACGGGTTTCCAGATCGGCGCGGGCCTCAGGGGTGAGCTGCACAGGGGGCAGCTTGATGGGGGCAGCCACGGTGATTTTGGCGATCTCCTTGTCCTGCGTGAAGAGGGAGTAGGCGCTCCAGGCGATGATGCCGCCAAAGACGAGGGCGGCCATGGTCATGATGGCGCAGCCATAAAAGGGACTGAAGGGGGCGGTGGGGACTTTTTGGAAACGTGCCATGGCGGGTGGGGCGTGCATACTTGACCAGCCTGAGGGCTGCGCCAAGTGGGAATCAAGGCTCCAGACCGGCGGCTTCGCGTGCCTCAGCTGGGGTGAGGAGGACGGCACCCTTGATGAGGCGGCAGAATTCCTTTTTGCTGACCTGCTGCTCGGTGCCCTGCCGGGTGGCGAGATCTTTCATCGCCTTATAAACGATGAATGTGCGATCCCAGTGGACGATGCGGAGGTAGAGGTCGTCCTGTTTCCAGATCTGGTTTTGTTCGAGTTTCATGAGGGTTTCTCTACATGGGGCGGGGGCGGAGAGCCAAGATGATTCTTTTGAAATGAGTGGCCTGCGGCTTCGTTGTGAAATGCTGACTATGATCCGACCTCTGACCACCCTTGTTTTACTGACTGCGTTCGCATTGATATCCAATAGCGGACAGGCAGCGGAGCGGCCCAATCTCATCTGGATCATGGCGGATGATCTGGGTTACGGGGATCTGGGGTGCTTTGGCCAAAAGGTCATCGCGACGCCGAACCTGGATCGGATGGCCGCAGAAGGGATGAAGTTTACTCACTTTTACGCAGGGGCGACAGTGTGTGCGCCTTCACGCAGTGTGCTGATGACGGGGCAGCACCATGGGCATACGCGGGTGCGGGGAAATGCCGGTAAAATGAACCCTGCCGCTCAGGCGCTGAAGGAGGGGGATGTGACGGTGGCCAAGGTGCTGAAGGATGCAGGGTATCAAACGGCGCTCATTGGCAAATGGGGTCTGGGAGATGAGGGGGCTGCGGAGACGGGCCTGCCGCGCAAGCAGGGCTTTGACTATTTTTATGGTTATCTAAACCAGAGCCATGCGCACAATCATTTTCCCGATTACCTGTGGCGGAACGAGACGAAGGAGCCGTTATCCAACATTGTTACGCCAGTGGGGGAGAATGGCGGTGGGTATGCAACCGAGGCGGTGCATTTTTCTGACGACCTCTTTGCCGATGAAGCTCTGAAGTATGTAACTGAAAACAAGGACGCACCTTTTTTCCTCTACTGGAGCATGGTGGTGCCGCATGCGAACAACGAGCGCAATCGTGAGCTGAAGGACGGAGCGGAGGTGCCGGATTACGGTCCCTATGCGGACAAAGACTGGCCGACCCCAGACAAGGGTCAGGCGGCGATGATCGCACGACTGGACAGCTATGTGGGCCGGATGCTGGATCTGCTGAAGAAGGAGGGGCTCGCTGAAAAGACCCTGGTGATTTTTACCAGTGACAACGGTCCGCATGATGAGAGCAACCATGACCTGACGCGCTTCAATCCATCCGGTCCGTTTACAGGAATCAAGCGCAGCCTGACGGATGGGGGCATCCGTGTGCCGATGATCGCATGGTTGCCAGGGCAGGTGAAGGCCGGCACGGAAAGCGGGCATGTGGCTTCGTTTGCAGACTGGCTGGGGACTGCGGCAGATCTGGCGGGGGCAAAGGCACCGGATAAGATCGATTCCATCAGCTTCAAACCTGCTTTGCTAGGACAGGAAGGGCAGGGGAAGCATGAATTCTTTTACTGGGAGTTTCATGAAGGCGGATTTAAACAAGCAGCGCTTTATCAGGGGCGCTGGAAGGGTATCCGGCAGGGCGGGCCGGATGCGATGGTGGCGCTGTATGATCAGCAGAATGACGTGTCTGAAAAGATCAACGTGGCCAAGGAGCATCCGGAGATCGCGGAGAAGATCGGCGCTTATTTGAAAACGGCTCGGACGGAGCTCCCTGAATGGGAGCCACGCTGGAAGCAGGAGGGGAAAAAGAAAAAGAAATGATGCCCGAATTAGATATCCGAAACTGTTATCCATCCATGAAAACGCTGTTCTTTTTTCTCACTGTATCGTTGTTCGCGCCTATGCCTCATCTAAGGGCTGCGGATGAGCCACCGCCTAACATCATTTTCATCCTCGCAGATGATCTGGGGTATGGTGACATCGGCGCGTATAAGAAGCAGCCTTCGAAGATACCAACTCCGAATGTGGACCGCATCGCCAAAGAGGGGATACGGTTTACGGATGCGCATTCACCTGCTTCGGTTTGCTCACCCACGCGCTATGCGCTGATGACGGGCAGGTATGCTTGGAGGTCGCGGCTGCAGCAAGGGGTGGTTCCCCCCTGGGGTGAACCGCTGCTAAGTAAGGGGCAATATACGGTCGCCGAACTGCTGCGTGATCATGGTTATACGACGGGTCTTATCGGCAAATGGCATCTGGGTATCCAATGGCCGACGAAGGACGGCCAGCCTGCGGCAGCCGGTGAAGACAGGCTGAGCAATGTGGACTTTACGAAGCCATTTACTGGAGGCCCGAAGGACCATGGGTTCGACCATTACTTCGGTGTGGATGTGCCTAACTATCCGCCATACTGCTTTTTGAAGGATGACCGAACTGTGGGTGTTCCTACGCTGCCGGATACTGGAAGGGTGGATGGTTTTAATCGTCCAGGCCCGATGATGCCTGGCTGGAAGCTAGTGGACATCCTCCCGGAACTGAACAGGCAGGCGGTGAGTTTTGTGGAAAAGTCAGCCAAAAGCGGCAAGCCTTTCTTTCTCTACTACGCACTGACTTCACCGCATTACCCTGTGGTGCCAGCCAAGGAATTTCAGGGGAAGACGACCGTGGGTGACTATGGAGATTTTGTTTTCCAAACAGACTGGTGCGTGGGCCAGATTCTCGAAGCATTGGAGCGCGAGGGCATTGCTGACAATACGCTGGTGATCTTTACCAGCGACAATGGTCCTGAAGTGACGGGGGAGGTGCAGCCGGGTGTCTATGACCGAGTGCAGATGTATAAACATCACAGCCTGGATGGTCTGCGTGGAGCCAAGCGGGACCTTTGGGAGGCTGGGCACCGGGTGCCTTTTGTGGCGCGCTGGCCCAAGAAGATCGCCGCTGGCAGGATGAGTGACGAAACCATCTGCCATGTGGATTTCATGAGCACAGCAGCTGCGATCACCGGTGCGGAATATCCCGAGGATACAGCCGTGGATAGCCACAATCTGCTGTCTATTTTGTGGGATGAGCCACTGGGGCGGCCCGTTCGTGAAGCGACGGTACATCACAGTGGATCGGGGCGTTTTGCCATTCGCAAGGGGGACTGGGTGCTCATTGCACATGTAACTGGCGATGACAATCGGCGGGCAGGTGAACCTGAGTGGATGAAACAACAGCGCGGCTATGCAGCCCATGATCAGCCGGGGGAACTGTATAACCTCAAGGAGGACATCATCGAGAAAACCAACCATTATGCGGCGAAGCCGGAACTGGTGGCCGAACTGCGCGCATTGCTGGAAAAATACGTCGTCGAAGGCCGCTCCACTCCTGGGCCAAAGCAGGCCAATGATGTGCCTGTGATCATAGACAAACCGATCCTGAAAAATATCCCCAAGAAAGCCAAAGCCCAACCATGAAATTGCTCTCCCTGTGCCTAGCGCTGCTGTCTGGTTTTGCGGTCGCTGCCGACCGGCCTAACATTTTATGGATCACCAGTGAGGACAATAGTCCATATCTTGGCTGCTATGGTGACAAGCTGGCGGTGACGCCGAATCTGGACAAAATGGCCGCAGAGGGGCTGCGCTATCGTCATGCGTATTCTAATGCACCGGTGTGCTCGGCTGCACGCACCACGTTGATCACTGGAATGTATGCGAGCACCCTGGGCGTACATAACCATCGCAGTAGTGTCGCCATCCCGAGCGCATTTAAATTTTATCCTCAGCATCTAAGCGCTGCCGGATACTACTGCACCAACAACAGCAAAACGGATTACAATGTAGCCGGTGCAGGGAACAAGGTGTGGGACGACAGCAGCAAGAAAGCCCATTATAAAAACCGGGCTCAAGGTCAGCCCTTTTTTGCCATCTTCAACTTCACCACCACTCATGAAAGCCAGGTGGCACCGAAGCCAGGGAAAAAGAGCTTTCGCATTGCACCTGAGGATATTCCTCTGCCGCCGTACCATCCTGATACGCCTGAGATCCGCCGTGATTGGGCCAATTACTATGACCAGATGACCCTAATGGACAGCCAGGTGGGCGAGATCCTGGCAGAGCTGGACAGAGCAGGTGTGGCCGACGACACCATTGTTTTCTATTATGGTGACCACGGAGGCGCGCTGCCAAGGGGCAAGCGTAACATTCATGACTCCGGTACACGGGTGCCTTTCATCGTCCGCATCCCAAAGAAGTGGCAGCATCTGGCTCCCGCAGCACCTGGAGAGTGGGTGGAAGAGCTGGTGAGTTTTGTGGACTTTCCGGCGACAGTTTTCAGCCTGTGTCAGGTGCCTCTGCCCGAGCATTATCAGGGACGGCCCTTCCTTGGGGAAAAGAAGGCGGCTCCGCGAGATCATGTGTTTCTTTACCGGGGTCGTATGGATGAGCGTTACGACAATGTTCGTTCCATCCGTGACGCAGAGTTTCAATACGTGCGCAATTACTCGCCCCATCGGCCATGGGGACAGCATTACAGCTATCCTTTTCAGGTGCAGCCGAGCATGCGCTCGTGGTATGCCGAATTTGCCGCCGGGCGTTGCAATGAGGTGCAGTCGGCCTATTGGAAACCCAAGCCGGGCGAGGAGTTATACCAGCCTGCCAAAGATCCGTTTGAACTCGATAACTTGGCCACCAATGCGCTGCACCAGGGGCGTCTGGAACAAATGCGCAAAGTCCTTCGTGAGGAAATGCTGGCCACCCGCGATACCGGGCTAATCCCGGAGGGGATGTATAAGAAGCTGGCTGGTGACCGCACCATTTATGACTATGCCCAAAGCGACGACTATCCGCTGGAGCGCCTGCTAGATATCGCTGATGCGGCAGTCTCACGTGATGCTTCGCATATACCTGCTTTCACCGGTGCCATGACGGATCCAAATCCATTGATCCGCTACTGGGCAGCCACTGGCTGCCTGATTCTCCAGGACAAGGCTGCACCAGCCAAAGATGCGCTGACGAAATTGCTTCAGGATGAATCCAAAGATGTACGGGTGGTAGCTGCGGAGGCTCTGGCTTATCTGGGTGAGAAGGAAGCCGCACTGGCGACCGTGACAGATGTCATCAAAAACGGTGAACTCTATGAATCGCTCGCTGCTCTGAACACTCTCGACTTCATGTGGAAATCAGGACATGCCACGCTGGCGGAGGCCAAAAAAACAGTGAGGGGTCTAAACATGAAGGAGCCCAATGACCGCATCCCTAAATACCTGCTTTCCGAAAAATGAAAATCACCCTGCTTTTGGTTAGCCTGCTGTTTGCAGCCTCCCTCAGGGCTGCTGGTGACAAGCCGAATGTCATCCTCATCATGGCGGATGATTTTGGGTATGAATGCGTGACGGCCAATGGCGGGCAGTCTTATCAGACTCCGGTTCTGGACAAACTGGCAGCACAAGGAATCCGCTTTGAGCATTGTCATGCCCAGCCTCTATGTACCCCTACCCGCGTGCAACTGATGACAGGACGTTACAATGTGCGGAACTACATCAATTTCGGCACTCTTCCGACCACGGAAACGACCTTTGGCCATCTTCTCAAAAAGGCAGGGTATGCCACCGGCATCTGTGGGAAATGGCAGCTTGGCGCAGGGAAAGAATTGCCGCAGCATTTCGGCTTCGATGAATCCTACCTGTGGCAACACACGCGCCGCCCTGCGCGCTATGCGAATCCAGGTATCGAGCACAATGGCGAGGTGCTGGATTTCTCTAATGGCGAGTACGGTCCCACATTGGTCAATGACTTCGCCCTCGACTTTGTGACGCGGCATCGTGAGAAGCCATTCTTTCTCTATTACCCGATGATCCTCACTCATAACCCGTTTCAGCCGACGCCTGATAGCCCAGAATGGGATCCAGCGACAAAGGGTGAAAATGCGAAGCAGAATAACAAGCATTTCGCTGATATGACCGTGTATATGGACAAGATGATTGGCCGCCTTGTCAGTAAACTGGAGGAGCTGGGGCTGCGCGAAAACACCCTTCTGCTTTTTCTTGGCGACAATGGAACGAACACGAAAATCACCAGCCAGTTCAAGGGTGTGGAGTATCCAGGCGGCAAAGGGAGCACGAGGCGCAATGGCACCCATGTGCCGCTGATTGTAAGCTGGCCAGCAAAGATTAAAACGGGGCGCGTCAATAGTGACCTCATCAGTACGGCCGACTTCCTGCCGACTCTTTGTGAAGCCGCGGGTGTGGCTGTGCCTGAGAAGGTGGATGGCGTCAGCTTCCTGCCCCAATTGAAAGGTGAGGCAGGTTCGCCACGAGAATGGCTTTACTGCTGGTATTCGCCACGCCAAAGGCAGGATCTCAGTGTTCTTGAATACGCCTTTGACCGGCAGTTTAAACTTTATCGCGATGGTCGTTTTTATGACCTTGGCGCAGACCCTATGGAGAAGGATGTACTCGGTACCGACGCTTTAGCTGGAGATGCTGCTACAGCAGCGAAGAAACTTGGCAACGTTCTGGAAAAGTTTAGCCAAGCCCGTCCGGTGGAGCTTGATAAAGCATTCCGCCAAGAGGCCAAAAGTGCGCCATCAAAGGGCAATAAGAAAAAGGGTAAGAAGTGACCGTTCAAAGGGGAATGAGTCTATTTGCTTGACTGCGCAATTGCGCATGGCTTTATCAGCCGCGTGCTGAGTTTTCTGATCGTTCTCGTCGTGGCCATTGTGGCCTATACCAATGGTGCCAACGCCAATTTTAAAGGCGTGGCATCGTTGTATGGCAGCGGGACTACAGAATACCGGACTGCTGTAAACTGGGCGGCTGTGACCACGGCGGCGGGGGCAGTTTGTGCAATGTTTTGGACAGGGCACATGCTGAAAGCCTTTTCCGGCAAGGGGCTGGTCGCCGATGTGTTGGTGGCTGATCCTGTTTTTCTTTTGTCGGTGGCTATTGGTGCGGCGCTGACGGGCAGTCTGGCCACCTGGCTGGGCTTTCCGGTTTCCACCACGCATGCGCTTACCGGAGCTCTGGTCGGGGCTGGCTTGATCGCTAGTCCAGGAGGAGTAAATTTCAGCCATCTTTGGAGCACCTTTGCCCTTCCGCTGCTTTTTGGACCCGTCGTTGCCATTCTTCTGGGAAGTGTTTTGTATCTGTTTCTGCGGCCATTAAAGCTGGCTCCAGATCATCGGACTCGGACACTGGATGCTCTGCATTTTCTCAGTGCTGGGGCAGTGTGTTTCGCACGAGGGCTCAATGACACTCCAAAGATGGCAGCGCTTCTGGCGGGTATTGCTTTTTGGAATGACCTGACTGGTCTTTTATTGGTGGCTATAGCCATGGCACTGGGGGGGCTGATCAGTGCACGGCGCGTAGCCAATACATTGGCCAATAAAATTACAGGGATGAATCCGGGCCAGGGATTCGTGGCGAATTTAACCACCTCAATGCTCGCAATCACTGGCTCAGTTTACGGGCTGCCGCTTTCCACCACCCATGTGACGGTAGGGTCGTTGCTGGGCATTGGCATCGTTACCCGGCAGGCCCGCTGGAGGACGGCGGTGCCTGTGCTGCTGGCCTGGGTGACCACACTCCCGTGTGCGGCGTTATTGGCTGCGCTGGCTTATGTCCTTTGCCGCGCGGCCTTTTGACCAACCATTCTCCCAACCATGAATTCAAAATACATCGGCCTCTTAGCGCTTATAACAGCGTCGTCACTTCATGCCACACCCAGCGGCCTGAATAATATACCCACGGCAGATACGGTGCCGCATCGTGTGGTCGCCGTTCAGGCATTCAGCAGCTTTGGCGGAGCCAACCAGTTTGCGACAGCCGGCCCGGGGCAGCACTCTTTCTGGCTGGGGTTTAAAACTGGGTGGGAACTGGGGCATGCTAATCTGGAATGGGGCTTCGACAGCCCTTTGGGTTCGGATATGTCGGGTCCTTTATTTTTCCAAACGAAGGTCGGGTTCAAGCCGTGGGAGGATGGTGCATTTGCAGTCGGGGTCGCTGGAGTGGCGACGACAGACATTGACCGTGCCGGTGATCCCTTCACCTATGCCATGCTGGCTCACGATTTTCACTTTGCGCGCTTCCATCTAGGCTACGGTTTACAGACGAATGGCAACAGCCTTCTGGTCGGTGTGGATAAAACGTGGAAGCTCCTGGATCGTGATTTCAATCTAAACGCCGATCTGGTACAGACCCGTGACCAGGAAGCCTGGCTGCCCTCTGTTGGTGCCAAGTATGGTCTGAGTGAACACATTGTCCTGGAAACCTGGGCCAATTTTCCTGACCAGGGCTCCGTGAGCTTCATCGCCAAGATCAACTTTGTTTTCAAATTTTAACCCGCAACGTTTCTTCCATCTATGAAAATCCTCCTCACTTTCCTGACGGCTAGCGCACTGCTGGCTCCTGTCGCAAACGCTGAAATCAGCCTCATCAGCCCGGCTGATGCTAAGGCCTTGATTGAAAATCCAGATGCCTCCAAGCGGCCCATTGTCCTGGACACACGCGGTGGTTATAAAGACTACTTTCGGGGGCATCTGCCGACCGCCCATCACATCAACTTTGATACCCTCCGTGGCACCCATGAAGCCGTGCCGGTACAGTATCTGCCGGATGACATTACCAAGGCCCTGCTTGTTCGTGCAGGTGCCAACAAGGATCGCACACATGTGATCTACGCCACAGGTGACGTGCTGCCCAATGATGAAATCCTCAGTGCCACCATGGTCGCTCATGTGCTGGAAAAAGAAGGTATCAAGGACATCCGTATCCTGGATGGCGGTCTGCCAGCATGGAAGAAAGCAGGCTATGCGGCCACCCAAGAATACTTTGGTAACCCGGCCGGGCTTCTTCCTGAAAAAGGCGCACCGGAAATCGCTGCTAACATTGAGGATGTGCTTGCTGAGAAGGACAAGGCAGAGGTCATCCTGGTGGATGCACGTCCGCTGAATGAATTCATCGGTGAAGATGATGTCTGGCTGCGCAAAGGCCACATCCCAGGGGCTGTCAGCTTTCATTGGGCACGCCTGATGGAGAAGGACAACACGCACAAATTCAAGCCCTTTGCCGAAGTGAAAGCTGAGCTGGAAAAGGCAGGCATCACGCCAGACAAAAAGATCATCTGCTACTGCGGAACCTCCCGTGAAGGCAGTCTGGTGCGCTTTTATCTGAAGCATGTGGCTGGGTATCCCAACGTCCGTCTTTATGAAGGTGCCTGGAAGGAATATGTGTGGCTGAAAAACAAATCACTGCCTACCGAGACAACTCCGCGCATGGCGAAATAAAGCCTAATTAGATGTTAAAATGACCGGGCGTTGCGGATGCAGCGTGCCGGTCATTTGTTTTTGGATACAGGCAAAAACTGGACTGCATCTGCAATGACCACTTTGTTCTCCTCGGTTCCTTCATTGGAGATACGTACACAGCCTGCACGACCAGCGGCAAAGCGGAATTTTCCCAGGCTGCGCCACAGACGCTGATGAGCGGGTTCCTCCTGCTGGTTGATGCGGATGGTTTTCTCCCCATCTGCATGATGGATGGTCACAGGAGTGTGTGTGCTGCGACGGACATTATAACAGTGCGCCACACGTACTTCATACCAGCCGTTCTTGGGAATATCAGGAGAGAAGGTCACGGATTTGTGGCCTTTGCCGCTTTTCATGTCATGCAGATAACCCAGACCGACATAAGGAGGGGTATGCGTGGAATACTGCCATTCACCGACCAGAGTAGCCGCCGTTTCATCCAGCACTATGCCGGGCAGGGTGGCGGGATCGCTGACGATGAAAGGCACCATCTCGGGACGATCTACCTCGCCAGGGGCATGGATGCCCTGGAGGGCTTGAGGGTGTGGCTTCAATGCGACCTTTGGCGCTTGGCCTGGAGACTGGGCGGTGAAGAGCAGGGTAGTGAAAAAAAGCAGCGTTTTCATGCCTCAGTCTTGCCTGGCCGCACCTAGGATGACAAGCCTGCGAGTGAAGGTCAAATTCCGTTTTTCCGTGAAGGAACAAGTGGGCGAACGCGTTTCCGTGCTCGCTACCACGTTCTGTTCTCCAGCCATGAAACCTTTTTTGCTTGTCTTTCTTTGTCTCAGTTCGCTGTCCTTTGCCCAGTCACCGAAACCGAATGTTGTCGTGTTTCTGGCAGATGATGCAGGCTGGGGCGACTACCATCAGAACGGCAACAACATGGTGTCCACGCCGAACATTGATTCCATCGCGAAAGGAGGGGTGACACTGGACCGCTTTTATGTCTGCCCTGTCTGCTCGCCTACCCGCGCAGAGTTTCTGACCGGACGGTATCATCCGCGCGGGGGCGTGCGTGGCGTATCAACGGGGCAAGAGCGGCTGAACCTGGATGAAAAGACCGTGGCCGATGCGTTCAGAGCTTCTGGTTATGCCACCGGTGCCTTTGGTAAATGGCACAATGGCAGCCAGTGGCCGTATCATCCCATGGCGCGCGGGTTTGATGAATACTTCGGCCACACCTCCGGGCATTGGGGGGAATACTTTGATCCGCCACTGGAGCAAAACGGCAAGATGGTGCGGGAGAAGGGATACATCGTGGACATCTGCACGGACAAAGCACTGGATTTCATTAGCCGGAACAAGGACAAACCTTTCTTTTGTTATGTGCCTTTCTCCACGCCGCATTCTCCCTGGGCGGCACCGGAAAAAGACTGGCAGCGTTTCAAGGACAAGCCCATCACCCAGACCGCCACGGATGCAGACAAGGAAATCGCCGATGAAACGCGCTGTGCACTGGCCATGATCGAAAACCAGGACTGGAATGTTGGCCGGGTCTTGAGCAAACTGAAGGAGAGTGGTCTGTCTGAGAACACTATTGTTTTATACTTCTCGGATAACGGTCCGAACAGCAACCGCTGGACAGGTGGTATGAAGGGCAAAAAAGGATCCACCGATGAAGGCGGTGTGCGCTCCACCTTTTATATCTCCTGGCCAGCCAGCCTGCCCAAGGGGCAAACGGTCACACAAATCACTGGAGCCATTGATCTGCTGCCGACGCTGACGTCTCTGGCCAATGTCCCGCGAGTGGGTGACAAGGCTCTGGATGGTCGCGATCTCTCTCCGTTGCTGAAGGGGGACAAGCCGGAGTGGCCGGACCGCATGATTTTTTCCACCTGGGCTGCCAATGCGAGTGTGCGCACTCAACAACACCGTCTGGATGCGAACGGACAGCTTTACGACATGTTAACCGATCCGGGCCAGACCACCCCCATCAATGATCAGGCACCTGAGGTCGCCAGCAAGCTGAGCGCAGCCGTAAAGGCTTGGCGTCAGGAGGTGTTTGGAAATGCGGATGGAGGCAAAACCAAAGCCCAAGGAGGCAAGAAAAAAGGGGCGGGCAATGCCGTGGATCCACGGCCACTCACCGTCGGCTATCACGAATTTCCCATCACCATGCTGCCTGCCCGTGATGGCGAACCGCGTGGTGGAGTCGAGCGCAGCAGCGGTGCGCCTAACTGCTCTTACTTCGTCAACTGGAACAGCAAAGAAGGCCACATTGTCTGGCTTCTGGATGTGAACACAACCGGGCGATATGAGGTCAGTGTGGATTATACTTGTCCCCTTGCAGATGCTGGTTCCACGGTGGATTTGAGCTTCAAGGATAGCCATCTTAGCGGGAAGGTGATGCCGGGCTGGGACCCGCCGCTTTATACGAATCAGGACACCTTGCCACGGCCTAAGGCTGAGTCCCAGATGAAGGAGTTTCGGACGCTTAAACTAGGAGAGATGAAGCTGGAAAAAGGGCAGGGGGAACTGACCTTGCGGGTGCTCGACATGCCTGGCCAATCCGTCATGGATGTGCGCCGCGTCACCCTGACGTTGTTGGATTGATCTGCCAGTCTGAGTCACCACTTGGATTCCGGATAGGTGACGGTGCCTTTTTGGCTGGCAAGATGAGGCTGGATGGCTCGTGATAAGGGGATGCGTCCATTTTTGTTCTTCTGTGTCCTTTTTAGCTGCGCTGTGGCTCATGCTGCGGCCCGGCCTAACATCATCCTCATCATGGCGGATGACATGGGGTATTCGGACCTGGGCTGCTATGGTGGGGAAATCAATACCCCAAACCTGGATGCACTGGCCAAGGGAGGCGTACGGTTTACGCAGTTTTATAACACGGCCCGTTGCTGCCCCACGCGTGCCTCATTGCTGACGGGCCTGTATCCGCATCAGGCAGGCATCGGCCACATGATGGAGGATAAAGGGCTGGATGGATACCGAGGGGAACTGAGCTGTGACTCCGTCACGATTGCTGAAGCACTGAAACCTGCCGGATACCGCACGTACATGACCGGCAAATGGCATGTGACGAAGAAGACCAAGCCGGAGGGCGAGCAGGATAAAAGCAACTGGCCTTTGCAGCGTGGCTTTGACCGCTTTTATGGAACCATCCATGGCGCAGGCAGTTTCTTTGATCCGAATACGTTGACCCGCGATAATCAGTACATCTCTCCCTTTGCCGATCCTGAGTATCAGCCAAAGGAGTATTATTACACCGATGCCATTGCGGACCAAGCAGCCCGTTTTGTCGCTGACCACACGCGTGATCAGGGTGACCAGCCATTCTTAATGTATGTGGCGATGACGGCTGCCCATTGGCCCATGCATGCCAAACCGGAGGACATCGCCAAATATAAAGGCAAGTATGATCAGGGCTATGAAGCGATCCGTGCGGCCCGTGTGGAGAAAATGAAAAAGCTGGGGCTGCTGCCGGACGGCTGGCAGGTAGCCGCTCAAAAAGGCGGGGCCTGGAGCGACGTCAAAAACCGCGAATTCGAAACCCGGTGCATGGAGGTCTATGCGGCGATGGTGGACTGCATGGACCAGGGGATTGGTCGCCTGATGGAAGAGCTGAAAAAACAAGGGCAGTATGAGAATACGCTCATCCTTTTCTGCCAGGATAATGGCGGATGCGCGGAACCGATGGGCCGCAACGCACCCTTTAAACCGCGTGCCGACAAGCCCTCCTTGCCTGCCATGGTTGCGACAGATCTGCAGCCGGACATGATTCCGAAACAGACGCGAGACGGCTACCCCATGCGCCAGGGTTATGGAGTGCTTCCCGGCCCGGCGGATACTTACATCGGCTATGGCGAAGCGTGGGCCAATGTGAGCAATACGCCCTTCCGTGAATACAAACACTGGGTGCATGAAGGCGGTATCAGCACGCCTCTGGTGGCTCACTGGCCTAACGGCATTCCGGCAGCGCGACACAATGCATTGGAGTCTCAGCCGGTTCATCTTATTGATCTCATGGCCACTTGTGTGGACCTGGCAGGGGCCGCTTATCCGGCAGAGCACAGTGGGCAGCGAATCAAGCCGATGGCAGGCGTGAGCCTGAAACCGGCATTGTCAGGGGAGGCACTTGGCCGCAAAGAACCCATTTTCTTTGAGCATGAGGGAAATCGTGCCGTCCGTGATGGAGTGTGGAAGCTGGTGGCCAAAGGGCCTCAGGGTGCCTGGGAACTTTACAACATGCAGGCGGATCGCACTGAACAACACGATTTGTCAGCGACTGAAGATGAGCGCGTGAAAATCATGTCCGCCCAGTGGGAGGCCTGGGCCAAACGTGCCCAGGTCATCCCGTGGATCTGGGGCCTGCCGCACGGGGAGCCACTCCCATCCAAAAAGGGGAAAAAGGGCAAGAAAAAGAACTGATCTTTATGCGGTTATTTCTCTTCCTTCTCCTGGCCCCGGTCATGACTCTCGTGGCCGCAAAGCCCGTGCGGCCGAACGTTTTGCTCATCTGTGTGGATGATCTGAAACCTGCCCTGGGCTGCTACAGCGATGCATTGGCGAAGACGCCCAACCTCGACCGGCTGGCTGCTCGCGGGATGCGCTTCGACCTGGCCTATTGCAACCAGTCCGTATGCGCCCCATCGAGGAACAATCTCTTGTTAGGCTCGCGCTCAACATCACTGGGCATTTACAATCTGTCCGACAACTTTCGCATGGCCGTTCCAGATGCCGTTACGCTGCCTCAGCATTTTAAAAACTATGGATGGAGGACGGAGGCTATTGGCAAGATCCTTCACACTGGACATGGGAATCACGACGATGAAGCCTCATGGAGCGTGCCTCCAGTGAAGGACAAGGTCGTCGAGTATCTTGACCCGGCCAATTCAGCCAACGGCCAGCTCACCCGGGAGGAGGCATTCTTTACAAATCAGCAGTTAGGTCGCATTCGTGAACTGCCGCGTGGAGCTGCCTGGGAAAGCTCCGACGTGGCAGACAATGCCTATGCTGATGGTCGCATCGCGGATGCGGGAGTCCTACGTCTGCGTGCGGCGAAAAAAAATCCAGGTGAGCCCTTGTTCCTGGCGCTTGGTTTTGTGAAACCTCACCTGCCATTCACAGCTCCCAAAAAGTACTGGGACATGCATGATCGCGCGGCCTTTCCTCTGGCTGCGCGCGCCACGCCGCCGGAGGATGCGCCTGCCTATGCAGGCAAGACCTTGGGAGAGCTGAACAACTACGATCCTGTGCCACAAGAGCCGCCTCTGACGGATGACATGCAGCGCACCTTGATGCACGGTTATTATGCCTCTGTAAGTTTCATGGATGCACAGGTCGGTCGTGTATTGGATGAGCTCGATGCGCTCGGTCTGTCAGACAAGACGATCATTGTCCTGTGGGGAGATCACGGCTGGCATTTGGGGGACCATGGCATGTGGACCAAGCACACCAATTATGAGCAGGCTAACCGCATCCCTCTGATCATTGTTGCCCCGGGAATCACCGTTGCTGGTTCACGGACGAAGCAGCCTGCTGAAACGGTGGACATTCTGCCGACCCTGGTGGAGCTGGCGGGACTGCCTATTTTAAACGGACCGCAACCTATGGATGGCATCAGCCTTGTACCCGTGTTGCGTGACCCTTTAACACGGGTACGGGATCACGCCACCCATGCTTTTCCTCGGCAGCGCGATGGACAATTCGTACTGGGCCGTGCGATACGTACAGAACGTTATCGTTTAGTGGAGTGGAAGAAACCGGGAGCCGCAGCGGATACCGCTGATCTGGAGTTATACGATTATCAGGAAGATCCTTTGGAAACTCGCAATCTCGCGCAGATGCGACCTGAGGTGGTCGCTGGGTTATTGGCGATTTTAAGCCGACATCCAGAGGCGGTTCCTCCATTCGCGCCTAACAAAAAGAAGAATACAAAGAATTGATCCATGAAAACCTTTCTCCTTTTTCTGGCCCAGATGGCCATCCTCAGCGGCAACCTGACGGCAGCAAGACCTAATATCCTCATTATCCTCGCAGATGACTGCACGCACAATGATTTGGCAGTGTACGGCGGCAAAAACGCAAAGACTCCGAACATCGATACACTCGCTTCACAGGGGCTCACGTTCAACCGGGCTTACGTCAGCGAGGCCATGTGCCAGCCCTGTCGGGCGGAGCTTTATACCGGGCAGTTTCCCATGCGCAATGGCTGTGCCTGGAACCACAGCGCGAGCCGTCCAGGGACCCGCAGCCTTCCGCAGCACCTTGGAGCCCTGGGTTATCGTGTGGGACTTGCCGGAAAGTCACATGTCTTGCCGGAAGAAGCCTATCCCTTTGAGAAGGTGCCGGGCTTTGATCCTAATTGTGTGCGTAATCCCACACAGGCTCATGATCTGGACGGCGTCCATAAATTCATCAGCCGCCAAAAAGACCAGGCTTTCTGTCTGGTAGTCGCTTTGGTCGAGCCCCATGTGCCCTGGGTCATGGGGGACGCAAGCCAGTATCCACCCAAGAAGATTCAACTTCCGCCCAACATTGCGGATACTCCCAAGACCCGCGATGACTTCAGCCATTACTTGGCCGAGATCACTTACATGGACGGTCAGGTAGGACAAGTTTTGAATGCTCTCAAGGAATCCGGGCATGAAGAGGATACTCTTGTCATTTTCACATCTGAGCAGGGTTCACAATTCCCGGGAAACAAATGGACCAATTGGGATACCGGTTTGCACACCGCACTCATTGCTCGCTGGCCAGGGCACGTGGCGCCAGGAATGCGCACGGATGCCATCGTCCAGTATGCGGACGTGGTCCCGACGCTGATCGAACTGGGTGGAGGTCTTGATAAAGCTCCAGGCACCCGCTTTGATGGCACCAGTTTTTCTGAGGTCTTATTCGGGAAGAAAAGTTCTCATCGCGAATATGCTTATGGAGTACACAACAACATCCCGGAAGGTCCGGCTTATCCTATCCGCACTGTCAGCAATGGTGAATACCGGTATATCCGCAATGTGACACCTGGGGAAATTTACATTGAGAAACACGTCATGGGTATCCAGGGAGGCGGGGCCTTGAATAACCCCTACTGGCCTACCTGGGTGGCCAATTCCTGGAACACTCCAGAGACTTATCATTTGGTGAAGCGCTATCTCACCCGGCCGGGTGAAGAACTCTATCACACCGCCTTGGATCCCTATGAAATGACCAATCTAGCGACGGATCCCAAGCATGCGGCGACCCGTTCACATCTGGCGGAAGAACTCGACCGCTGGCTGGCCGAGCAAGGGGATCCAGGTGCCAAGCAGGATACGCATGAAGCTCATCAGGCAGCCAAACGGGGCGAGCATCTTTATTTTGCCAAGCCCTGAATCCTTCGCCCGTTTTGTCTTGCCGGATTCAGGGCCTTGCACCAGCATCCGCACCTCACCCACCCCCCTATGTTCAAGAAAAACTGGTATCTGTTTACCCCCCTGCTTCTCGTTGCCATTCCTGCTGCCATTTACGCTTACTACGTTTCCAGCATGGGCTATGGCAGCACGGACGCCGCCAATGCAACGAAGTACTTTTTGGTTTCCGGCACGCGTTACGCCATGGACTACGATGAGCTAAACTTTAACCGGCTAAAGCCCGGTATGGACGGCAGGCAGGTTTTTTTGACGATGGGTAAGCAGCCTTCCGAGCGGCATGACAACGATACCCGCTGGGTTTACTCCCTGGCGAAACCTGGTTCCCAGGCCTATCATGAACGCGTGGTCGTCATGGAGCGCGACAAGCAAAACACACTCCGTGTCAAGGAATTGGTGAAGCGCTTTCACGTTCCTGGAGAATGATACGGGACTCACGTCCCTGTTGCCAGTCTGCATCATCGCATCCAATCTAGGATGTGATGATGTCTTTTCTTCGTGTCTCTGCACTCTTCAGTGTCCTCGCGCTGCCATTGTTTATGGCCTCATGCAGCTCCTCTACGCCTAGAGGTCTGCCTCGCAACTTGCCAACGATCAATTTGCATGGCTCTCCCCAGACGCCAGCGCATTCCATGGCCCGCAAAGATTACCCCTTTGATGCCAGTGGCAATTACGTGACGGCCTGGGCTTCTGAAGGTGAGAGTGCCGCCTCCAACGATGACGTCGCCCGCTGGCAGGCTTCCCATGGTGGCAGTGTCTCGCGCCGCCAGCCGTCACCGGTGACCAAGGTCTCATCAAAGAAGAGTTCCTCCGGCAGGACATCCAGCTACACCATCAAATCAGGCGACACCCTCGGTGGCATTGCTCGTAAGCACAGCACAACGGTTGCCAAAATTAAGGCGGCCAATGGTCTGAAGTCTGACATGATTCGTGCGGGAAAGACGCTCAAGATCCCGCGCTAAGCCGTTCGGCACCCTTCCCGTATCTTATCCGGCTGGATCGCAGCGGGTGGTATCCCCACCCCACATGCCGTCTTAACAAATCAGCCGGATTCTTTTCAATCCCTTTCAAGGTTCCAATCGCAGAGCCTCCCTCATTCCCACTCCCATCCTTCATGTCAGTTAAGATCCGCCTCAATACCGCTTCTGCCACCCACGTCGTCCTCGCTAAAGTGGGCAACCCACAGCGTGACGAACCCCTTCAAACATCCAAAGAAGTGTTTCCCATCTCTGAGGAAGATCAGCCAACCTTGACGGGCATCTTCCTCAAGCCGTTCAAGAATCTGATGGCCCACCGGTTCACTCACCATTCATCGCTGGATCAGCATGAGATGAATACTTGCGTGAAAGCCATCTTCGAAACCAAAAACGGACTTTATGAACGAGGAGTCGAGATCGCTAAACGGCTATATTCCAAGTCCAATCACCCCAATATCAAAGCCGGGGATCTCTGCATTGCCCACATCAAGGAGGCCCAGGTGGAGGGGGAGTTTGTCCAGGGGCTGTGCATCTTGAAATCCGAGAGCGTGGTGCCATTCCTGAGCATCTCCACCCGCGATGGCGACCTCCAGATTTCCACGGAGCAGGGGATCAACCCGGACAAAATTGACAAGGGCTGCCTCATTCTGGATTACTGGTCAAAGAAGGGCTATTACGTGCTGACTTTTGACCGCAGTGGCAGCGATTCCCGCTTCTGGGTGCGCGACTTTCTAGGAGTGGAAGCGGTGCCAGATGCCGCCTTCCTCACCAATGCCTATACCAAAATGGCAGTGGAGTTTTTGGAAGAAGACAAGCCTGCCGATGACACCCCGCCCTGGGAAACCTGCAATGCAGCCCGTGGAGCCTTGGAATACTTTGAAGAGCGTGAAAAATTCGACCTGGAGGAATTCGAAGAAGAAGTCCTGAAGACCCCAGAAGCGAAATCCAAATTTCACGAGCAGCGCGCCCGCCTGGAGGAAGAGCAGGGACAGCCTTTGGAAACGTCTTTCGAAATCTCCAAAAAGGATGTCACCAAGGCCAAAAAACGCATCAATGCAGTGCTAAAACTGGATACAGGGGTGGAAATCCATGTGAAGTCCACTCTCTCCACTGAGCACGATCCTGTGCTTGAACGCGGTTATGATGACCGGAAAGGCATGAAGTTCATCAAGGTGTTCTTCAACAAGGATCTTTCGGCCTGATAATACAGTAGCGAGTCAGCATGGAGTGAATGCCAACGATCTGTTTGGCATTCCCAGCATACGCTTATTTGACCCGCTTCATACGGAAGGTGCCTTCGTCCAGCTCGCATTTGTAGGTGGCGCTGAATTCATCGCCCTTCACGGTGCCTTCATAGGTATAAAGTCCTCCTGCCCAGCCTGGCATTTGATGCTGGCCGTTAAATTGCCAGGTATTCTTGGATCCTGTCACCCGGTGATCCACGCGATAGCCACCGCTCAGGAAGCCTGCCCAGGTGGCACGGTAATGGAAAGGATGGTCGCCTGCCGAATTCTTCGCGGGGCCGACCACGCTGCGAAGGCGGCCATGGTGCTTGTTAATGTCACTCTGCCACGTTCCTTCCCAGGCTCCAGCGATCCCGGGTTGCGGCCCGGCTTTCAATGCAGCGTTCCATTCCTTGTTGAAGGAATGCGAGCAGGAGCTGAGCAGGGCAGCGAGGCTGAGAAAAAAGAACAGTCGTGTCATGACTGTGGAGGAACGCTTGGCAGGATGCTTTTTCAGCATCCAATTTCAAGGAGTTACACTCCAACGACCTCACGAACCTGATCTTCGGTGATCCCGCGCAACTGGAAAACACGCAGCAGGGTGTCTTCAATCAGATTGTTAGGGCAGGAGGCACCGGCGGTGATGCCGATAATGACTGGCCCGTCCTCGGCCAATTTGCTGGAGTAACTGGTTTTCTCGGCCTTCAGATGGAGGTCAAAATGGACAATCTGCTCCAGGGAGGTCAGGCATTCCGCCGTGCGGATAAAGAAGGTCGGCAGTTCTTGCTCGCCGATTTCCACCAGGTGGGTGGTATTGGAACTGTTGTATCCGCCGACGACCAGCAGGACATCGAGCGGTTGTTTGAGAAGCAGGAAAAGCGAGTCCTGGCGTTCCTGTGTAGCACCGCAGATGGTATCAAAAACTTGAAAATTTGGCTCAGTTGTCCCAGGTCCATCTCGGTCTTCAATGGCTTTTTGAAGTCGCCGCTGGATCTCTTCCGTCTCAGATTTCAGCATCGTCGTCTGGTTGGCAACGCCAACGCGGCGGAGATGCAGGTCCGGATCAAAACCCTCAGAAAGCGCACTCGCTCCTTTAAAACGATCCAGGAAATCCGCCTTGTTTCCGCCGTTGCGAATGTAGTCACAGACATAGTCCACATCCGCCAGTGTCAGCACGACCAAATAGTGTCCGTTACCTTGGTCACCCAGGGCACGGGAAGAGGTAGCACGGGTTTCCTCATGGCTGGCTTTGCCGTGAATGATGGAGGTAAATCCGTTTTTGGCGTAGTTACGCACCCGTTTCCAGACGCTCATCACATCTCCACAGGTGGTATCCACCACCATGCATCCGCGCTCAGCAATGAGCTTCATTAGTTTCGTTTCGGCACCGAAGGCCGGGACGATGACCACATCCTCGCTATTCAGCTTAGAGATCTCACTTTCATGCTCACTGACAGGGATGCTGATGATGCCCATTTCAGTAAGCTGACGGTTCACCTCCGGGTTATGAATGATTTCACCCAGGAGAAAGACGCGTCGGTCTGCAAAGACACGACGCGCCGCATAGGCCAGGTCGATCGCCCGTTCCACACCGTAGCAGAAGCCAAAGTCACGCGCCAGACGGACCGTCGTATTGCCGATCTGGATCACGCTGCCCTGCTTGCGAATCTCCTCCACCAGAGCACTGCGGTAATGCGTCTCCACCTCCTGCTGCACGCGCTCCATGACTTCCGGAGTACGGACGTTGACACGACGGGAAACTGGAACTGGAGCAGCGGCAGACATTGGCGGAGGTGTAAGCAGGGCAGGGGAAGAGGTTACGACTGGACGGAGATCAATAGGTGTAGATTTTGCCTTTCTTGGCATCTTCAAACACCTGGGCGCTGAGCATGTAATTCATCGGAGGGTCAGCCAGGGTGGAGTCATCAAGAACCGGCAGGGTTTTGCCAATGGTAGCATCTTCAGGATGGCTGGTCGCGATGATCAGAGGCGCACCGGTAGGAACCATGGAGAAGATTTTCTGAGCGGATTTGATCGGCAGACGCACGCAACCATGAGTGCATGGATAAGGCTTCACCCAACCCCAATGCATACCGTAGGCGGACTTGAACTCCATCCAAAAGGACATCGGATAGCCGGCGCCGGGCTGGCTCTGGCGGCGACGGTTGGCCTGCTTGCTGTAAATGCGGAAAGTGCCGTGCGGCGTAGGCGTGCTGGCCGTGCCCACGGAACAAGGCGTGGCGAGCAAGACCTCATTGCCCTGCATCACATAGACGCGCTGGGCACCGGTGCTCAGTTTCACCTTCACTGCGGAAGGATTGGTGACCGCTTTGGCCGGTGGGTCAAAGCTGGTGGAGTAATTGCCGGATTTTTTAGTGACACAACTGCTCATGGCAGCAGCGACCGTCACAAGGGCGAGGGTTTGGCAAAGGCGGTGGGTAAGAGTAGCTTTCATTCAGGGAATGATGGGTAGCACGCTCCCCGCCCCCTCTCCACTCGTTTTTATCGTCTGTAAAATGTCGTTATTCTTGGCGAAAGCCTGCGTTTAATAGGGTCATCTTCTGCCCGCTTCATGAAAACCCTTCTCACAGCCCTCACTGTTTTTGCTGCCTCCTCCCTCCTCGCCCAGGAAACCGGCAAACCGGAAACCGCCAAAACTGAGTGGATTCTCTTTGATGGCAAATCCCTGAATGACTGGGAGCCTGTGGACATGGGCGGCAGTGGAGAGGTCTCCGTCGAAGGCGGGCAGCTCATCATCAACCAGGGCGAAAACCTGAGCGGGGTCGTTTATAAAAAGATCGAAGAGCTGCCGCTCATCAATTATGAAATCACCCTTCAGGCGAAACGCCTCCAAGGGGTGGACTTCTTTTGCGGCCTGACCTTCCCCATCGGAGATGTAAAAAAGTGCGCCACCTTCATCTGCGGCGGCTGGGGCGGAAGCGTTACCGGCATCAGCAGCATTGATGGTCAGGATGCCGCAAACAATGCCACCGGAACTTATCAGCGCTACGATGATGACAAATGGTACAGCATCCGGCTGCGCGTGACCGCTGAAAACCTGAGTGCCTGGGTGGATGACAAACAAGTCGTGGACCAGGACATCAAGGACCGAAAAGTCAGCCTACGTGAAGGCCCCATCGAAGCCTACGCCCCTTTATCCCTCACCACCTACAACACCATGGCCGCCATCAAAAATGTGCGCCTGAAGGTCTTGGCTGAAGAGAAGTAACGGCGAGTCAAAGATCTCCAGCGGCCTGTTTTCTACTTCCTAACCACCTTGCTAAACTCTATTCAGCTTGATACTGGGGATACTGGTCCTTGAGCAACTGGCGGAACTCGGCAGCCTTGGCGGACTGACCGGCCTTTTCCAAGGCACGAGAAGCTTTGTCCATGGCTTCAGGGGTCAGCTCAGCATCGTCGAAGAGTTGGGCTGGGTACATGAATTTGCCGGCGGCAGCTTTGTATTTCTCTAGGGCAGCATTTGCGGAGCCCTCGCTCTCCAGCTTCTGCCCAGCTGCCATAGCCACATCTCCCTCGAGGATGAGCAGGAGTGCCTGCGGTTTACCATCTTTGGCGAACCCCAGCCCTTCCTGAGCCACTTTTTCCGCTTCATCAATCTTGCCAAGACCAAGCAGGGCCCGGCCCTTGGTCATCAGCCCGCGTGCCTTGACTGCGCTGTCAGGGGTGACGGCCAGGAAATAATCGGTCGCCTTGATGCTGCCTTCGTAATCCTTGGTTTCCAGGAATGCCATGCCCAAGTAATTCCAGACGCGAGGATCTGTATTCTCAGGTGCATCTGGTGTCGTGGCCAGGCTCAGATACTTAGTGGCACGGGCATAGAGTTTCAGGTCGTAAAGTTTCAGGCCCAGCCAGGAAACGACGTTGGGGGGAATGTTGGCATTGGAATTAGCCTTGCGATATTCGTCAATGGCCTTGCTCAGCCCCTCAAAATCCTGCTGCGCATAGTAGGCTAGCAACAGCATCTGATAGGCGCGGTCCAGATTTGTCTCTTTGTCAGTTTCAATAGCTTTTTGCAGGGCGGGAATGGCTTTTTCCCAGTTCTTTTGATCGAAGTATCCCCGACCAATGCCATACCAGGCCTGACCTGCAGCCTTGCTGCGTGGATACTTGGTCACCAGCATTTCAAAGGCGGCGACCATGGCCTTGGCATCTCGCTGCTCCATGGCGATAAGGCCTAACTGGAGGTATGAAATTTCCGCCGCGTCAGAATTGGTGTACTCTTTGATCACGCGCTGGAAGTCGCCGACCGCTTTGGCCAAGTCCTTGGATTCGCGATAGGCCAATCCCCGGCGTGCGAGTGCCTTGGGCTTGAATTCATGTGCCGGGTAGTCGGCCAAGAACTGGGTGAATGCCCCAATGGCATCTTGATGGCGTGCGGCTTCTGCAAGAGCCCAGCCTTTGTTGAAAAGAGTGCCCGGCTGAAGTTTTGGCGGCAAAACGTCGATCCGCACATCACTGTAGCTATCCGCAGCTTTGGCGTAGTCACCATGGTTGAAATAGAAATCTGCCCGGATGAGCCGGGCCAGATTGATGAATTCATGCTGAGGGCGGTCTTGAATGTGACGCTGGATGAATGCAGTCGCAAAGTCTCCCAGATCCCGGTCATCGAGAAGGTAAAAACAATACAGCTTCCAGTAGCCTGCTTCAAAAGCCTGGTCACTGCCTGGAAAGCCTTGCTCGATCATGAGATAGACCTCAACCGCCCGTGCATAGCCTTTTTTCATCCGGTAGGCATTGCCCACAAGCAGGAGCATTTTGGGACGAATTTCGCCATCTGGAAGGACGCCGGAGTTCCGGTTGTAGTTTTCGATAACTCCGTCGTAATCGCCTTTGGCAAACAATGCCTGCACGATGCCGACGAGGGCGATGCCCCGGTTTAGGGGAGTTGTTTCAGGAATGGTCAGCGCACGTTCAAAGAGCGGGATGGACTCGTCCGGTTTCCCCATCTCAGCCTGAAGTACAGCGGCCTTCACGTTTGCCTCGGAAAGTACGGCGTTATCCTTGCTTTCCTTGAGCAGATCCAGGAAGAGCGGCAGTGCCTCAGCCTTTTTGTCTTCGGCCAAGTAAACAGTGCCGAGCATCAGCAGGGAGGCTTCCCGGTAAGGATTGTCAGTCTTGGTGGCGATGACTGACTGAAGGGCAGCAATTTGCCGCTTACTGTCTTTGAGCATTTGGTATGCACGTGCGCGATTATACGCGGCGGCTAGGCGTACCTGGGGCAGGGTGCTTTTGGTTTCGCAAAAAGCGAACTGGCGTGCGGATTCTTCAAAGTCTTTGGCATTGAAGCGCATTGCTCCCAGACGGTAGGCGGCGGAAGGCGCACCCTCGGAATTGGGGTAACGGCTCACCACCTCCATGTAATAAGTCTCAGCCACCTTGAGCTGGTTCTGCTTCATGTAGCATTCGCCAATGCGAAACATGGCCAGGGGAACCTGTGCACCTGAGGGATAATTTTGCAGATACTGTCCAAAGGATTGAGCCGCGATGGCAAATTCTCCACGCTCATAAACCATGCTGGCATAGTCGAAGAGATCCTGATCCGGTGATTTCGGCTGCGGGGGGGCGGCTGGCTGGGCGGGGCGGGTAGTCGGGTCCACCGGGATAGCCCGTGGGATCGGTTTTTGCTCTTCCTCTTCCACAGGGATGGCGCGGGGCACGGCCTGTCCGAGGACCACTGTGGCACTGAGCAGAGGGATGAGGAGCAACAGGCGGGGCAGTTCGTGACGGCGCATCTCAGTTCTTCGGGGCTTCTGTTTCGGGCTTGCGGGTGGCAAAGGCGATGTTCCAGATGCCCGCCTTCTGGCAGGTATTCAGGACATTGATTACATACTTGTAATCGGCCACCTCGTCACCCCGGAGGATGACGGCTTGGTCTTTATAGATAGAAGCAATGTTTCGCAGCTTCACCAGCAGTTCTTCTTCTGTGAGTTCCTGGCCGTTGACGATGATTTCACCGGCTGACTTGATGTTGATGATGATTTCACCCACATTTCGAGATTCCTTTTCCTCCCCTTCATCAGCCGCAGGCACGCTGATGTCCATGACCTGCTCGTTTTTAGCATAATGAGAGGTGACGGCAAAGAAGATGACCAGGAGAAACAGCACATCCACCAGCGGGGCTAGCTGCATGGGCGTGGGCTCAATGGAATGCTGTTTGCGGAAATTCATGAGTCAGCGGCTTGGGGAGGCTGCGGCGAGGGAAAGGATCTTTTGAGGTAGTGAAGAGTCGATTTATTCAGGGAAGTCTCATTCCCCACGTCCGGCTACGGCACGCGCGGCGCGTTTATATTGGACGGCCAGGAGCGCCATGAGGTGGGTGGTGGCGGCTTCCATTTCCGAAATAAGGCGGTTTACCTTACCACGAAAAATGGCATAAAAAATCAGGGCCGGGATCCCGATGACCAGGCCTGAAGCGGTACAAAGAAGGGCTTCAGATACACCTTGCGCCAATCCCAACTGGTTGGAGCCTCCATATTCCGCACCCGAGATTGCGTGGAAAGTGGTGATCATTCCTAGCGTCGTCCCCAGAAGGCCTAACATGGGTGCCACCGCACCGACATCCCCCAGATAGGCGATGCGCGCTAGCAGTAAGCTGGACTGGCGATTGCCCTCAGCCTCAGTGACTTCTTTCACTTCTTCAAAACTGGCCGTTGGGTTGCGTGTGGCAAAGTCCAGGGTCTTCGCCGTGATGCGGGCGATGCACTCATTGCGCCGGTTGCAGACCGCCAGCAGACCGAGGTAGTCCTGCTTGCGGATGAGCGCATCCGCAGAGTTCATGAAGGCATCACTCACCACCGTGCCCTGCCGCACGGTGAAGGTGAAGAGTACAATGAGAAAAGCGGTGATCATCGATAGGACGATCAATGGATAGGCCATGACGCCTGTGCTTTGGATAAATCCCTCCAGCGTCAAAGCGTTGGCAAAGGGATTGTTCTCTGCTGTTGCAGGTTCAGCCGCCGCTTCCATGGGCGTCGGACTAGCCGTGGCGGGGGCTGCGGTCTGGGCTTGAACCGCAGGGGCCAGCCATGTCATCACGATGGCCAGGAGGGTGAGGGCGAAGAATTTGGGGCGATGCATGGGCGTGCGACTGTAGGCGCGAGGGTGAAGGATGCAAGAGTTGAGGCATGTACCACAACAAACAGACGCTCATACAGGCAAAAAGATGGCCAGCCAGTATGAAAATTGTGTTTACGGAGCAAAAATCACAATTCAGAGGGGGACGAATCATCGCAGTTAAGCGAATACATGGCGACGTAATACCTTTAGCGGGTATTTCTCCTGCCATCGTTGCCTTTTTTCGTTCGCCATGAACGTGAAGAGGACTTAAATCCATTCTGAATCTGCATCCCCTCACTGAGTATGAACGAATCCTCCAATCCTGACATCGGTTTCGGTAGTTCCACCGGCAATGACCCCTTCCAGGCGGCCAAGGCCAGTGCCATGAAAGCCGCAGAAGAACTGCGTGCTGCTGCCACTCAAAAAGCTTCCGAACTGCGCACTGCGGCAGAGACAAAGGCTCAGCAGTTCAAAACCGCGGCTGAGCAAAGAGCTGCCGAACTGAAATCTGACCTGACTGAAAAAGCTGGTGAGTTCCGCCATTATGCTGACGACGCCATGGGCCAGGCACGCGAAACGCTAGGTGAAGCCCGTGAGCGCTGCGAAAATCTTCTTTCAGACGCTGAAGAGCTCGCTCGTGTGAAACCACGGCAGGCACTGCTGACCGCCTTTGGTGTCGGTCTCGTCGTGGGGCTGATCCTGCGTCGCTAAACCTTCTGTCTGAACAATTCTCACCCATCATGGATACTGAGGTTTCCCGGGTAAAGTCATTGGTGCGCACCCTGGCCCTCTATGCAGAAGCCCGGGGGCGACTGCTGCAGATCGAAGCGCAGGAGGCGGGCACCAAATTTAGCGAGATATTCATTCTCGTCACCGTCCTCTGCGGCTGTCTGCTGTTCGGCTGGATGCTGGCCCTGCCTGCATTCGTCTGGATAGTGGCTAATTCTTTGGGATGGCCGTGGTGGCATGTCGCCCTGTGGGGTGCAGGCTTGCACCTGTTTTTAGCCATCGTCTTTTTCATTTCTCTTAAAGTCCGGCTGAGCAAGTTGCGGGTTTTTGAGGAGACTTTTCATCAATTTCAGCGTGATCGTGATGCGATCGGCAATCTTCCGCCTCGCCAATGACTCCTAAACAGCAAGCCCTCAAGGATCTGGACTATGCCCGTATCCAGTTGTCCACCCACTTGCAGCTCGCGGGCGAGGAGTTTAACCCCAAGTTTATTCTTACCCGGTCCGTTCGTTCGCATCCGTTCGTCTGGATTGGCGTTGCGGCTGCCGGTGGGCTTTTGATCGTGCGATTCTTAATGCCGCCGAAGCACGCTAAGATTGAGCGTGACAACTTGACCGCTTCCGCTACAAAGAGCGGCCTTATTGCACTTATTCTGACGCCTGTGATAGCCATGGCGCGACAGACTGCGTGGAAATATGGAAGCCAATTTCTCCAATCTTATCTGACCCAACATTTCTCTCGCCACGAGGGTGAACACCCACGTGGGTGATTTTACCCCTCTCATGTCCGACCAAGCTGCCCCCCAAGACCTCGTGCCCGTTCTGGGCCATGTGGATGATTATCTGCGTTTTTGCATGCAGTATGATGCATCCGATTTGCATCTCGCCACTGCGGCCCAACCTATCTGGAGACGTTTTGGCAACCTGACACCGATCTGGACAAATTCGGTTGCACTGAGTCCAGAAGATACCCGGCGACTCGCCTACAGTTTCCTCACCGAGGCTCAAATCCATCAGTTGGAGAATAAAGGAGATGTCGATTTCGCCTACTCCCCTGACTACGGGCGTTTCCGCGCCTCCGTCATCCAGCAACGCTTGGGCATTGACATCACTTTCCGCATCATCAGTACCAGCATCCGCTCTGTGGAAGAACTGGGCCTGCCTGAAACCGTTCGCACGCTGATCCGTTATCACAACGGGCTCGTGCTCGTCACCGGCCCAGTTGGTTGCGGAAAATCGACCACTCTGGCTGCGCTGGTGGATGAAATTAACAAGGAGCGCCAGGATCACATCATTACCCTGGAAGATCCCATTGAGTATGTGATCAACCCGAAAAGCTGCCATGTAAACCAGCGCGAAGTCGGCACCCATACGGATTCCTTTGCGGCAGCTCTTCGTGGTGCTTTGCGTGAAGATCCGGACATCATCATGGTGGGTGAAATGCGTGACTTGGAGACTATTTCCCTGGCCATCACAGCTGCTGAAACGGGTCACTTGGTGTTGGGAACCCTGCATACAGGAAACAGCGCTCGCACACTTGACCGTGTGCTGGACGTTTTCCCACCCGATCAACGCGACCAGATCCGCATCATGGTCTCTGAGTCTCTCCGCGGGATCATTTCCCAGCAGCTCGTCCCGAAAACGGATGGCAACGGTCGAGCGATGGCGGTGGAGCTTCTCGTTAATACCCCGGCTGTGGCCGCATGTATCCGCGATGGTAAAACCTACATGCTCAACGGTGTGATGCAGACCGGAAAAAACGTCGGCATGATCACGATGGATGACTCCCTGCGAAACCTTTACAGCAAAGGCCTTATCAGCCGTGAGGAGTGTGAATCCCGCTCCGAGGATAAGCAACAAATGCGCTTGTTCTTCCAAAGCTAGCCTGCTGCTTTAGGCCTAACCGTTTATTAATTTCAGCTTTCCGATACATCATGTCCATCATTGATAACTACTTCCAGCAACTCATTGAACTGGGTGGTTCCGACCTTCATCTTAGCCAGGGGCAGCCGCCTAAAGTGCGCGTCCACGGCAGCATCAAGGCCATTTCTCCTGACATTCTGACTCACAGCACCATGGAAACCATGATGCGTGAGATCTGCGAAGCTCGCGCTTGGGAGCGCTACCTTGAAAAAGGGGACCTCGACTTCGCCTATGAGATGGATGAGGAGCACCGTTTTCGCTGCAACTACCTCAAGCAGCAAAACGGCTTTGCCGCAGTCTTCCGTATCATTCCCACGAAGATCGCCAGCCTGGAGCAGCTCGGCATTCCTCCTGTGGTGAAGGAATTTGGCCACATGCGCAGCGGCCTTGTTTTGGTCACCGGTCCTACCGGTTCCGGCAAGTCCACGACACTGGCCGCCCTGTTGGATTACATCAATACCAACTTCCGCCGTCACATTATCACGGTGGAGGAGCCCATCGAATTCGTGCACAAAAATAAGCGCAGCATCATCACCCAGCGCGAGGTGCCCATCCAGACGCCTACCTTTGCCGACGGTCTTCGCGCTGCCCTCCGTCAGGATGCGGACATCGTACTTGTGGGGGAAATGCGCGACTTGGAAACCATCTCGCTGGCCCTCACAGCCGCAGAGACCGGCCTCCTTGTTTTCGGCACATTGCACACGAATAACGCCCGCAAAACCGTTGACCGTATCATCGACGTTTTCCCCGCCGAACAGCAGAGCCAGGTTCGCACCATGCTCGCCGCTTCTCTCAAAGGCGTGGTGGCCCAGTTGCTCATGAAAAAGGCGGACGGCAAAGGCCGTGTGGCCGTGAATGAGATCATGGTTTCCACTCCGGCTGTAGGTGCCATCATCCGTGAAGGTGCCACGCAGAAGCTCTATGACGTCATCATCGGCGGCAAGGCCCAGGGCATGCAGTTCATGGACGATTCCATCTGGCAGAAGCTGCGCGACGGTTATGCCAGCCCGATGGAAGCCTATATGAAAGCCATCGATAAAGGCCGATTCAAAGCCTTCCTGCCGCCTGAGGATCAGGCCATCGCCAATGCTGGCGGCGGCGAGGCGAAGAAATAACTGGAGCCTTGAACTGACTGTTAATTTTGACGGGTGTGGCATTCAAAAGGCCGCACCCGTTGTGTTATCGGTGGTGTGGATTTAGCGTCCCTCGCTGGAACGATGGAACTGAATCGCTGCGATCTTGTCTGCCATGTCGTGGCTTGCGCAAAAGGCTAATTCAGCACTGGCTGCACGGCTGAGGCGGGCACGAAAACTGACCACTTCCCCCATACTCAAACCGTCCACATAAGCTTGAACCGGACGGTGTTCAGGACTCAGGCTGCGGATCTCCACGGTATTGTCCACGGACAAAAGGGCGCTGCGCCAGTGCGCTGGCTCCATCACATTGGATCCTACCAGGAGCCAGGCGGGTGTATCCGCCAGTAGTGGGCTGGCCCCCATGCTGCGGGCGTATGCCGTTGACCCGGCAGCGGTGGCCACGAGAGCGCCATCGCTCACCAGTTTAGGAATGCGTTCTACCCCGTTCACGATGACCTGTAGCCAGGCGCTCTGGCTCGTGCTCCGCTCCAGCCACGCATCATTGAAGCCGTAAGCCTGCTGGATTCTTCCCTCGCGATCTTCTGTTTCGATATAAAGCAGCGGCATCTGGCGCAAAATGACATCCGAGGGTGGGAACGGACAACCGAGAACCTGTTCCGGCGCATTCATCAGAAAGCCCAGATGACCGGCATTGATACCAAAGAATGGCAGCCTTTCACGCCAACGCTCACGGATGCATCGTAACATGGCCCCATCACCTCCCAGCACAGTGATGAAACCCGGCTGCTCATCTGTACCCGGACCAATGTCTGACAGCCAGGCTTGCGCTTTGGCGTTGTGTGGATCGCTCTGGATAGAGAAAGTTTGGTCACTCAGGCTCTGGCGTGCCCAGTTGCCTGGATTGGGTGCGCGGTAGAGACCATAGCGGCCGATATAAGCCTGGGCACGTGGAGCGAGAAGACCTTCCACCGAGCGCCCTTTGCTGAGATTTTCACGTATCAGCGTACTGGAACCTGGAACATCGGTTTCAAAAACCAGGGAATTTGGAGGCAGGTCGCTGGGTTCTATGACATAGCCCGGCCGGGTGAGAACCACAAAACGGGCTGACTCCCACAGTTCCTGGCCATTTTTCCAGGTGCGCTGGATGAGTGATTGGCCTGTGCCTCCTCCCGTTATCAAGTCTCCACCCACCACGTGCCAGACTTCGCCCTGGCCTTCATACTTGCTTTGCAGATCCCAGTTGGGTGTAAAAGAGGCCTGCTCAAGATCAAAAAGATCCACCGTGACGCCGGGCAGGTTGCCAAAAGTCAGGTCAGCAAGCGCCGCCCTGTAAACAGCGGGGATAGAATCTGTGACTGGTTTGTCCGGTCGTGGGCCACAGGGGATGACACGCACTTGGTCAAACTCGCTAGCAAGACGCTGTGCAATGACAGAGTGATGCTGGCCGGGTGGATTGAAGCTGCCTCCAAAGAGGGCAATGCGCTGGGGCATATCTCATGGTGCCCTTGGAGATGCGCCAGAGCAAGCAAGGACTGCTCATCTTGAGCAAAGTCACGCACACGATTCCATGTGCAGCGGGCTAAAAAATGAATACTGATCTATGCCAACCGATACCGTTTTTCCAATCCATGCCTGAGACTGCTCCAGCCCCTGCGGCCATCACCAACATTGCCGCTTATCAATTTGCCACCCTGTCTGACCTGAAGTCATTGCGGGAAAAACTCATCGCCCTTTGCAAGGGCTGGGATTTGAAAGGCACCATTTTGCTGAGCACCGAGGGGATTAATCTTTTCATCGCTGGAGGCCAGCATGAAGTGGATCTGCTGGTGTCGGAACTGCGAGCCATTCCCGGACTGGAAAAGCTGACCCCCAAGGTCAGTGAAAGCGCGGAGCAGCCATTCCGGCGAATGCTGGTGCGCATCAAAAAGGAAATCATTGCCTTTGGTGTGGAGGGGATCGAGCCAGCCAAATACACTTCGCCACGAATTGAAGCGCATACTTTAAAGCAGTGGCTGGACGAAGGCCGCCCCATCACCCTGCTGGATACCCGCAATGATTATGAGGTGAAGCTCGGCACTTTCAAAGGCGCACACATCATTGGCGTGAACAGTTTCAGGGATTTCCCTGAGGCCGTAAGTCGTCTGCCAGAAGCCTTGAAGCAGCAGCCCATCGTCACCTTCTGCACCGGTGGCATTCGTTGTGAAAAAGCCGCCCCGTTCATGGAGCGTGAAGGCTTTGAGCAGGTGTGGCAGCTCGAAGGTGGCATCCTCAAGTACTTCGAAGAAGTCGGCGGTGCTCATTATGATGGCGAATGTTTCGTCTTTGATCAACGTGTGGGCGTGGACCCGGCGCTGAGCGAGACCGAGTCCACCCAATGTTTTATGTGCCAGTCCCCGCTGTCGGATGCGGAGCAGCAAGACGCTCGTTTTGTGGAGCATGTCTCCTGTCCCTATTGTTATAAAACGACGGAGCAGCAGATGGCGGAAAACATCGCCGCCCGGCACAAAACCATCCGCAGCCTGATCACGCCACTCCCTGGCAGCGCCCCCTACGATCATCAGCAACCTCTGAATGTCCCCAGGGCTTGTGATGGACTGACGCTGCTGGACACACTCATCACCATCCTGCCTCATGTGCCTCGCACAGAGCTGCTGATGCGTTTTGAAGACCAACGGATTTTAAACCAGGACGGCCAGCCTGTGCTTCCTGACATGATCGTCAGGGCAGGGGAGCGCTATCTGCGCCTCATACCCGCCAATGTGGAGCCTGATGTGAATGCAGACATCCAGATCGTGCATGAGGACGAAGCCGTGCTCGTGCTCGTTAAACCTGCCCCATTGCCGATGCATGCCGGCGGCCGGTTCAATCGCAATACGCTTCAGTATATCCTGCATGAGGTGTATGAGCCGCAAAAACCGCGTGCCTGCCATCGGTTGGATGCCAATACCACCGGCCTCGTCGTGGTGGCCCGCACCCGCCATTTCGCGGGGCTGGTCCAGAAACAATTCGCCAGTGGGGCGGTGGAAAAAATCTATTTGGCCAAAGTTCAAGGCCATCCCCCAACAGACTCCTTTTTCTCCGACGCCCCCATCAGCGATGTTCCCGGTGCCCTGGGCAGCCGTGAAGTGGATGAAGACAACGGTCGCGAGGCCCGCACCGAATTCCGTGTCATCCGCCGGGATGCTGACGGCACAGCCCTCGTCGAGGCACGTCCCCTTACAGGACGTACTAATCAGATTCGCATTCACCTTTGGCAGCTCGGTTTTCCCATTGTCGGTGACCCCGTTTACCTGCCTGGCGGTTCTGTGGGGGATACCCAGACGCTGGATCTAAGCGCCGCCCCCTTGTGTTTGCATGCCTGGAAGCTGGCCTTCATCCACCCTCTGACTCAAACGCGCGTCTCTTTTGAGACGGATGTCCCTGCCTGGGGTTGCCCCCTGTAAAACGGTCGTTCCATGCCACGCTCCTCTCAGCCTCCTACATTCAGTATTTGCCATTCGCCCGATCCGGGCCATTCGTATCACAGACATGGCCTGTAAAATTGACCCCGCTCTGCACACAGAAAAGAAGCCCGATTGGATTCGTGTGAAGCTGCCTCGTGATCCTGTTTTCTGGAGCACAAAGTCCCTGATTTCCGACCTGAAACTCCACACCGTGTGCGAAGAGGCCCAGTGCCCGAACCGCTGGGAATGCTGGAGCCAGGGTACAGCCACCTTCATGATTGCTGGCGATCGCTGTACCCGTGCCTGCGGATTCTGCGCGGTCAAAACCGCCAAACCGTTCGCCCTGGAGGCCGATGAACCCCAACGTGTCGCCCAGGCCACCAAGCGCCTCGGTTTGAACCACGTTGTCATTACCGCCGTCGCCCGCGATGACGTCAAAGACGGCGGTGCCGAGCACTTTGCCCGCACCATCGAAGCCGTGCGTGAGGCGGTTCCTCACATCACCATCGAGATTCTGGTTCCTGACTTCAACGAGAAGGAAGATTCTCTGGATGTGGTCATGAAGGCCCGCCCGCATATTTTTAATCACAACCTGGAAACCGTCGAGCGCCTCACCCCCCTCGTCCGCAGCCGTGCCCAATATCATCGCAGCCTGAAGGTGCTGAAACGCGCCAAACAGATCTCTCTGGACCTCGGCACCAAATGCGCCACCAAGAGCGGCCTCATGCTCGGCCTCGGCGAAACCGAGGTCGAACTCTTCCAGGCCATGGATGACCTTCTGGAACACGACGTCACCGTCCTCACCCTGGGCCAATACCTGCGCCCATCCGCCCAGCATCTCCCCGTCATCGAATACGTCCATCCGGATACCTTCGAAAACTACAAAGAGATCGCCCGTAAAAAAGGCTTCCGCCACGTCGCCAGCGCCCCCCTTGTCCGCAGTTCCTACCACGCCGCCGACTTCAAGCCGGAGCTGGATGTGGGATGAGGATAGAGTAGTCCGCTGCTTTTCCTATGAGCAACAATTCATCCGCGTTGCCCGGGGATCATCATTATTGGAGAGCATTTGCTTTCTCCTGGCTGTTCTACATGTGCATGTCTTTGGCTGAATACTACGATGGTATTCTGACCTGGATAGGACAGCCAATCATGGGTGCGGTTTTTTCGGGCGTTACCGTCGCCACAATAGCTCTCTTGGGATTGCTTTTGAGGATTCCACAAATTGGCAGGGCATGGCGAAAAAGTCACCCTCTGCCAGTCATCATCATTGTGGGAGGACTACTCTTGTTAATCTGTGGGAGCACCATCGGGCTGACAGAAACCTACGTTGATAGTGAGACTGAAACCGTCCACAGCCGACTCCATGGAGTTGTCAGTGTTCCTGCATTCCTTGGGGTTATATTTGCCATAGCACACTGGCCTACTCGAATCTTAACAAAGAATGTGTAAGTTTAGAAATAGGCCGCAAACGCGACTCACATCTGGTCGTGGCATTTTCTAAAAGCGCGGACTGAAAATGAAGAGTCGGCGTGGCACCTTGTGTTCAAGGCACAACCTGAGTCCTTATGATCGCCAATCTCACCAAAGAACAAAAAGCCGAAGTCATTTCATCCCTCCAGCGCTACACTTCTAAAGAACTCGACTGTGACTTGGGCGACATCCAGGCAGGACATCTTTTGGAGTATATCTTGAAAGAGATCGGTCCGTTCGCTTACAATCAGGGAGTCGAGGATGCGAAAGGATATCTGGCTTCGAAAGTCGAAGAATTGACCGGTACCTGTTTTGAACAAGGACTGACTTATTGGAATGCGTCCTCAGGAGGGCGGCAAATCAAACGCAAGCCTTGAGGGGCGTGATCTAGTGTGAGTGGGAATTCTGCTGTTGAGTGGGGGCATTTTCCTGATTGTTCGAGAGCGCACACTTCGTTATGCAAGGTTCATGCATCGCTCGTTGCTCCTCGCCTTCTCCCTCGCCACTCTGGCTTCTGCTCAACTTCGTCCTGATGGAGCCACCGCTTCGTTCCGGGGCAGCCTGCCACCCAAGCCCGTAGCGGCGCTTTCGGTTGAGCAGGAGGCCAGTTTGGAAAAAAAACTGGCAAGCGTCGCGCAGTCCTTTCAGGCGGTCAAAAAACATCCCCGTGCAGCGGATGCGGACATCTTTTTAAAGGCCGTTCGCTATGCGCTCGATTTTGATGAGTGGTATGACAAGAAGCCCGAAGACGGTATCAAAAAAGCCACCGCATTGCTGGACGAGGCGAAGCGCCGCATCACTTCGCTCAAGGAAAACAAAACTCCATGGATGGACGGCAGCGGGCAAAAGGTGCTGGGTTTCTATTCCCAGATTGATGGCAGCCCCCAACCCTATGGCGTCGAAGTGCCCGAGGGGCTGGAATTTAGCCCCGGCAAGAAGCCCATCCCGATGTGGGTGTGGCTGCATGGGCGTGGCGATACGGCCACGGATCTTCACTTCGTTTACAATCGGCTGAATGCGAAGAAACCGGGCCAGTTTCAGCCGAAGGGCACCATTGTGATTCACCCCTTTGGCCGCTACTGCAACGGCTGGAAAAGCGCAGGGGAAACGGATGTGTTCGAAGCTCGCGACGATGCCACAGCGCGCTTCAATGTGGATGAAAATCGCATCGCCCTCGCCGGCTTCAGCATGGGCGGGGCAGGGGCCTGGCATATCGGGGCCCACTTCGCGGACCAATGGGCCTGTGTACATCCCGGGGCTGGCTTTGCGGATGTGAAGCGCTATCAGAAGCTCACTCCCGATAAATACCCCTCTTTGTATGAACAAACATTATGGGGTGTTTATGACGTGCCGGACTATGCGCGCAATTTTTTCAATGTCCCCCTCATCGTCTATAGCGGTGAAAATGACACCCAGCGCGATGCGGCGGCTTACATGGAAGGCATCCTCAAAAACGAAGGCCTCACCATTCCTCATCTCATCGGCCCAGGCATGGGGCACAAATATCACCCTGAGGTGATCAAGGATGTGCAGGCCAAGATCGAAGCCGCTGTTGAGAAGGGCAGGGACTCGATGCCGAAGAAGGTTATTTTGCAGACAAAGACGCTGGGGTATAACAAGATGTTCTGGGTGAGACTTCTGGCGCAGGAAAAGCAGTGGGAGGATACACGCATTGAAGCAGAAATGGCCGACGACGGGATTCTGCGCGCCACCACAAAAAATGTGGCTTCTTTTTCACTCAATCCGAATTCGAAGGTCGCGGGCTATGAAATTGACGGGCAAAAGCTGACAGGTGGACAGACTTTTCGCCGGGATGCCCAGGGAGGGTGGAGAACGCAATCCAATAAAGACAGCAAAGAAAACTCGGTCTGGCTAAAGCAGCCCGGTCAGAGCGGCCCCATTGAGGAACCTCTAAAGCGCCCCTTCCTCGTCGTGCTGCCTGAAGGCGACAGCGCCTCTCCACAAGTGACCGCTTGGGTCAATTCCGAATCCAGACATTTCCTCACCCGCTGGCGCAGCCTAATGCGTGGAGATGTGAAGGTGAAAAAAGCCGCTGACGTCACCTCCGATGACATGCTGCGCTACACACTCGTCCTCTGGGGGGATGCTGTTTCCAATCCCCTGGTAGCCAAGGTGCTGCTGGCTGGCAGCACTGCCAAGCTGCTGCTCACGTGGACAAAGGAGAAACTCGTTCTGGGTCCGCACTCCATGGATGGCAGCACGCACGTCCCCGTGATGATCCGCCCCAATCCGCTGGAACCTCGTGGCACCGTCATCCTCAATTCAGGTCTGACTTTCCGCGAGGCACACGATCGTACCAATTCCCTGCAGAATCCGAAGCTGCCAGATTGGGCCATCCTGGACATCACCCAACCTCCAAATGCCGAGAGCGCCGGAAAAGTGGTGGCAGCAGATTTCTTTGATGAGTTCTGGCAGGTGAAGGCGGCCCAGTAGCTCTCCCTGGAGCGCGGGCGTCTCGCCTGCCGCATCCTGTGTCCCGCAGGATGCCGTTCTCGCGTGTTCTTCACACCCCGGATTCCCAGCCAGAGGCGCATTTCCAAACGGACCAGGAATGCCCTCGCATCAGAAAATCACAGATCTACCTTTTGAAAGTACAAAAGAGGCAAAAAGAAGACCTTTTCTGGGTGGCCTGATTCGGTCTTGAATGCGTGCATTTCAGCTTGTGGAACGTGGGGAGGGGGATGCGTGTGGAACGCCCGAAATCACAGGCTTTGAGCGCGATTTCGAATGACCAGAATCAAGCCATGCAAAAATCGTGTTTTTTTCATCAAAAATCCTTGGCAGGATGAGGCATCTTGCTACCCTGAAATCCTCCCCATCGAGCACGTTTCTGAAGCGGGTTTTTGGACAGACTCAGGCGATGGAAAAACGACAACTTTTATGCCAGACGAAATCATTGAATCCATCGATTCAAATTCCACCGCCGTAGCTCTCGACCAAGCTTACGGGGCCGATCAAATTCAAAAACTCGAAGGTCTGGAAGCCGTCCGCCTTCGTCCCGGCATGTACATCGGCGACCCCGATGAGCGCGGCCTTCACCACTGCGTGTTTGAAGTGGTGGATAACTCGATCGATGAACACCTCGCCGGTTACTGCAAAAACATCTGGATCAACATCCACACCGACGGCTCCATCAGCCTCCAGGACGATGGACGCGGCATCCCTGTGGAAATGCATCCCAAGGCAGGCATCCCGACGGTGGAACTCGTGCTGACCAGCCTCCACGCAGGCGGTAAATTTGGCGATGGCGCTTACGAGTTCTCCGGTGGTCTTCACGGGGTGGGCGCAAAGTGCGTCAACGCCCTCTCCGATTGGTTCAAGTGCGAGGTTTTCCGCGATGGCAAAATCTACGCCATCGGCTTCGAGCGTGGTAAAACAACGGAACCCCTTACGGTGCTGGGTGACCTCGACGAGCCAACCACCACAGGCACCAAGATTTCATTTTTCCCGGATGCCACCATCTTCACGATTACGACGGTTTTCGTCTTTGAGCGTCTGCTGGTCCGTTTGCGTGAGTTGGCTTTCCTGAACCCTGGAATCCGCATCACCCTGACCGATGAGCGCGCAGAGACGCCACGTCAGGAAGTCCTGTTTTACAAAGAAGGCGTCAAGCAATTCGTCCGCGAACTCGGGGCCGATAAAGATAAGATCCACCCCGATGCCATCGCTCTGGCCGGACGCCGTGAAATCGTCATTGATGACAAGAACAAGTTCATCCTCGTGGACTGCGTGCTCCAGTGGAACAAGGGCCTTAATGAGCAGACACTGTGTTTTGCCAATGCCATTCCCAACCCGGACGGGGGTACCCATTACAGCGGCCTTAAAGCAGCCCTGACACGTGCGGTTAAAGCCTACATCAACAGCAATCCGAAGAGCTTCAAAGACAAGCTGCCAGATATCGAGAGTGATGACTGCCGGGAAGGCCTGATCTGCGTGCTCAGTGTGAAGCTGCCAAACCCGCGTTTCAACTCCCAGACGAAGGTGAAGCTGGTCAATGGTGAGGTGGAGGGCGTGGTCAGTTCCATCGTTTATGAAGGCTTAATGCGCTTCTTTGACGAGACCCCGGACATTGCGGTCACCGTCATCAATAACATCATCATCGCGGCCAAGTCCCGCGAAGCTGCCCGCAAGGCCCGCGAGGCCATCCGCAAGGACGCCATGAGCAGCGGTGGTCTTCCTGGCAAATTAGCCGACTGCTCCGAGCGCGATCCTTCCAAAACTGAGCTGTTTATTGTCGAGGGTGACTCCGCCGGTGGTTCTGCCAAAATGGGCCGCAATCGTCACAATCAAGCCATCCTGCCCCTGCGAGGCAAGCTCATCAACACCGAGAAAGCCCGCTTGGAAAAGGTCCTCCAAAACAAGGAAGTCCAGACCATGATCACCGCCATCGGTACTGGCATTGGTGGCGACAGCGAGGTCGAAGGCTCCTTCAACATTGACAAGCTGCGCTACCACAAAATCGTCATCATGACCGATGCCGACGTGGACGGCTCCCACATTCGCACGCTTTTGCTTACCTTCTTCTTCCGCCAGATGCCGGAACTAGTCAAAGGCGGCCACATTTACGTCGCCCAGCCGCCCCTTTATCAGGTCACTCGCAAGAAGCGCGAGGAATACGTGCAGGACGATGCTGAAATGGACGCCATGCTCCTGGAAATGGGATCTGGCGAGATCAGCCTCCGCAACATCGCCGATGGCAGCACCGTAGCCGATGAGCGCCTCCAGTCTATTCTTGAGCAACTCGTTCCGGTGGCCAAATTTGCCGACATCATCCGGCGTCATGGCGGTGACTTTGAGACCTACCTCCAGGCGCGCGATGAGACATCCGGCAACCTTCCTCATTACCTCGTCTCCATCCGCGAGGGCAATGAAGCCAGAATCCTTTACTTCCTTGGCAATGAGCAGCTCGCCGCCTTTGCCCGTGAAAACAATGATCTTCATCTCTTCGGCAAGCCCGAGGTGGATCCTGAGGCCAACGGTTCCCCCACACCCAAGGCTCATCGCCGCGCCCGTCTCATCGAGATTCATGAGGCTCACGGCATGAAAAAACGCTTCCAACATCTGGATGAATTGGGCCTGCATGTGGACCACTTCAGCAGCCAGGACAAACCCCTCTTCGAAGTCATCGAAGGCGAGGGCGACCATGCCAAAGTGCACCCAGTCTTCAGCATCCCAGGCATCCTCGATAAGGTGATGGAGATCGGCAAACGCGGCATGGAAATCAAGCGCTTCAAAGGTCTCGGTGAAATGAACGCCAAGCAGCTTTTCGAGACCACCATGGACCCGAACAAGCGCACCCTCCTGCAGATCAAGCTGGATGAATCCAACGCCCAGGAAGCCGAACGCATCTTCACCATTCTCATGGGCGACGTCGTCGAACCTCGCAAACACTTCATCGAAGAGAACGCGCTGAACGTGCGGAACTTGGATGTTTGATCCTTCTGGCCGGCTTTCACTCCTGTCCAGGGCAAGGAACTGTTCATGATTTCCAATTTCCAGCTTTCCAAAGAGCAGATCATTGATGCCCTCACGGCGTTAAATGGGAAGCTTGCCGCCAAAGAGGTGACGGGAGAGCTGTGCATTTTTGGAGGCGCGGCCATGATCCTGGCCTTTGATGCCCGCCAGAGCACACGTGATGTGGATGGAATTTTTGTTCCCAAAGCCGTAGTATCGGGCGCAGTTGAAGAGGTGGCTCAGGAGTTGGATCTGCCCCAGGCATGGTTGAATGATGGAGTGAAAGGCTGGGTATCCAGTGCGGGAGATCTCGTTGCTGATGGTATGCCGCAATTCACTCATCTTCGAGTTCTTCGGCCCTCTGCCCATTATCTGCTGGCAATGAAATGCCTGGCGGCACGAACTGGTGATTACGATACCTCCGGTGACATGGCGGATGTTCAAACCTTGATCCGGCATCTTGGACTCAAGGACGCAAATCAGGTGCTAGAAATCGTTTCACGCTATTACGACGAATCCAGGCTGTCCCCCAAAACCCGCTATTTCGTTGAAGAAATCATGCTGGAAGAAGGAGGTGTCCAATGACAGGCCAGTCCATGACCACTTTGTCTGCCCAGTTTTCCGAAGTCTCCTCCAAACAGGAATTTGGATATGCACTGCGTGACTATCTGGACCGCTTTCGCGAGGCTCCTTCGCCTGATCTGCTCGCTGATGAACCTGCTTTGCTTGAATCAAAACTTCAAGACGAAGGCGTCGCCGATGCGTACCTGGCCGCGGCTGCATCCTGGATGTCTCATCAATACGGCTTCGCTGCCCCTCTTTGGGCCCAAGAATCCAAGCGTGTTCTCGACCATCCCTTTTTTGCCGCCAAAACCCACGGCTTGCGCATGATTCTGTTGCAAGAAAGCCCTCCTGAATTTCGCGTCCGCAATCTCTTCGTTTCTGCCAACGCCCTGCATCGCGCCTGACTTCGCCGATGTCTGAATACTGATTACTGAACACTGTTTCCACTCCCGCTTTCCCCTTTCCCATGCAAGAATCCAACACCCGTCCCATCTCAGTCGCTGACGAGGTCAAGAACTCCTTTCTTGATTACTCGATGTCAGTCATCATCTCCCGTGCGCTGCCGGATGTGCGGGATGGGTTGAAGCCTTCCCAGCGCCGCATTTTGTATGCGATGCATGAGCTGGGTCTGTATCCGCCGAAGAAGCAGATGAAGTGCGCGAAGATCTGCGGCGATACTTCGGGTAACTATCACCCTCACGGTGAAGCGGTCATTTACCCCACACTCGTCCACATGGGCCAGCCGTGGGCAATGCGTGAGACGCTGATCGATCCTCAGGGGAACTTCGGCTCGGTGGAAGGTGACCCTCCGGCAGCCATGCGTTATACGGAAGCCCGCATGACGCCCCTGGGCGGCACGCTGATGTCCGACATGGAGAAGGACACCGTGGATTTCGTTCCAAACTATGATGAACGTCTGACGGAACCAACCGTCTTCCCGGCGGCCTTTCCTAACCTTTTGGTTAACGGCGGCACCGGCATCGCCGTCGGTATGGCCACGAACATGCCTCCCCATAACCTCGGGGAAATTGTGGATGGAGTCTGTGCTCAGATTGACAATCCGGGCATCACCAACAGCGGCCTCGCCCAGTTCATCAAAGGCCCCGATTTCCCCACTGGATGTGTGATTCACGGCCTCGACGGCATTCGCGAATACATGGAAACCGGCCACGGCAGCGTGCGTGTGCGCGGTCAGGCTGAAATCGTTGAAAACAATAACCGCGAGCAGATCATCATCACGGAAATTCCGTACAACGTGAACCGTGCGGAACTGGTGAAGCGCATTGCTGAACTGGCCAATGAAAAGATCATCGCGGACATCACTTCCGTCCGTGATGAGTCCGATGAAAACACCCGCGTGGTGGTTGACCTCAAGCGCGATGCCCGCCCTCAGGTCGTCCTGAACAACCTGTATAAATTCACCGCTCTTGAAAGCAGCTTCAGCATTCACATGCTGGCCATTGATGGTGGCCGCCCGCGCGTGCTCAGCATCAAGGACGCGATCGCCTGTTACATCGAGCATCGCCGCGAGGTCATCATCCGCCGCACCCGCTTCCTCCTGCGCAAGGCGGAACAGCAGGCTGAAAAACTCGAAGCCTACTTGCTGGCTCTCGGCCACCTGGATGACTTCATCAAAATCATCCGCGACAGCCGCAATCGTGATGAAGCCCGTGCCGGCCTGAAGGCTTACCAGTTCAGTGTCGCCACGGCAGAGCGCCTCGGCATTCTCATCCGCAACCAGCCCAGCATCCAGGGTGATCGCTATGTATTCACCGATACTCAGGTGGATCAAATCCTGGAATTGCGCCTCTACCAGCTCACCGGCATGGAGCGGGACAAGATCAAGGCCGACTACGACGAGCTTCTCTCCACCATCACCGACTTGATGGACATCCTGGCCAAGGAGCATCGCGTGCTGACCATCATCAAGGACGAACTACAGGCCATTAAAGCCAAGCACGGTACCCCGCGTTACACCCGCATTGATGCCATGGGCGGAGGGATCGAAACCATTGATCTTATCCCGAACGACGCCAACATCGTCACGCTCACCCACTTTGGTTATGTGAAGCGCACGCTCACCAACGAATACCGCCTGCAGGCACGCGGTGGCAAGGGATTGAAAGGCATGGAGGCCCGCGAAGCCGCCACCAAAGAGGACAAGAACGACTTCGTGGAGACGCTCTTCAGCGCCAACATGCATGACTTTTTGTTATTCTTCACGAATACCGGGCGCGTCTATGTAGAGCGTGTTTACCAGCTCCCGGAGGCCCCTCGCACCGGACGTGGCCGCAGCATCAAAAACGTGCTGAACCTGCGCCCTGAAGAAAAGATCAACAGCGTTCTCCGCCTGGAAGCCCAAGGCGTGGAAGATGATGCCATGTGGAGCCCGGACAAGTTTGTCCTCTTCGCGACCAAGGACGGCACCGTCAAAAAAACCGCCCTCGAAGCTTTCAAGAACTATCGCAAGGACGGCATCATCGCCATCAACATCGAGGAAGGGAACGACCTCGTGGATGTGGTGCTCACCAACGGCAATAGCGAGATCTGTTTCGCCACCCGTGAAGGCATGTGCCTGCGTTGTGTGGAAACCGACATCCGCGCCATGGGCCGTGGAGCCGCCGGCGTTCGCGGTATTCGTCTGGATGAAGGAGACTACCTCGTCGCGCTCACCGCCGTCGAACCCGATACCCAGCTCCTCATTGTCTCGGAAAAAGGCCTCGGCAAACGCACCCCGTTTGAAGACTACCGCCTCATCAATCGCGGTGGCAAAGGTGTCAAGACCATCAACATCACCGAGAAGACCGGCAAGGTCGTCGCCGCCATCGCCGTGCATAATGATGACGAGCTGATGCTCATCACCAGCAAAGGGCAGAACGTCCGCATCCGCGTTGGTGGTGACAAAGGCATCCGCGAAACCGGACGTGTCGCTCAAGGCGTCAAACTCATGGACCTCAAGAAGGATGAAACCATCCAGGACGTGGCCACCGTGATCGCCGATGAAGAGGACGAGACCGCCCCTAATGAAGAGGGTGAAGTCATCGCAGTTGAAGGTGAAACGTCAGAAATCACCGAGACTCCTTCTGAAGACAGCGCCCCTTCCGAAGCCTCTGAATCCGATACCCCCGAGTCCTGATCACCGCCCGTCATCTGAGTTCCCTTGGCATGTCATCCGCTTTCCCTGACCTCCAATCCTCACGCCTTTATGGCATCGTGGATCTCGGTTACTGCGCCCCCGCGCAGGTGGAGGCGATGACTGCCTCCTTGTGTGAAGGGGGCGTGGATCTGCTGCAGTTGCGAGCCAAAAAGCTCCCTCTTCAGGAGATCGAAAAACTCGCCCGGCTGATGCATCCCATCACCCGGCAGTATCGGGTGCCTTTGATCATCAATGACCATTTAGAAATCGCCGCTAGCATCGGCAGCGAGGGCGTCCACGTCGGCCAGGATGATGACGCCGTGGCCAAGGCCCGGTCCATCGTCGGCCCCGGCGTTTTTGTGGGCAAATCCACCCACAGCCTCGCCCAGGCCATCGCCGCGCAGGAGGAGCAGGCGGATTACATCGGCTTCGGGCCGCTTTATGCCACCGGCACAAAGCCAGACTATGTCCCCATCGGCCTTCAGGACATCACCACCGTTCATCAGCAGGTGCAGTTGCCCATCTTTTGCATCGGCGGTGTCAATGAAGCCCGCCTCCCTGAAATCCTCTCCGCAGGGGCCCGGCGTGTCGTCGTTGTCTCAGCTTTCCTGCTGGCACCGGATGTGCAGTCGTATGTACGTCAGATCAAAGCCTCACTGCACTGACCATGTCCTTTTCATCCACCTTTCGCCTGCTTCTGCTGCTGGCCGTTTCTCCCTTGGCTGCAAACGCCCAGGCTCAAAAGCCACTTCCCCCCATGCTCATGCAGTGGGCCGAGGCACAAAAGGACATGCCAGACATGGTCGTCGCCTTCCGCCAGACCCGCACCACCCCCGCGCTGAAGGCCCCACTCACCACCTCCGGTAAATTCTGGCGCTTCAAAGACGGAGCCTTCCGCTGGGAGCTCGGCCAGCCCGCCGCCACCATCCTCGTTCGGGATCAGTCAGAGTTCCGTGTCCGGGAAGGTGCAGACGGCGCTTGGCAGCCCCTGGATGAAAAAGATGCCCGCTACCGCATGTGGTCCCGTTTCCTCAGCGGCCAGGAAGCTTCCCCCGAAGAACTCCAGCAGCACTTCCTCGTCGATGCCGTCGAGCAGACACCGGACGTCACTGCCATCTCCCTCCGTCCAAAGGCCCCCTTCATCCGCCGTCATCTCCGCCAGCTAGATCTCCAGATCTCCCCCAAAACCTTCCGCCTGCTCCAGTTGCGCGTCCTCCAGGGAGATGGAGCCACGCTCACCATGACCTTTTCAGAGCCTCAATCCGTCTCCATCGCCGAAAAGGCCCAGCTCCTGGCCAGGTAAAAAAGGACCCGCTCAGCCCTCCATCGTCCGGCACGCCACCCGCCCCTCACGCAGCTTCGCCCACCGCTCCTCACCGGACACATCCTGCGGATCAGGCACTGCAGCCAGATCATCCGGCAGCTTCGCCGGGGAAAGGATAGCCAAAAACACCAGCGGCTCCGCATGTGGATTATACGTCGCATGCACCACTCCCGGCGGGATGTGTGCCATCTCGCCCGCCTTCAGGATCCGGCACTCCTCGCCCACCCATTGCTCCGCCCGCCCATAGATCACATAGATGATCTCCTCCCGGTGCGGATGGCAGTGAAAAGGGTGGCAGTGCATCGGTGCCATGTTGGCCCGCACCATCAGCAGCTTATCCGCTTCCACCAGATCCGGCCGGCACAGCCATTCATTGCTCGTCCACGCATTCGTCTCGCGGGCAGCATCGTCAGTCTGGATAAAGCGGGCAGGGGAGTCAGGCATACCATCATCCTAGCCAGCCCCCATTCCCAGATCAATCTCCCAGCCTCGCTTCCTCCCACCTCCACCTATCCGATACCAACCACCGCCGGTTCCATAAATCCGCCTTCACTGCCGCCCGACCTGCCCATTTAAAAAATCGCTAGGCAGGGGAAATCTTACGCGTAATATCTCGCCACCATGCGCACCTCAAATCCACTGCTCAACCAGTCCACCTTCGCACCCGTCGTCGTCCCTGGGGAAAAGCAGATGACCCTGCAGGGCACCGTGAATAAGACCGGTCTCTTCCTGTTGATGACCTTCTTCACGGCCGTCTATACCTGGAATATGGCCATGGAAAACCCCGGCTCCGCCATGACGTGGATCGTCGGCGGTGCCATCGCAGGATTCGTCCTCGCCATCATCACCAGCTTCAAGCCCGCCTGGTCACCCGTCACCGGCAGCATGTATGCCCTGGCAGAAGGCCTCTTCCTCGGCGGCATCTCCGCCATGTATGAAAAGCAGTTCCAGGGCATCGCCCTCCAGGCCGTCCTTCTCACCGGCGGCACCTGCCTCGCCCTGCTCGCCGCCTATTCCATGCGCCTCATCCGCGCCACGGAAAACTTCAAACTCGGCATCTTCGCCGCCACCGGTGGCATCGCCCTCGTTTACCTCACCACCATCGTCCTCGGCTTCTTCGGCATCCAGATCCCATACATCCATGAAAGCGGCCTCATCGGCATCGGCTTCAGCGCCTTCGTCGTCGTCATCGCCGCCCTGAATCTCGTCCTGGATTTCGACTTCATCGAAAACGGCTGCGCCAACGGTGCCCCTAAGTACATGGAGTGGTACGCCGCCTTCGGCCTCCTCGTCACCCTCGTCTGGCTGTACATCGAAATCCTCCGCCTGCTCTCCAAGCTCGCACGCCGGGATTGATCCCCACGCCTCATCCTTCACGTCAGGCAAAAGGGGATCCTTAAAAAATCCCCAAACCTCTTCTTGCCTGCCTTGGGCCTTGCGTTATTTTGCACGCTCCCATGGCCAGCCAACCAGCCATCTTCGGTATTCGAATTATCATCGGGCTCCTCTGCGCCTAACGCAGCCCTAGGAGTCCGTCATGGCCTGTTGTCGCCCGCGCCAAAGTGCGCTCTTTGTGGCACATCATCGCTCCCGCGTTCATCCGGGATGATCCGTCAACCTCGTCCCTTTGCTTCCGCTCGTTGACATTTGTTTGACCCCCTTGACCTCTTTTTAATCCCATCCATGTCAGTTCCAGTTACCATCTATGACACCACCCTGCGTGACGGCACCCAGGGCACCGGCATCTCCTTCAGCACCCTCGATAAAATCCGCGTCGCCGAGCGCCTGGATGAATTCGGCGTCCATTACATCGAGGGCGGCTGGCCCGGCTCCAATCCCAAAGACGCCGCCTTCTTTCAGGAGGCCGCCAAGCGCACCTGGAAAAACGCCAAAATCACCGCCTTCGGCATGACCCGCCGTGGCAAAATCAAAGTCGAGGACGACGCCCAGGTCCAGATGCTCCTGGATGCCCAGACCCCCGCCGTCACCATCGTCGGCAAGACCTGGCCCCTTCACGTCACCGAAGTCTTCCAGGTCAGCCTGGATGAAAACCTCGCCATGATCGCCGATACCGTCGCCTATCTTAAAAAGCACGGCCGCGAAGTCCTCTACGATGCCGAACACTTCTTCGATAGTTTCCGCGAAGACCCCGAATACTCCCTCAAGACCGTCAAAGCCGCCAAAGACGCCGGCGCAGACCTCGTCGTCCTTTGCGAGACCAATGGCGGTGCCCTCCCGGAATGGGTAGAGGAAGTCACCCGCCAGGTCATCGCCCACCTCGGCTGCCCCGTCGGCATCCACACCCACAATGACGGTGGCGTCGGCGTCGCCAATGCACTCGCCGCCGTCCGCGCCGGTGCCTGCCAGGTCCAGGGCACCATCAATGGCTACGGCGAGCGCGTCGGCAATTGCAACCTCATCACCGTCATGCCCAATCTTCAGCTCAAAATGGGCTACGATCTCGGCATCGACCTCACCCGCCTCCGCGAGCTCGCCTTCTTCGTGGATGAGCTTGCCAATGTCCCTCACGATATCCGCGCCCCATACGTCGGCCTCGCCGCCTTCACTCATAAGGGCGGCCTCCACGTCCACGCCGTCCAAAAGCTCGCCCGCACCTACGAGCACGTGGATCCCTCCCTCGTCGGCAATGAGCGCATCATCACCATCTCAGACATGTCCGGCCAGTCGAACGTCCTCATGAAGGCCGAAGGCATGGGCGTCCCCCTCACCAAAGGCAGCCCCGAAGTCCAAAAAATCCTCGCCACCGTCAAGCACCTCGAAAGCGAAGGCTTCGAATTCGAAGCCGCCGAGGCCAGCTTCGAGCTCCTCATCCGCAAGCAGCTCGGCCAGCAGACCCAGCTTTTCGACCTCATCGAATACCACACCACCCACCGCCACCACCCCGGTCGCACAGGTGAAACCACCGAGGCCACCGTCAAAATCCAGGTCAATGGCAACGCCGAATACACCGTGGACGAAGGCGACGGCCCCGTAAATGCCCTGGATAAAGCCCTCCGCAAAGCCCTCCTCCCGCATTTCCCCCACATCGCCCAGGTCCGCCTGGAAGACTACAAAGTGCGCATCATCGATAGCGGCAGCGGCACCGCCGCCAAGACCCGCGTCCTCGTCGTCAGCAGCGATGGCACCCGCACCTGGGGCACCGTCGGCGTCTCCACCAACGTCATTGATGCCAGCTGGCAGGCCCTCGTGGACAGCCTCGAATACTACCTCTTCAAGCGCCCCTAAACCGCCCTCCAGCACGGTCCAAAAAACTCAAAATAGCAGGGCAGGGGGGCCACCTCCTGCCCTCCTTCGTTCCCCCCAGCCATTGGGCATAGCCATCCGCCTGCGCTTCCCCCGTACCAGACATCAAATCTAGTAAATCCCTCAGATTTCGAAGCCCCGCCCAGCCCCGCCAAAGTACTCCCGAGCTTTAGCTCGCCAAAACCTCGATCAAGATCCAACCCACTTTGCTAACCCGCCCGAGCAGAGTCACCAAGGAGTGAGGGCGTCTCGCCCTCATAGCGGAGCACACACACTCCCGTCCGCATTCAAACCATACGCGGCACAGCCGCCACTTCAAAGTACTACCACCACTCCCGCCCGCGTCTAAACGGCCTCACCTCACAAAAGGCCCCCGCAAGCATCCCAAGGAGTGAGGGCGTCTCGCCCTCATATCACAGAAGGTGAGGCAACAATCTCCGTGCCGAGCAGAGCACACACATTCCCGTCCACAATTCGTTGTGTAGTCCCGCATCCATGCGGCATGCCGGAAAACAAGGAGTGAGGGCGTCTCGCCCCCACAGCAGAGCACACACACACCCTGTCCGCAATCCGTTGTGTAGTCCCGCATTCATGCGGCATGCCGGAAAACAAGGAGTGAGGGCGTCTCGCCCTCACAGCGGAGCGCGGACACTCCTGTCCGCATCCAAAACCCCAGCGGCGCAGCCGCCACTATTCAAAGTGCTTCCACCATTCCCACCCGCCACGCTGTACCAAAAAATCCCCATCGCCCCCAGCCCCAAAGGGGCGCGACACCAAAGCCCAGGGCCAACGAGCCTTAGCGAGCGCAGCCCTGGGTGAGAATACACGCCCACAAGTCCTCTCCCAAAGCCCTGCAAGGGCGAGACATCGCCCCACGAATCGCCAATTTCGCACGTCCTCACCAAGAGCGTCCCCGAAGCCCCCAGCATCCCGCCTCCCATAAAAAACCGCTCTGCTTTCGACGGCCATCCTCCCGCGTGCCACCTTGAAACCACCAGACCAGGCGCAACCCTCCCACCAAAGGCCAACCTCCTCATAACCCCACCCAGGCCCCCAAATCCGACCTTCAACCCCTCATTCAATAACTACATACAATGTATGTAATGTGAAATGTAAAAGGTTGACAGCCGGGAGAATTGTGCTTGCGCGTGTATTACGGAGTATTACACTCCTCTTGCTGATTCTTTGAACCTTTCAGTTCGTCATTCTGCTGGTAACAGGATGGCATTAAGCGTCGGAGTCGTTAGGCTCCGACGCTTTTTTTATGAACTGTGCTGATTTGCTTCTGAAATTCATCCAAGTGCTAGCGACGACATCAATTGGTGTTGCTACAGGCATAATCGCCTATCATCAATTTCGTTTGGCTCGGCATAAATTGAAGGCGGACCTTTTCGACAAGCGCCTTCAAGTTTTTTTTGCAACTCGAGAATATTTGAATTCGATTTTGGGGAGCGGCAAAATAGATGGATCAGCGTTGTTTCAATTTTACTTAGCCGTTTCTCATGCAGAATTTCTCTTCGGTCCCGAAATTAAAGACTACCTGCAAGACCTGGATAAAAGAGGGCATGCACTAAAAACTGCCTTTGATTCAGGCAAAGGCTCGGATTTACCTGCAGGCGATCCTAGGAAGCTGGAGGCCATTGGACTTGAGAATCAAATCTTTGAAAGCATGGTAGGTGAAATCGGCACTCTGCGAAAAAAATTTACTCCATACCTAGACATCTATAATTTTGATTGACACTTTTTGGAACTCTGCACAATTTAGCTCGGCGTTTCCAGCGCCCCGATTACCAGTCGGCTATCAGCAAAACAATGAAGGGTTCAGAAACACAGCGACGCGTGCCCAATGGGATTTCGCGTATTCAGCCCCTCTTTTGAGTGGGTGCCCTGCCCTGGTCGGCATGATTCGACCCTTAGGCCGCTTAAAGAGGAAATCCAACTCTTGCTACCGTTTCTGACCCCTTCACAACCGAAGGTTCAAAATGGAAAGACGCATAAGCACGTCTGAAATCCTCCTTTCCCGCCCGGTTGCCCGGCCTCAGGCTGAGAGCTAGGACAGACTCTTTGCCGCAGATAATCCCCAGCCAGACAGGCCACGCATTCGCAGCCATCATTCACCCCAAACCCATTCGCCAGCCCACTGAATCGGTGCCTCAGTCCCCCATGTCCAAAATCCTCGACCTTCTCGCCCCGTGGCTGCCCATCTTACTGGCTGCCGCTGCCATCTTGATGGTGCTGAGCGCGGTGCTGCCATGGATCACCCGCAAACGGGGCGGCAGAGGCGAGTCCTTCAAATACCGGCTGCACGATGCCCTTCTAACCGCAGCGGAACGTTCCTTTTTCGGGGTTCTTCAGTCCGCCCTTTCCCCCGCGCATCTCATCACTTTTAAAGTCCGCATCGCCGATGTCATCACCCCGCAGAAAGGCCTGTCGGGTTCCCAGTGGCAAAAGGCTTTCAACCGGATCAGCGCCAAGCACATCGATTTCCTCATCTGCCGCGCCGATGACCTCTCCCCCGTCCTCGCCATCGAGCTGGACGATGCCAGCCATCAAGGAGAAAAGCGCATCCAGCGGGACCAGATGGTGGATTCCGCCCTGGCCTCTGCGGGCCTACCTCTGCTGAGAATGCCCGCCCGCAAAGCCTACAGCCCGGCCGAACTGCGCCAAAAAATCGCCTCCATCCTCTCCCAGCGCTGAATTTCCTTCGGGAGACAGCCCCAGCGCAAAGACGGAGCCGCCCTACCCTTTGTCGGCTCAGGGGCATAAATACCCCGCATTGTCGCTTGATCGGAGCGCCCAGGATTGCTATCTGCACGCCGTCTTTTAGAATATTCTCCCCTCACCCGGCCTCGCTGGCCCCGATAGCGTCGCTTCGGCCATCACTCCCTCCAGGGCCTTTTAGTTATGAATACTGACGTGGAACTCGCCCAGTTGTTGACTGTTTCATTCGGCCTCGCCGTCGCAGCAGGAGCCGCCTTTTTCGGAGCCTGGCTGGCCTTTCTCGCCCAGCGTCATGCCCAGAGAGTGGATCGCCATCACCGCCTCAAAGGACTCCTGGCTCTGTCCGGACTGGAAAGCCGGACCCAGATTTCCGCCTTGGAAACCCTGCTCACCGCCCTCAACAAACTGGAAGACGAATTCAAAAAAGACGGTGCTGAAATCACCATCCCCACCGTCGTTTCCCATCGCGAAGCTCTTACCCGCATCAAATTCGAGCTCGTATCCCTCCAGCCAGAGACCGCACTCCTGCCCGAACTGATCCAGGCCGAAACCCACCTCCTCACCCTCGAAAAAGAGGTCCAGACCTTCGAGGACCGTGTGTACCACTACCTGGCCGAATACGCCACCTACCCCGACCTGATCCCCAATCCGGCCAAAGAAGTGACGGCCCACATCGCCCGCGTCCGCACCAGCCTCTTCCCCGCCCGCGACTCCGTCCAAAAAGTCAACGCCACCAGCCGCCAGCTCAGCCAAGCCCAAGAATACCCCCCAAATTTCTTCAGCTTCCTGTCCTAACCAACGCCCCCAGGAAGCCCCCATGTAGCTGCGTCCGCCAGGACGTGGAAGGTTTCAGGAATGCACCGAGCCGCAGCGCCTCCACCGGGCAGTCCACGCCTAAAATCCTAAGCAAAAATCGATAAACCCGTGACACAAGTCAATCCGACTATGAATAAAGCTACGTTGATCAATATAAATACAAAATCCAACGAAACCCATTCAAAACGTAATAACCCCTCATAACACATTAATAATAAAGATATATTAATATTCAAGCAAACCCTTTCCAACGCCCATTCTGCAATCATCTACATAGCCATCACCACCCACCCCCATTCAGCATCGGCTCTAAATTTCAAGCTCAACATCACCACAGACAATAAATCCTTAAATCACTCATCATCTACACATAAATAAACGATTGTTATCGCGATAACCATTTAATCCAACGGCGAGTATAAATACCAAACCACCTCCTTAACCCCAATCAAAAGCCCAGGCACCCCCAAAAAAGCCCCTCAAAACATTATTATTTAAGAAATGTTAAAAGTAAACATAACCATCTCATAACCAACCAAATCCAAACCTTCGACCCCTCCTTTCCCCCACCTTTTTCCAAACCCCCAAACCAAAACTCCCTCCTGACGGCCTACCAACTCCACAGCCTCTCAGTCCCCTCACCACCCCTCCAAAATTCCCCACTTAGCCCAAGTCCGGGGTGGACCCCCTTGCCAAAACCAGGCCCCCTATCGAAATTAGTCCTGCCCTGTCCCGCTCCATGCCATCCCTCCCCTTCCCCGTTCCCCATCGAATTCCCCATGGGGATGCGTTTCCCCATGAAATCCCCATGCACAAACCCTTCAAAATCAACCCGCTAACCCTGAAAATCCCCAAATGGGGATAAAATGCAAATGTTCCCCATCCCCATTGATGCCTCCAACAACCCGATAATCCGAACCTAATTTCATAAAAACCATAAAAGACCAATTAACAACCACAACTCGCTAAACCGTTGGGTACCATTACCAGCGTTTCAGTCGGCATCCCCTTCCCTGCTCATCGCAAAATCGGCACACTTCAGCGCAATCCTTGCAAGACTGCCAGCAAGCGGCACGGTTACATGGCTGACGCTTTCGTCTTTCCTTTTCCCCCATGCGTATGTCACTCTCGGCATACGCTTTTAGAAATCTGTTTCCTCCCCATGTCCACTGTCGCCGTCCGCTCTGCCGCCCTGCCCCCCGCCATCCCTGGACTTGTGAGGCGATTCCGGCAGCCGAAGAAAAATATCCCGCAGACCAAGCAGGACCGCGACTTCGTCCTCCAGGCCGTGCGCGAATACGCCGAGCAGACCAAGCTCGTCCCCCCCGTGCCGATTGATGAGCTCCAGGTCCATACGGATAAGATCATGGCCCTCAATGGCATTGAGAAGATCTACCGGGACTATACCGGTGTGCTCCTGGCCAATGAAACCTGGCGCGAATCCCTGGCCACCGTCCCTTTTGAAAAGCGCCTCCTGCTGATGCCCAAGTGCCTGCGCATCGAAAGCAAATGCCCGGCCCCCTTTGATGAATTCGGCCTCCTTTGCAAACAGTGCGGCCTGTGCAGCATCCAGGACTTCCAGAACGAAGCCGAAAAGCTCGGCTATGCTGTCCTCGTCGCCGAAGGCAGCGCCATCGTCATGTCCCTCATTCAAACGGGCAAGATCGAGGCCATCGTCGGCATTTCCTGCCTAGCCGTTCTTGAGCGCACCTTCCCTTATGTGGAAGCCGCCGCCATCCCCGCCGTGGCCGTGCCTCTCCTTCAGGATGACTGCATTGATACCACCGTGGATGTGGACTGGGTGTGGGACTACATCCACCTCACCAGCGAGGACAAGACCCGCCGCCTCAACCTCAATGACCTGCATGACGAGGTCAAAACCTGGTTCACCCCGGAATCCCTGGACGCCCTCCTCGGCAAACCCACCTGCCAGACGGAGCAGATCGCACGGGACTGGCTCGGCCGTGCCGGCAAGCGCTGGCGTCCCTTCCTCACCATCGCCGCTTACCAGGCCCTGCGTGAAGATCCCGAAGCCCCCATCTCCGATGACCTCAAACTGGCCGCCATCTCCGTGGAGGCCTTCCATAAAGCCTCCCTCATCCATGACGACATCGAGGACAACGACGCTGAACGTTATGGCGAGCCGACCCTCCATTCTGAATACGGCATCCCTGTCGCCCTGAATGTCGGCGATCTCCTCATTGGAGAAGGTTACCGCCTCCTGGCTGAAATGCAGTGCGCCAGCCACATCCGCAGCGCCACTCTCAAAGTCGCCGCCGAAGGCCAGCGCGAACTCTGCCGTGGCCAGGGTGCCGAACTCCTGTGGAACAACCACCCCGTCGCCCTTTCCAACACCCAGGTCCTGGAAATCTTCCGCAGCAAAACCGCCCCCGCCTTTGAGGTCGCCCTCAAAATCGGCGCCGCTATGGCCGGCCAGCTTGATGAAACCGCCGATGCCCTCCACTCCTACAGTGAAAACCTCGGCATCGCCTACCAGATCCGCGATGACCTGGATGACCTCGGCGACGACTCCGCTGCAGACAATGATGTGAGCATCCGCCCCAGCATCATCCTGGCCCTCCTGCGCGAGCGTGGTAAAGGCGAGGTGAAGGAGATCATGGAAGCCCTCTGGAGCGGCCAAGCCACCACCCTGCCGGATAAACCGACCATCCGCCAATGGGCCGAGGAATCCGGAGCCTACGACAAAACCACCCTCATGCTGGAAACCTACAAGGAGGCCGCCATCCGCAGTCTTCAGGAAGTCGAGCTGCCCAACCTCAAAGGTCTGCTCCGCCGCGTCATTGGCAAGATTTTTAATGAACTCGAAATCAAAGGCTGGTGCCGCGAATTCGAGCAACGGAACGCCAATCCTGATGCCCGTGAAGCCGCCGCCAAGGCCGCCGAGCATCTCGTCCCGAATGTCGTCGTAGCCGCTTGAAGATCAAGGTCTCCATCCCTTTAACCCCAAATCCTAGCCAATTAGCCTCAAGTTTCTCAAAACTAAGGGGCTAGAAGGGTCCGTCCCCCTCGGATGCAGGATTCCCGTGTTGACGCCAACACGGAATCAAGATAGGAACGATATCTCAGCGCAAAACATGGAAGATCTCCCGGACTCTAGAATTCTCATCGTGGACACCGATCCCGACTTCCTCGTCTGGGCTGCTGGTCATTTGAAAGCACCCGGGGTGGATGTCAGTACCGCAGAAAGAGCGGAGGAAGCATTGGCCAATTATCAAAAAAGCCGTGCCGATCTTGTCCTGGCGGAAGTGCGCCTGCCCGGCACCTCTGGCATCGAACTCCTCAAAAGACTGCGCCAGACCGATCCGAATGCGATGGTGATTCTGTTCAGCGGCATCGCCAGCACCAGCAACGTCATTGAGGCCATGCGTCTCGGTGCCTACGATGTGCTGGGCAAGGAAAAGCTGCCCTATGAACTGCGCACCGTGGTGGAAAGCGCCCTGCGCGCCAATGAATCCCGCCGCGTCACCCGCGCCAATGCTTTAGAAGTCCCTGCCGAAACCATCCAGGAGACCATCATCGGCCGCTCCGGCCCGATGCAGGACGTCTTCAAGATGATCGGACGCGTCTCCCGCAGTGACGCACCTGTCATGGTCACCGGTGAAAGCGGTTGCGGTAAGGAATTGGTGGCCCGTGCCATCCATAAGTTCAGCCCGCGCACCACCAAGGAATTTGTCGGCATCAACATCACCTCCATTCCGGACAACCTGATGGAGAGCGAGATCTTCGGTCATGAAAAAGGCAGCTTCACCGGTGCCGTGACCCAGCGCGTGGGCCGCTTTGAACAGTGCGATGGCGGCACCCTTTTCCTGGATGAAATCGGCGACATGCCCTTGGCTGTGCAGAGCAAACTGCTCCGCGTGCTCCAAGAAGGCGAGTTCTGCCGCGTCGGTAGCAATCAGGTCCTCAAGTGTGATGTTCGCGTCCTCGCCGCCACTAACAAGGACCTCGAAGCTGAAGTGGCCAAGGGCACCTTCCGCGAAGACCTTTTTTACCGCCTTAACGTCGTCCGCATCCACATCCCGCCGCTTCGTGAACGCCGTGAGGATGTGCGCCTGCTGGCCGAATTCTTCCTCCACCGCCAGTCCGCCCGCCGTCGCGGCCTGACCATGCGCTTCACCGAAGATGCCCTGGCCCTGCTTGAGGCCTATGACTGGCCCGGCAACGTCCGCGAGCTGGAAAACACCATCCAGCGCGCCTGCGCCCTGTCCAATTCGGACGTCCTCCTCGCCTCAGACATTCCCCTCGGCAGCACCGGCAGCCGCCATGGCAATTCCGCCAGCACCGTGACCCGCATGCGCGATGCCCTGACCATGTTGCTCAATACCGCCCAAAGCAGCCCCGACATCGAGCTGCTCCCTTGGGTGGAACGCGAGCTTTCCCGCATGGCCTTCCGCCACTACGAAGAAGATTCCGCCAAAGCCTCCAAGCTCCTCGGCATCAGCACCTCCGAGTTGCAGGTCAATCTCGGCGCCCCCGCAGTTAAGAAGGTCGCCAGCAAGAATGTTGGTTAGGCCAAGGCCTTCCCCTTGCCCTAAAATAAAGGCAGGACCACTCGGCCCTGCCTTGTTATATTCTTTGTTAGACCGCCCGATGACCCAGGAGTAACCCCGGGTCCGCCTTCCAGCTCGGTTCAACCTCCGTAGAAGCTGGCGATCTTCTCATTCACCGAGCGCAAGCGTCGTGCGATGGTCTTGCCCACCCCGATGAGAAGCCAGGCCGCAGCCCGTGGATACTCATTGATGTAGGACTCCAGGCTCTTCGAATCAATGTACCACACCTGGCTGAAGTCCACCGCCGTGACCGTCGCACTGGCGGCCGAAGGATCCAGCAGGTTGATCTCACCCACCGTCTCACCGGACTGCACACTGCCCAGCAATACCTTGTGCCCGCTGCGCATAGCAGTGGCGTGGAGCTTGCCTGAGATGATATAATACAGCCCGGTCTGAACCATGCCTTCTTCGATCAGATGCTGGCCAGGCTGCACAGGCCGGAATTCACCGTAGCCGCTGAGGATGTCACGATCATCATCCCCCAGTGGAAGGAGAATGCCGATAGGAGGAAGTTGGGGTGTGGAGAAATCAGCGCTCATTTTTCAGGAGAATTTCATTTTTTAGGGGCAGTTGAGAAGAATGGCAAGCCTATGGAACAAGAAAGCACGAAATCAGCCACTCAAACTCCGATAGGGATGTGAAATGACGGGCGTTGACTTATGATGGGTGTGGCGACTGCTATTCTCTGGCCTCCAGCTTCTAAATTTTGCTGGATTTCCCAGGTGACCTGTTCAAAATCGCCCCTCCACACCATCTGCCAAACAAAGACCAACCAACATGTCCGATACAAATTCATCCTGCTGCAGCCGCCTCGACCTCGCTTTCGCCAACCTGATCACACGTCTCTGGGTGGCCTTGCGCCTCGGTATGGCCGGTGTGGACAAGTTCCGCTCAGGTGACGGTGCTGCCGCTACGTTCAACTCCGTCAACTACGAAACCAAGACGGGCCTGATCGCCAAGCTCATGACGGAAAACAGCATGCTGCCTGCCTTCCTTCCAGCTTCCGCCATTGATGCGTATGCACATAGCATCGGTTATATCCTCCTCGCCGTTGGCCTTTGGGTCGCCGTTGGTCTTCTCAGCGAATTCGCCCTGCTGGCTGCTGGCCTATCCTTCCTTTCCCTGGGTTTCGGTCTTGCCGCCCTGCCAGATGACCTGGAACTGACCGCCAACATCGGCGTCGGCATCCTTCTCACCGCCTTCGCCCTTTACACCAACCGCAGCGGCTACCTGTCCGTGGACGGTCTGCTGGGCCGCATGCGCTCGAAGAAAAAGGTTATCATCACTGAAGGCTGATCGCCGCTGCGCATCGTAAACACGAGAAGCTATGAGCACGACTCCTTCCTCATCCCCCAAGCCCAGCGGGCTTACCAAGTTCATGGACCGCCGCTCGTTCCTGCGCACCAGCGCGGTCAGCGGGGCAGGTCTCTACCTAGCCACCAGCAAAGGCGCCATCGCCCAAGGCAGCGAAGCTGGCCGCACCGTGAAGTGCGCCCTCGTCGGCTGCGGTGCCCAGGGTGACCGCCTGCGTGTGGCCGCCTCCAAGATCATGACTGGCATCCAGTGGGTGGCCGTCTGTGACATCTGGAAATACAACCGCAATCCGGTCGCCCGCCGGATGGAGTACGAAAACAAGCATCAGGTGGAAGGTCCCGTGACCCAGTATGAGACCATCGAAGAGATGCTGGAAAAGCAGCCTGACATTGAGGCTGTCTTCATCGCCACTCCCGACCACCTTCATGCTCCGTTTTCACGCATGTGCCTGGAAAAGGGCAAGTCCGTGTATTGCGAGAAGATGATGTCCAACACCATTGAAGGTGCACGGGACATGGTGAAAGCCGGCCGCGATAACAACGGCATTTTCCAGATCGGCCACCAGCGCCATTCCAATCCGCGTTACATGCACCTTCGGGACAAGATCGTTAAAAACGATCTCCTGGGCCGCGTCACTCATTGTTATGGTCAGTGGAACCGCGGTGTCGCTGCTTCCCAGCCTTTAGGTATTCCAAAAAACCAGACTATCCCTACCGAAATGCTGGCGAAGTATGGCTTCGGTAGCATGGAAGAATTCCGTAACTGGCGCTGGTTCGCCAAATACGGTGGCGGCCCTATTTCGGACCTTGGTGCCCACCAGATCGACATGTTCAACTGGATGTATGAAACGACTCCCGTTTCTCTCTATGCAGCCGGTGGTGTGGACTATTATGACGGCACCGCCGGACCTGATGGTGCACCGAAGGCCAAGTTTGAGCTGCCGGACAACGTGATGTGCCTCTATGAATACAAACTGCCTACCGGCACGATGCGCGCCTATTATCAGGTGCTCACCACCACCGGCAGCCAGGGCTATTATGAGAAGCACATGGGTGTGAATGGCTCTGCCATTATCTCTGAAAGCCCAACGTATAACCAAGTGTATGCCGAACCCGGCCAGGACTGGACTCAGTGGACCACGGGTGATAACCCGCTGCTGGTGAAGTCTCCGGATGCGGTGAAAAACAAGTTCTGGGAGCATAACCGCTCCTGGGCCAAGCCCGCACCGAAGTCCTATGCCGTTAGCGGCGTGGCCAAGGCTGTGGCTGATGCCCGTGAATCGAAAGCTCTCGATCCTTGGGAAATCCCGGTCATTCTTGAAGTGTATCCGCATACACCGCACGTGGCCAATTTCATTGAGTCCGTGCAGCGCAAAGATCCGGCTCACCTGACCTGCAACGTCATGGATGCCTTCAAGTCCTGCGTCACTGTTCTCAAGGCTTATGAATGCCTGAAGACCGGTCAGAAATACATGTTTACCCCTGAAGACTTTACGGTCTAATCCGTCTGATCCTGGAGCCAGGCCTCACGCTTGGCTCCAGGCACTTCACCAACCAACGATTCCCCCAAATGAAACACACGACCCTTGCCCTCGCTGCCATCGCAGCTCTCAGCACTTCGGTTTCCGCTCAGGAAATGGAAGAAATCAAAATCGAGTTCCCGAAGCCTATGTTCATCGGTACTCCGGTGCCAGCGAAGCTTCCAAACCTGGAGCAGCCTGATCCTTCCAAAATCATCAAGTCCTTCCAAGCCCCTAAAGGCACGGTGAATCTGGCCCTGGAAAAGGAAGTCACCTCCAGTGACCCAGCTCCAATCATCGGCGAACTGACCCTGGTGACCGATGGCGACGCCGACGGTTCCGATGGCTGCTTTGTCGAACTGGCTCCTGGTCCTCAGTGGGTGCAGATCGACCTGGGTGCTTCTACCACGATCAACAAAATCGCTACCTGGCACTACCACAAGCAGGCACAGGCTTATGTGGACGTGATCATTCAGGTCTCCGACGACAAAGAGTTCAAGACCGGTGTCACCACCCTCTTCAATTCCGATCATGACGACACTCTGAAAATGGGTGCCGGTGCTGATCCTGCTTACATTGAAACCAACCACGGTCGCGTGATCGATGGCAAAAACACCAAGGCCCAGTACGTCCGCCTTTACAGCAATGGCAACACCTCCAACGAGATGAACCATTATTGCGAAGTCGCCGTTTATGGCGTTCCTGGCAAGTAAGCCGACAAATCTGATTTGAATCTTAACCGCCGCCGGAGAAATCCTGCGGCGGTTTTTCGTTACCAGCCAAGAGCTATGCGTCAGAGCTACATCGCCATCCAAGGACCGCTTTCCAGGACGATTGGCGGCACGAGGCTGCGCCAGCGGTCATCACGCTGCAGGATCATCTGCCGGACATCAGCGCTGGTTTGGAAAATGTTATCTTCAAGCCCATTGCGGATGGGGTGGATGGAACCTGTATCAAGGAGATAATTGAGCAGATGCTGCTGGTCCCGGGTCACCCTGGCATGGCGTGCATCACGCACCTTTCCTGTCATGGGATCCCCTGCTGGATAGACGTATAAACGCACTTGGTTACGGAACAGGCGGCCAAAGGCCTCCATCAACCCGCCTTCCAGATCTGTATACCAACGCTCATTGAAGAGCTCTTCAAACAACGGTAATCCTAGGATGATGCCAATGGGTTCGTGGGTGTGCCGGGAGAGGAAGCCGCTGAGGCGGTGAAACTCCGCATACTTGGAGATGAGCACGTTTTTACCCAGTGATTGCAACACGTCCGCACGAGCCAGGAAGTTGTCATATTCAACCGAGCAGTCCTCCATGCAGAGGAGGTTATGCATGGTGATTTCGAGAATCTCGATATGGTTTTGTGCCAGAGGTCCAAAGTCCTCCGTGAAAGCCCGCTCGCCCTGCTGGAGCATGTCCAGATTGACGCGGGTGATGGGATCAAAACTGCCTCGGTTGAGCAAAACAGGGCGTTTATAAAGGATGTCTGATGCCTGCCAGATCTCACCATTGGCACCAAAGAGGGCGGCATCGGCAAGGTCACTGCGGACGAGTTCCAGGGCGACAAGACGGTCCTGATATACAGGGGCATCAAAGGCTGGCCCGGTGAAGTCCACCATGTCAATCTCCACCCGCCAGCGGGAGAGCTCATCCATGAGGCTGTGAAGAAAAGTAGGCAAGTGGTCCCGCAAATGGTAAGCCGCGTAGAGGAGATTGACGCCCAGGATGCCTAGAGCCTCCGCCTGGCGGGCATTGGTGGCATCAAGCAGGCGCACATGCAGTTGAATATCGCTGCTGGGACCTTGCGGATCCGTTTGAAACCGCAGCCCCATCCAGCCATGACATTCTTCCTTGGTATCACGGAAACCCTTGGCGCGGACGGTATTGGCCAGGGCAAAGAAGGTGGTCCCCTGCCCTCTCTTATCTGCGAGGCGTTCATGAACAATCTGGTATTCATGGTCCAGCATGGCCTGCATGCGCTGCCGGGAGACGTAACGGGCGCTCTTGCCATAGATCTCATCACTGAAGGTCATGTCATAGGCGGACATGGTCTTGGCCACAGTGCCGGAAGCCCCGCCCGCACGGAAAAACCAATTGGCGATCTCTTGCCCCGCGCCGATTTCGGCAAAGGTGCCGTAAACACGATGGGCGAGATTCAGCTTCAACGCTTTTTCCAGCGTTCCAGGGCGGTCATGGGGGATCCCGTTCATAGACAGAAGAGGGTACGCGGGAGAAGCCTGGGGGGAAGTAGAGATTCTGTTTCATAAGATCATCTTTTGCGTTGACGGAGTGCCCACTGTCGCGCTAATAGTCACCCCTGCCCGCACTGCGGCAGACAGTTTTGGTGAGATGGCTGAGTGGTCGAAAGCACATCTTTGCTAAAGATGCGTAGCCTTACCGCTACCGAGGGTTCGAATCCCTCTCTCACCGCCACTGTCCCCCAAGCGCCTTCAATTGCTTAGACGGGCTTGACTTAGATGGCAGCATCCTCTGATTGCCTTATTCAAAGGCACCTTGCAGCTGTTCTCAGTAATGACGCTTTCCGGGAACTGTTTGCTGCCTCGCATCAGGCCTAACAATGTTTGCGTTTTGGCGCATCCTTTATCAGTTGCTCGGACACCTGCCAGAGATGATCGCAGGCAATCGAATCCTTCGCCTGAGAAGGGATTTTAGATAATGCGGGATAGCCGCGTATTTCGCCCATTTGATTAGGCCCGTAATAAGCGCCTGGTTTTGCTTCGGGCGATGTCGCTGCAAATAGCGTGGGGAGAGCTCCTTGCGACGCAGGTTGAAACAGAAACCACAGAAATGTTCGTGCCATACCCGCAAGGCTCCAGCGACCTGGCGCATTGTGCAGAAGATTTGTGCGAGATATGCCAGGATGCGCGGCAATGCTGGTGAGTCCCCATCCACCCGCATCACTGCGCCGTTGCAGTTCGAAGGCGAACATCAGACAGGCGAGCTTTGACTGGCTGTAAGCGCGCATCGGCGCATAGCTCTGTTCTGACTGCAAATCGCCGAAGTTGATTGCACCGTTCCGCGCAGCAATGCTCGATAGCGAAATCACACGCGCCTCCGAGCCTTTGCGTAGCAACGGCAGAAGCGCAGCAGTAAGTGCGAAATGACCGAGATAGTTGGCCCCGAACTGCAACTCGAAGCCATCCGAAGTTTTCAGTCGTTTGGGAGGCGTCATTACCGCTGCGTTATTGATAAGCAAATCAAGGCTTTCCCGCTGACGGCGCAGTCGTGCACCGAAATCCGTCACAGACTGGAGACTGGCCAGATCTACTTGCTCAAAAACGACGTTTGCCGAAGAAACTTCAGCACGAATTTTTGCCACCGCATCCGCGCCTTTTTGTGGATTGCGTCCCGCGATGATAACCTCACCTCCACCGCGTACGATTTGCAATGCGTTTTCAAATCCCAACCCCCCTGTGCCGGTGATGACGACCGACCGTCCTTTTTGAGAAGGCATTTGGGCGGCAGTCCACAAGGCAACCGCCTCGCTACTGTTTTGATTAGATGTGTTTGCCATAATTTCGGTTACAATTCTTGATATTAATGAGCGTCTAGACGCTCTATTATTGCTAATAAAAAATTAATTTACCGCCCGCCAAAAGGTTTCAAATCCGACTTTGCAGTGCTTTTTTGCGTTGGCGGGATCACTGATCATGAAATCCATTGTCGCTTCAGCGAGGGAGTTCATCAGTGCTCCGACAAAACTCATGGGCACGTTGCGTAGCGAGCCGCCAATTCTAATTCGCTCCATCAAATCGATTATGTCAGCCATGATCTTGCTACCAGCGGCGCGGCTTTCCGATGTGATGAGATCGGAAACGGCAAGCTGTGCCATCGCACGGCGCTTTCCCGGATAGGATGTGGCCCAATTCATCCAAGCTGCCCAGAAGTAGGAAGCCTGCTCTTGAAGCTCAGCCTTTGCCGGGAATTTTTTCATCGCTGTCTCCACCATCCCTGTTTTCAACTCAAGATAAAGCTGGTTGTATAAATCGGCTTTGGTGGGGAAATAGGTGAATAAAGAACCATTAGAGATGCCAGCCTCCTTTGCGATGGTGGCCGTCGGCGCGCTCAAGCCTTGCGCGACGATCACACGAATCGCCGCGTCCAAAATCGCGTTACGCTTATCGTTACTCTTGGGGCGGGCCATGATTTAAAATATTAAAGAGTGACTGATCGGTCAACTAAAACCTTATTCTTTTCATTTTTTAGATGGCTTGGAGATTCCGTTCTCTTCTATTAGGATGCGGTGTCTGGCGGGGCGGCACCGGTCACACCAAGCATGAATGGTCTCAATTAAAGCAGCATTCGTGTTAGGCATTTTCTACGTCTCGATACCTGCTCAGCAAGTTCTCCGGTACGTTTGCATCCGGCCCTTCACCTGTGGGCCTAACCAAATGAATGTATGCCAAGCTGGCGTGGCATGCCGCTAGCTCTGATTTGACCTCACATCGAGTCTCTAGCCGAGCTGCCATCGGTCACCTGCCTCAGGGTGGTCAATATTGTTTCAGCTGTATAAGGCTTGGCAAGAAAGTGGTGGATGCCCATGGCCGCAGCCTTGGCGGAGCCTCCGCGGGCGTTGAGACCGCTGGCGGCGACAATGCGCACGTCCGGGTTCATTCGTTTCAATACTTCAATGGTGGAAGGTCCGTCCATGACGGGCATCATCATGTCCGTCAAGACCGCCTCGACGGCCTTGCGGTGCTGTGCGTAAAGGGCAACCGCCTCGGTGCCGTCCTTGGCGGTGAGCACACGATAACCGTAGGCCTCCAATGTCTGGCTGGTGATGGAACGGACCGCTTCCTCGTCATCCACCACCAGAATCAGTTCACCCCGGCCCCGCGGATGCGTTTGATCCATCGGCGGTCTGGAAAACCCGGACGAAGCCGCCATGGGGAAGTGAACTTTGAAAGAAGTGCCGCCGCCCAATTCGCTGTAAACATTGATGAAGCCGCCGTGGCTTTTGACGATGGCAGCCACTGAAGACAATCCCAAGCCAGTGCCTTTGCCTACTTCCTTAGTCGTAAAGAACGGATCAAAAATCTTGGCCCGGACGTTATCAGGAATGCCGGTTCCCTCGTCGGCCACACGGATCATCACATAAGGGCCGCACTTTATGTCCGGAGTCATCGCACCATAGGTCTCGTCAACGTTGACCACTGCGGCTGTGATGTCCAGACAGCCGCCGGAGGGCATGGCATCCCGCGCATTGACACAAAGATTCAAAAGCACCTGGTGGACCTGCGTTGCGTCTCCCATGAATGAGGGAAGGACAGGAGGCAGGTCCGTGCGCAGCAGGATGTCCCTGGGGAAGGTGTCCTGCACTATTTTTTGGATCTCCCCGATGACCACACGCGGGTCCACGGGCAGCCGCTGGCCGTCAGCGCCCCGGGCGAAAAGGAGCACCTGCTGCACCATATCGGCACCGCGTTTGGCACTGCCCTCAATCGTCGTGAGAATGCTCACCAAGCCGGGTTCCTGAATCGAAAGCTTCAAGAGGTCAATGGACATCATGATGGGCAGCAGTACATTATTCAGGTCATGCGCGATGCCTCCAGCCAGGGTGCCGATGCTGTCCATCCGCTGCGCGCGGAGAAGGTGGTCCTCCACTTTCTTCTTCTCGGTGATGTCTGAATTGATCACAAGGATGGCTTTGGGACCTCCCTCACCATCCCTCACAAGAGTCCAGCGGCTTTCAACAATGATCTTGGTGCCGTGTTGGCTTGCCTGGTTTAGCTCGCCCACCCATTCACCTCTGGCCAGCACGGCCTGGAGGGCTTCTTCATCAACGACGGCGTCTGCTTTCAACAATTCTGCGACGTTGCGACCCAGCGCCTCCTCTGATGTCCAGCCGTATAGGCTTTCGGCGCTCCTGTTCCAATAGGTTAGACGGTTATCCAGGCCCCGCACCAGGATGGCATCACGTGCTTTGTCGAGGAGCGATGCCTGCTCGCGAAACTGCTCTTCAAGCCGACTGCGCTGGGCGACCTCGCGCTTCAGTTCCTCATGGGCGCGCTGTTCTTTCTCCCGGCTGCTCACCGCCTCCTCCATCATCCTCAACGCGGCCTGGCGTGACTCTTCTAGCTCAGCGGTTCGCTGCCGGACCAGACGGTCAAGGTCGTCCATCTTGAGGGTGGCACTTTCTGCCAGACGCCACTTCGCAGTCAGGGCATTAGCCAGTTGCTGGACTTCAATGCGGTCGAAAGGTTTTTTCAGGATGACCAACCTGTCTTGAGGCTGAATTCTGGCCTGCATCTCCTCCCATGAACAGTCGGAGTAAGCGGTGCAGATGACCACCTGAAGGCCGGGGCTAACCTCCCACAAACGGCCGGTGGTTTCAATGCCGTCCCAGCCAGGCGGCATGCGCACATCAATGAAAGCCATCGAATACGGTCGCCCCTCCGCCAGCGCCTGTTCCACCTTTTGCAGTGCTTCAGCTCCTTGCGAGGCGCAGTCTATTTCATACCAAAGCTTTTGCGGCTTCCCGAAAATGCGAGCTTCAATATCCTCAAGGTCGGATTCTTCCGCCGACGGCGGCCCTAGAATTTTCCGAAAGTCATCATGGATGGCGCGGTTGTCGTCTACGACCAAAATGCGCTGATGGAGTTCGGGGAAGAAAGCTGTCATGAGTATGGAGCAGGCGGGCTTACAGGGGTAGCGCCAGGGTAAAAGTGGCGCCGCGCCCGAGGCCGTCACTGTGGACTTTGAGAGTGCCGCCGAGGGCGCGTGCGGCCAGGGCACCGCTGTGCAGGCCAAAGCCATGGCCATCTACTCGGGTGGTGAAGCCATGCTGAAAGACGCGGGTGAGGTTCTCCGGCGGGATTCCTACACCGCTGTCGGCGATGGCTATGTTTACCGTGTCCATGCCATCCTGCGAAATACGCACATGGACGTGTTTGTCGTCGTGATCACCATCGACCGCCTGTTTGGCATTGCTTAGCAGATTCACCAAAATTTGCAGGACTTGGTGCCGGTCAGTGGTGATCACTGGTACGTCCGCGTAGTCCCTCACTAGGCTGATCTCATGACGCTGGAGCGCCGCGCTGTTGATGCGGATAGCCTCTTCCACAAGCTCCACAGGGGGCACCGACTCCAGCACGGTGGAGCCACGCGCGTTGCTCTGCTGCATCGCCACCACTTCCTTCACGTGGTCAATGTTTTTGCGTAGCAACCGGACTTCTTCAAGGATAGCATTCTGTGGCCCGGCCAGGGATTCTGACACTTTGATGATGTAGGCTGGCAGCTCGCGACCGCGCGGGTCATGGGTGAGGAAGTTGGGCAGGTCGTCTCCGTGCTCGCGCAGCATTTCTGCAACGGCGACGAGGCGGTTAAGACGAAAATTCTGCACCTTTTCCGCCACGGTTTCGGCGGAGACATTGACACTGTTGAGCACGTTGCCCACGTTGTGCAGAACATTGGTGGCCACCTCCGCCATGCCCGCATGGCGCGATGCGTCCAGCAACTGGCTGTGCACCGTCCTTAGTTCCGCTGTCCGCTCCTGGACCTCATGTTCGATCACGGATTTTTGACTCTCCAGGGCAGCCTGGCGGGTGGCCACATCCATGCGGTCCCGCAGACTGTTGCGAATGGAAATGAGAAGAAAAGTGTCCTCGAATAGCACCCAGGCGGCATGCTCCAACCAGCGCCAGGAACTCGCGGTCAAAACACCAAAAACGGACTGCGGCCACAACAGCCCCCGCAGCAGGTGGTCGCTAGCCACGACCAGGGTGGCAGTCAACAACACCCGCCAGTCCAGATAAAAGGCCAGAAAAGCCAGGGAGCCAAAAATATGAAAATGGGTTTCGATTCGTCCGCCCATCAGGTGGATTAACAGCGCCGAGGTCAGCGGCTGACCCACAGCGATGGTCAGCCGGGTGCTCAGCTTTCCTGGCTGCTTCCAGGCCAGGAAAATGGGCAGTGAGCTGATGACACCCCCAAGCAGGACGGCGGCCCAGACGTGAATGTGGACCTGGCTGGAAGAGCCGGACCAAGTCATCGGAGAAATCCATAAGGCGGCAACGATGCCTGCCAGCCATTGAATGGCCATCAGCACGGCAAACATCCGGTCCGTGCGCCGGTACACCAGTTCCCGGGAGTTCGTATAAAGCTCCTGAGCGCGGTCAGAAAGCCGGCCCAGGTTGGCGTAGCTAGAAAACGTGGGAAACAAAGTTGAAATTGAATTCATGGTGCACTTTCAGGCTCACACAGGGCGCAACCAAACACGGGCGTCTCAATGACACCCGCGAGTTTCTTTTCCAGCAGAGTCAGCACAGCCTGCTGGCCCGCACTGTCACCGGCATGGCCCCGCGCCGCCGTGATCCCGCCCTCGAAAACAAGTTTTGCGCCGCCATCATAAAGCAGTGTTTGTCCCGAAGTGGCGGCGTGAAAGAGTTCTGCCTCCCTGCCATCATCATCCAGTTTTACAGTGATTCCTGGAATCAGCGCCGCCTTCTGCCAGAGTTCGTCTTTCGCCCATTCCACACCTGTCCCTTTGGGTCTAACAAAAAGTAAACACGTGTCAAAACGGCCAGGAGCCTGCGCCAGCAACCTCTCCAGTTCACCCAGGCTAGCGCTAGAACAAGGGCATTTGGGATGTACAAACATCAGCATGACAGGCTGACCCGCCGGACCAGGGACAACGCTCTCTTGTGGCCATCGCAATGGTGCTTGGGCGGGCACTCCATTGACTTCGGAATGCCGCATCATTATCAAAGTGCCACTCACTACAGCGACCGCCCAAAGCGCGAAAAAACTCAATCTGCCAAGCTTGGCCAGATCCATTCCTTCGCGGTTGCCGCCCATGCCCGGTTTCTGGCATGGGCTTAGCTCACCTGATGGTGTAGCGTGGCTGCACAGGGTAGCTTGCGTGTTAAAGTGGGGGGAAAGCAATCAAGGCTAATAATATGGTATTTATATTAGCTATCAAACATTTTTTGGACGTGTTGGTTTAATTCCATGAATCTAATTGTCACGTGTTGGCACCCTTATAGTATGCAATTTACTGAACCCAATCTTTCGGCTAGTTAAAATGGGCAATTAAACTATGCCAGTGACAGACGATGAGGTGGTTTGATTAAAGCTGTCTATGCCAATCCTCTGAACTCTAGGTAATGGGCCGTTTGGCGGAACCATCAAGAGGCTGTGTTAAAGAATTTCAAAAGGGATTTCTTTGGTTTGTTGAAACCCAGATTTGTCGGGTTATATCCGGGCCACTTCCAGGGATATAGGGATCTGATCCCCACTAACAGCGCACCAAGAGAACAAGGCAGACAATGTCAGCCTTTAAAAGTCATAGCCTAGATCGGCATAAATGCTTCTGACAATGTAATTCTATTACAGGTTGAGTCATAAATGGCGCATTAGATATCGATAGCTTTAACTTGCATATAAATGATATATTTTAGTTTGAAGGTGGCTTGGGGAGTCCATCTTCTTCCACCAGAATACGGTGGGTGGCGGGGGCGAGGCCTTGCTGGAGGCGGTCTTGGGTCTCAATCAATTCAGCGCCGGGGGCGGGACGGATGCGACGACCGGTGTGCAGTGTGTAAATCTGTGTGAACTCGGCTCCCAGAAACAGGATGCAGGCATTGTAGTAAACCCAGAGCAGAAGTAGTACCACAGCCCCTGCGGCACCATAGCTGGACACGGTGCTTTCGCGGCCCAGGTAGAGGCTGAGCCCGAGTTTTCCAATCTCAAATAACGCTGAGGTAAAGATGGCACCGGCCCAGACATCTCTCCAGGCGATGATGGCATCCGGCAAGACTTTGAAAATAAAAGCAAAGAGCACTGTGACAAACCCGAAGGACGTGAGGAGTGAGACACCCGTCCAAAAGAAGCCTGGCACGGGATACACGGTCTCCAGGTATTCATGCAAACCCGCCATGGCTGTGGTCAGCAGCAGCGAGGTGAGAAGTAAAAAGCCAATCACCAGTACCATTCCGAAACTGACGACCCGCTCCCTCAGCCATTGTAGCCAGGCTTTACCTGGTTTGACGCGAACTTCCCAGATGGTATTAAGCGCGTCTTTTAACTGGCCAAAGACACCGGTTGCCCCGAGCAGAAGTGTCACAAAACCGAGCACAGTGGCAATGAATCCTTGCTCGGCCCTGGCGGCGCTTTTCACCATGGATTGCACGGCTGTCGCTGCGGGTTCGCCGACATAATTGATGAGTTGGCTTTGCAAATGACCTTTGACGGCCTCTTCTCCGAAGACCACTCCAGCAAGGCTGATGCTAAGGATCAAGAGGGGGGCGATGGAAAAGATGGAGTAGTAGGCGACGGCAGCGCTGAGCCGCAGCGCCTTGTCCTCCACCCACGATTCTAAAGTGGCCCGTAAAAGAACGAATGGGGTGAGCTTTAAAAACGCTGGATTTCGAAAGGACATGGTGGGAAATTTTAAAGGGGAAAGGTCCAAGAGAGGTTCTTTAAAACTTCGCAGTTCAGCGGCTTCCTGGCCCCCTGTAGATGCGTGAAGCGGCTGTGCTTCTATTTGCAATATGCAATCTACAACAATGCGAAATGCATTGATTGAGGGCGGTCTTGGATTGAACTGTGAAGAACGGTGCGACTGGCAACCCGCCTGGGAGCGTTGATTCAAGGGTATGCCGTTGTCACTGGCATACGTCGTGCGCCCACGGATGATCAATCATTGTCCATTCCCTCTCCTGAGTTTCCTCTCCCACCATGCCTCCCGTCGAAAAAGATGACCTCTCCGATCATCAGCCTACCATCATGGTAGTGGATGATCAGCCTCAAAATGTGAAGCTTGTCCGAGAGCTGCTGACAATCGCCATGCGATATAAAGTCATCGAAGCCCACAGCGGAGAACAGGCGCTGGCGCTGCTGGCCAAGACGATTCCTGACTTGGTACTTTTGGATGTGATGATGCCAGAGCTGGATGGCGTGGAGACATGCAAACGGATCAAGGAAAACCCTGTGCTGGCGGATATTCCAATCATTTTTTTATCGGCCGCTGATGATAAAAATCTCATCGTTCAAGCCCTGGAAAGCGGAGGGGTGGACTATGTGACCAAACCTTTTAGCCGGGCGGAACTGCTGACACGGGTGCGCACTCATCTGGCGCTCAAATCGGCCAGAGATTCGTTAAAAACACTGGCCGAAGATAAGGATGAACTGCTGGGCATCCTCACGCATGATTTAAAAAACCATCTGGGGGGCATGCAGATGAGCGCTCAGTTGATCCACGACCGGCTGAGCCGCCAGCCTGCTGACGCCAAGTTCGCCCAACTGGTGGACAATATCCTTTTGGATACGGCTCAGATGCTGGCTTTTGTGAAGGAGTTCCTTGCCAATAGCACAGCGGAAAGAACGCTGCAGTTTTCGATCGAGCAAGTGAACCTGGCCCAGGCAGCCTCGCAGACTCTGCGGCAGTATCAGATTACTGCGGAGCGGAAAGATATCAGCTTTACTTGCGATATGGACAGCAGTGCCAGCAGCTTGGTTTCTGTGGATCCCATCGCCGTGAAACAGATCCTCGATAACCTCATCTCGAATGCTATCAAATTCTCTGCAGTGGGGAAGAACATCCGCCTGACGGTGAAGGCAATGACGGGCGATTTTGTGGAGTGTAAGATCACGGATGAAGGGCCTGGTTTCACCGATGAAGACAAAGCTCACATGTTCCGCAGATATGCCCGGCTATCGGCACGGCCGACTGCTGGCGAGCCGAGCACGGGACTGGGGCTAAGCATTGTCAAAAGATTGGTGGAGGCCATGCATGGGCGTCTTTTGCTGGAATCATCTCCTGGAAAAGGATCCACTTTTATCGTCCGTCTGCCCAAAATCCGCCGAGCCTCAATCGATAATGAAATGGGGAATTCTAACTGATATCACATGGACTTTTTAGTAATTGATGACGAGAGAAGCATCCGGGATGCGACCTGCATGCTGATCGATGATGAGGGGCATTACGCGGAGCCGGTGGTCAATAGCGCCAGTGCTTTAACACGGCTGAAAGAAGAGAAGTATGACGCCATTTTGCTGGACCTGAAACTGGGTGCGGAAAATGGCTTGGATGTGCTGGAAATCCTGGTGAAGCAGTACCCACAGATCCCCGTGGTGATGTTTACTGCGCAGGGCACAGTGAAAACGGCAGTGGAAGCTGTGAGGCGTGGTGCGCTGGACTTCCTGGAAAAGCCCTTTACGCGCGAAGAATTCCGCGCGGTTTTGGCCCGCTTAAACCGCTTTCGGCAGATGAGCCAGCGGATCGAAACTTTGGAAAAAGAGGTGCAGGAAGTGCGCCAGCAAAACGGGCCTGAGCCGCGTTTTGACTTTGAAACACCTGCCATGAAATCTGTGATGGATGTGCTGATGCGGGCTGCCAAGGCACCTGCGGCCATCCTGATCCTGGGAGAGAGTGGTACGGGCAAAAGTGTGGTGGCCAGGGCGATCCATGAGCAGAGCCATCTCCATGACAAACCTTTTGTTACCGTAAGCTGTCCTTCACTTTCCAAGGAGTTGCTGCAGAGTGATCTTTTCGGTCACGTGAAGGGCTCTTTTACCGGTGCGGTCAGGGATACCTGGGGCAAGATCAAACAGGCGGAGGGAGGAACCCTTTTCCTGGATGAAATCGGCGAGTTGCCACTGGAGATCCAGCCGCAGTTATTGCGCCTGCTCCAGGAGCGTGAATACGAGCGGGTGGGTGAAACCGTCACTCGTAAAGCTGATGTGCGCGTGATCGCTGCAACGAATCGCGACCTCAAGGAGTGTGTGCGTAACCGAACATTCCGTGAAGATCTTTACTTCCGCCTGAATGTGATCTCTGTGGAGATGCCACCGCTGCGTCAGCGGCAGGATGACCTGCTGCGGTTTGCCGAATATTATACGGACCATTTTGCCCACCAAGTGGGGCGGAAGCTGCGAGGAATTTCGGCGACGGCGCGGCAGCGCATCATGAGCTATCCCTGGCCGGGAAATTTGAGGGAACTGCGCAATGCCATCGAACGGGCCGTGATCTTGTCTTCTGCTGAACAACTCGAGGCCACGGATCTGCCATCGGAGGTACATGATCAGGTGGACTCTTCTCCGGCTTTACTGAACACTGCCTCCAATGTGACGGGGAATGCAGTAGGTTCTTTCTCGGTCCAGGCCCTCGCGGGGATGACCTTGGAGCAAGTCGAGGAATTGCAAATCCGGCATACACTGGAGCATGCACCCAGCCTAGCTGAAGCGGCTCAGATGCTGGGCATTGATCAGGCGACGCTGTATCGCAAGCGCAAGAAACTGGGGCTGAATAAGGACTGAATGCAGGGCAAGTTTACGGCATACCCCCCCTGGCTCAGAGACCCCGGCGCAATGCGCTGGGCAGGATGCCTAACCTGTCCCTGTACTTCACCACGGTGCGGCGTGAGATGCGAATACCGCGCTGGGCCAGATGCTCTGCAATCTCTTTATCATTGAGCGGATGGTGCCGGTCTTCATCCGCAACGATGTCCTTTAATGCTGCTTCTACCGCGCGTGCGCTGACAGCCTCTCCAGCGTAGGTGGCCATGCCAGAGGTGAAGAAGGAGCGGAGTTCAAACATGCCATGAGGGGTGATGGCGTATTTACCTGCCACCGTGCGGCTAACGGTGCTTTCGTGCACGCCAACTTCTGTGGCGATTTCAGCCATGGTCATGGGCTTAAGATGGGCGGGACCTGTTTCAAAAAAATCCTCCTGCCTGGCCACGATGTGCTCAGCCACTTTTTGAATGGTCTGGTGGCGCTGACGCAGCATATCAATGAAAAACCGGCCGCGTTTGATGTGATCGCGGATGAATTCGCGGACATCCTTTTTCCCTTCTGCCTCGGCCATCATGTTTTTGTAAAAATGGCTTATCTTCAGGGAGGGGGTGACATCTTTGTGCAGCACGACGACCCATCTACCATCCTGCTTTTCGATGGTCATCTCGGGCTGCACGTGAAATCCACTCACGGGGGCTTCTTCAAGCTCTTTGGCGGGGCGAGGATTGAGGGTGGTGATGCGCTCTGCAGCGGCTTGCACGTCCTCGATTTCAACTTCGAAATGGGAGGCGATGTCTTCGAGTTTACGTCGGGACAGCAAGCCAAAACATTCGTCGAGAATGTGGTATTCGAGGGATTTGCTCCGTCCCAGTCTGGATAGCTGAGTCATCAGGCAATGCCGAAGATCAGAAGCACCTAGCCCAGGAGGGTCCAAGGTGAGTAACATTTCCTGGGCGAAGGCCAGGTCTTCCACCGGACGGCTTTCCTCTTCAGCTATTTCGGTCAGAGACTTCTTCAGCCAGCCGTTGTCATTGAGGTGGCCTAACAACAAGATAATATCACCCCGTTCCTCTTCATCGAAGCGCATGCCTAACAACTGACTTTCGACATGCTCTGCCAGGGTGACCGGCTTGGTCAGAGACTCCATCATGAACTGGCGTCGCTCCTCAGTTTCTGCTGAAACGGCGGGCTTGAGCGGGGTCGGACGCCATTCATCATCCATACGAGCCATATTGCTCAATTCCGTATCCCAGGAGTCCTCCACGGGATCTTCGAGGCTGGTTTCAAAAGTGGATTCAAGCCCATTTTCCAGTTCCAGAACTGGATTTTGCTGCAATTCCTGTCTCACGAGCAGGTCCAGTTCATGCGTGGGGGTTTGCAGCACGGTCAATTTGATTCGCAGTTCCTGCGACAAGTGCTGGCTTAGTTCGGGTGCTTGGACTAAAGCGGGCTGTATCACGGCTATTTAGAATAAAATTGGGAGATCAGGCAAACAACCATTATTAGAAACTCCACATTGCAAGACCCGTGCCACGCCGCAAATGGCTATCAGTGCGGGAAAGTATGCAACTATTCAAAAGTAACCCGGCAACTTGCAAGGCTCCGTCATTGCAATACGCAATCAGCCTGTGGTTTTTTCTAGATAAAGCTCTCGCACACTCGCGTGGCACAGACCATGCAATGCACCACTCTCCGCATTCTTAAAACCTCAACGCTCCCACTCCTCCCCCCTGCCCTTCCCATGAGATTTCAAATCACCTGTGAGCTGGATTACACGGCAACCGCTCCTGTCATATTCCTGCTGAACATCCGTCCAAAAATCAATTCTCACCAGATGCTGACGGATGAGAAATTCACGCTCGTGCCGCAAATGCCGCATGTGCAGCATACGGATCCTGTCACGGGCAACCGGTTTGATCAGATCACGGCCCAGTTGCCTGGGGTATATCACATCCGGTATCAAGTCATCGTAGAAACGTCCGCTCTGAAGCTGAGCATGAGTGAAATTCCCGATATGCCATTGGGCGAATTTGAGCTGGATGTGCTGGCGCTACTTTACCCAAGCCGCTATTGCCAATCTGACCGTTTGGGGAATCTGGCTGCAAAGCTTTTTGGGGAATTCGAAACTCCGCTGAAACAGGTGCAGGCCATTGTGAAATGGATATCCTCCCACATTGACTATGTGAGCGGCTCCACCACTTCTACCACATCATCGGAGGATACCCTAGTGGAAAGGCAAGGTGTCTGCCGTGATTTTGCCCATCTGGGCATCGCGCTCTGCCGGGCATTGAATATCCCAGCGCGATATTTTACCGGGTACGCGCATGAGCTCAATCCTCCGGATTTTCATGCTTGTTTTGAAACCTGGGTGGGGGGGCGTTGGCTCCTGTGGGACGCCACAGGGCTCTCTTCCCCAGATGCGGTCGTGCACATTGGCACCGGGCGTGATGCGGCTGATGTGTCCGTTTGTACCTCGTTTGGATATTTGCAGCTGGACCGTCAGACGGTGATTTGCCAGGCGCTGGATCCGGACTATCGCAAGCTTTCTGAAGAGGAGCTTCAGCAGGTCTGCATCTCCCATTCGTAATCTAACCTGGATACAGGGTAAACGCCCGCCTTCCGTTTCACCATGAGACGTTATTACATCGAACACCGCACGGTGTACCGCTACGCGGAACCCGTGAATTTCGGGCTGCATCGCTTGGTGCTGCGGCCACGTGAAGGACATGACATCACGGTGGTCAAACACGAATTGACCGTGCAGCCTGAGGCCAAGTTATTTTGGCTGACGGATCTGTTCGGCAATAGCATTGCCCTGGCGGAAATCGCTGAACCGGCAGACAAACTGGAGATTGTGAATGTGGTGATCATTGACCGTGTGGAGGGGCCTGAAGATGAGGCGCCTCAATTGCGCTCCCGAGCATCTGAGGTGACGATGCCAGTGACCTATCCACAGATGGAGTTGGGCGTGGTATCCGGCTACATTGCACCAGTCTATGAAGATGATGCTGCCGCCGTGGCGAGCTGGGCGGACGCACAGAGACAAACGGTGCCAGAACCAACGGCACTGTCCATGGTGACCCACCTTAACCGTTGTATTAACGCTCAAATCAAATACATGCGGAGGGAGGAACGCGGAGTGCAGTCCCCTGCGCGTACTCTTACCCTTGGCACTGGCTCCTGCCGGGATATGGCCACCCTGCTCATGGAGGCTTGCCGGGCATTGGGAATAGCAGCACGTTTTGTCAGCGGATATTTGGATGCGATGGCGGCTGCGGCTGGGCGAGGTTCCACTCATGCCTGGGTGGAAGTCTATCTCCCGGACAGCGGCTGGCGTGGATTTGACCCGACTGTGGGAGATGTGGTTTCCCGCAAGCATGTTCCTTTGGGAGTCAGCGCTCACCCACGTGGTGTGATGCCGGTCAGCGGTATTTATGATGGCCCGCCCGGTTCGTATCAGGGGCTGGATGTGGCGATCACGATCCGTCAGATCGATTGCAATGAATCTCTGCATTCGACCGCCAAGGAAGGCCGCTAAAAAAAATGTCCCCGACATTTGAAACAAATGCCGGGGACAGAGTAAAGTTGGTTAAACGGGATTTAATCCCGTGCGGAGTGAGAGGGGAAACCTCCGGCACTTACACCTCTTCGATGTAGCTGCGGATTTTTTCCTTTGTCTCACCGGTGCGTTTCTGGATGCGACCCAAAAGCTCATCTTCTTTTCCCTCTTCGAAGAGAAGGTCATCGTCGGTGAGTTGGGCATACTTCTGTTTAAGCTTGCCCTTGGTTTCGTTCCAACTGCCTTTCATGCCGAGTTTTGTCATAATAAGATGGTGGTTGATGAGGGCGTCATTGCCCTCCCCTATTCTTATGCGTGAAGCGTGCCACGAATGAATGCCTCCGTTTCACCAGGGAAACGGGGCTAAATATTTGTGGGTGGTGGGGAATCTACGGTATTTTGCAAGGCGGGTACCTTGCCGTGTGCAAGGTCGCCAGGTGACTGGATTGTATTGATGGCATTCTCCAGAGCTTCGATTCTAACGGGCTTGATGAGATGCACCAAAAATCCTGCGGCGCGGCTTCGATGAATGTCTTGCTCCATGCCGAAGCCGCTGACGGCGATGCCCTTGAGCCTGAAGTGATGCCCGATTTCTTCCATCAGTTCATATCCCGTTCCATCTGGCAAACCCAGGTCTGAAATCAGAAGATCGAAGGTTCCATTGACGACCTGTTGCCGAGCTTCTTCCAGAGAGCCAGCCAGGCTCACTTCATGCCGCCGACGCCTGAGAAGTGCAGCAACCACTCCTCGGGTAGGCTCATGATCCTCCACCAACAAAATGCGAAGACTGACCTGGGCGGCCCGAACGGATGTACCTGCGGCAGGCAGTTTGCGAACCGGCACAGGAGTGGTGGCAGAGGAGAGCTTCAGCAATGGCAGGTGCACCACAAAGGTCGAGCCATGACCGCGCCCATCACTGTGTGCACAGATCTGGCCTTGGTGAAGCTCCACCAGCATGCGTGTGATGGCTAGGCCGAGGCCAAGGCCACCAAAGTGCTGCGCACTGCCCTTGCCCGCATGATCCCCCTGTGAAAAGGCATCAAAGATGCGGCCCAGTTCGTCCTCACTCATGCCGATGCCATTATCGACCACTTGGATGGACAGGGACTTTCCATCAGCGACGGGGTGGGTTTCCACGGTGATGGTGCCGCCTGAGGATGTGAACTTGACGGCATTGTTCAAAAGATTCCACAAAACTTGCTGCAAGCGGACAGCATCTCCCATCACTAGGTGGTTGCCTGGAGTATGACTGAGGGTAACGGAGACACGCCGGGCATCGGCTTCGCCTCGAATCGTGGCGATGGCATCCTGGATGATGGCATGCATGTCCACTGGCTGCAGATCCAGGATCAACTTGCCACGGGTGATGCGGGTAATGTCCAGGAGGTCATCAATGAGGCGCGCTTCGAGGTCCACATTTTTGCGGATGATTTCAAACTCAGCCCGCACGTTTTCAGGGATGTCCTGGTTGGTGCTACCTTCACTAGCGAGGAGCAGGACCGGGCTGAGCGGGGTTCTCAGTTCATGGGAAAGCCGGGCCAGGAAATCATCCTTGGCACGTACGGCTTCCAGCGCACTGTCACGCGCCTGCTCCAGATCCAGCTCCGCCTGTTTGCGTATGGTGATGTCCGTCAGCATGGTGACCACACCAACGACATCGCCTTCAGCATTATGCTCGGGAACAAAAATCACATGTCCCCAACGTTGGCCGATATTGTCGTATGGAATGGCCATTTCAAATTCCACCTGTTGACCAGCGAAGGCTTTTTCAAGCATGGGCAGGGCACTGAGGTAGGCACTGGAGCCAGCCACATCGCTGACATGTTTTCCCAGCACCTCCTGCGGCTCAAAACCGTAGCGCTCAGCATAGGGTTTGTTTACAAATTTATAAATGTGCCGCTGATCGAGTTGGGCGAGCAATACCGGCGCATGGTCCGTGACCAGGCGTAGTTGTTCTTCGCTAGCACGCAAGGCGTCTTCGGCTTCACGGCTGTCCGTGATGTCTTGTGTGATGATGAGTCCTGCTATGACCTCCCCCGCGTCATTACGGATGCCCACCACACTATTGCGGACCCAGACAATTTCTCCATTCGGCCTCACATCCCGTTTTTCAATAATGAAGGATGATCCACCGTTCATCATGGCATCGAACACGGCGATGTTTTGGGCCTGGTCATCTGGATGTGTGATGACGTGAATGTTCATTTCCAGCAGCTCAGCACGGCTGCGGCCGACGATCTCACAATACGCGTCATTGACCATGACAATGCGCCCCGCCAGATCTGTCTGGGCGATGCCAGAGCCTGCCTGTGTAAAGATAGCGGAGAGGTGGGCCTCTCGCTCCCTGAGGATGCTGTCCGTCAGTTTGATGTCCTCAATGTCAGTATTGGAGCCATACCATTTGAGGATATTCCCTGCACTGTCCTTTACAGGTACGGCGCGTGTCTTAAACCACCGGTAAAGACCATCCGCACGCCGGATGCGTACCTCCAGATCCAGCGCACTGTGGTTATGGGCCGCCGCATTCCAGGCACTTTCAAACACCGGCAGATCTTCGGGATGAATCGCATTGGACCAGCCAAAACCACGCTGATCCGCCTCCTGAAGACCTGTATATTCACACCATTGTGGGCTGACAAAGTCCCAAGCGCCATCCGGGCCGCAGGTCCAGACTAGGTGGGGCATGGCCTCCGCCAGATCACGCCAACGGCTTTCGCTGGCGCGCAATGCGGCCTGCACCCTTTTCACCTGGTCCAACTCTCGCTGTAAGCTGCTGTAGAGGCTGGCATTGTCCATACCGATGGCTGCCTGGGCCACCATGCCCATGAGGATACCTTCTACAGCCTCTTTGAACACTCCCGGCTGGGTGTGACCGAGAAACAGGCCACCAATCACCTTTCCAGAATTGGATACCACAGGCACAGCCAGATAGCTCCTCACGTCCTTGAATCCTTCAGGCAATAGCTTGGGAATCCCTGACGAATTTTGGCTGATCTCATTCGTCACATCATCAAGCCGCACCACCCCTTCCCCCAGGAAGGCGGGCCCCAATAAACTAAGATCTTCAGAGACCGAAAACTCGGCATATGAGTCTTGAGAAACCCCGGAAAGAGTACACAAGGTAAAGGATTCTCCGTTGTCATTGGGGGCACTGTAAAAGAAGGCAGCAAACTCCGCCCCTGCAATATCACGGCTGGCATCCGTGACGCTCTGGACGATTTTCTCCAGATTCCTCTCGGCGACCAGCGTGCTGCTCACTTGGTTGAGAACCGCCAGGATTTCGGACTGCTGGCGCAGCGCTTCTTCCGTCTTTTTAAAGGTGGAGATGTCCAGGTTGATGCCTGCCCATCGGATGATCTCTCCCTTTTCATCCCGTATGGGAATACCGCGTGCCAGGGTGGGATGCCAACGTCCGTCCGCTCCTTTGAAAAGGTATTCTTTCTCCCAGAGAACAGAGTCATTGGACAACTGGTTCCACTCTTCAATGGTAGCTGCCGCTGCGTCAGGATGCAAAACACTGGCCCATCCCATCCCGGAACATTCCTCCTGGGTCAGCCCTACTAGTTTAAGGAAGGAATCACTGGAGTAAATGTTGCGTCCTTGAGCATCGCAGACCCAGATGCCGTAATTGATGGATTCTCCGATGCTGCGGTAAAGCTGTTCACGGCGCAGCAATTCCAGCTCATTCTTCTTCCGGTCGGTAATGTCACGACCGATTTTAGAAATCCCGGTGACGTTTCCTTCGGAATCGCGGATGGGGGAAATGGTGAGGGAGATGTCCAGTAAGCTGCCATCTTTGCGCTGTCTTACGGTCTCATAGTGCTCGATCGACTCTCCTGCGCGGATGCGATCCATGATGAGAGGTTCTTCCTCCTGGCGGTCCTCCGGAATCAAGATGGTCACTGGTTTACCGATAATTTCAGCGGCTTTGTAACCGAACATTCTTTCAGCTCCGAGATTCCAACTAGCGATCTTTCCATCCAGATCTTTGCTCAGAATCGCATCATCGGAAGAAGTGACAATGGTGGCCAGGTGAAGCCTTGCCGCTGCGGCATTAAGCTGCTCCAGAACCAGTGCGGCCGAATGAGTGACGATGCGGATGAACTTCAATTCATCTTCGTCAAACTGTGGACGTGTGCGGCTGGCGAATGAAAGAGTGCCTAACAGATGACCGCCAGCGATGAGCGGATGACAAGCATAAGTCTGAATGCCAAAGCTGCGCACCAAATCCGCTTTGTCGTAGCCACTGTGTTGAATGTCGTTGGCGACGATGCCCTGGCATGTCTCTGCGACGGTTCCGCAAATGGACTGCCCAAACTCCAGACGCCGAATGTTGGATGCCTGCTCTTCCGTGATGCCTGCACATGAATGCATTTCCAGCGCATCTCCAGCTGGAGTGACCATGAAATTAAAATAGGTATCCGCACGCAAATGCCAGGCGACTTTGGCGAAAAGATTGCGCACCACCGTCTCAGGATTGCGCGCACTGAGTAGCTGGGCCAGCGTCTCCGTGAGGAGCTGCATGCGCTCGCCGCGAATTTGCAAATCCTGAGCCGCACGCGCTTGCACCACCAGGGGCTGGACACGGCTCACCACATTTTCCAAGAGGTTTTGTTCATCCTCCCGCCAGCAGCGCGGCTGTGCAGTCGTCACGGCAAGCAATGTCCGCAGCCGACCCCCTTGGGTAAATGGAGCAACGGCAAAGGCGCGCACCCATTGCTTGTCAAAGTTCTGAATGAAGTTCTGGGACGGTGCATGAAGAGAGGTATCGGCTATCGAAAACCCCTTTTGCGCGATGCCTTTCCAAAATTCGATAGGGCCAAAATCCTCAAAGTGATGCTGGCTGTCCTGACGGGGGATATCGTCCCGTGCCCAGTCATGACGCACCGTGAGCATCCTGGCGGCATCATCCACTTCAATGAATCCGCAGCGGTCGGTTTTTAGATGCATGCCCACCATGGCGGAGGCAGCTTCCAGAATTTCCGCGGGCTCGTGCATCAGGCTCAGTTTCTGGCTGAGCATGCTCAAGAAAGTGGCGTGTTCCTCCGTGCGGCGGCGCTCCTCTAACTCCTTCTTCAGAGCCAGGGCATTGGCTTTGGATTCTGTAATGTCCTGGAAAATGTTGATGGCACCCGTGATGTGGCCCTGGTCATCCCTCAGCGGATCAATGCTGATGCTAATGTTGAATTTCGTCCCGTCAGCCCGGACCACTTCAGCTTCGACGTTGCGAAAAGATTTTCCATTCTTCACGGCCTGCGCCACCGGAGTTTCCTCTTGAGTAAGCAGGCGGCCATCTGGAAGCAGCACTTGGTGGAATCCACAGTAGCGTATTTCAGGATCATCAGGATCCGGGGCACGCCCCCACAACTTGGCCGCCAGTGGATTAAAAAAGGTGATCCGCCCTTTCTCGTCGCAGGCATAGACTCCAGCCGGCAGCAACGAGAGCATGTGCTGCAGGCGGTTTTGCACCTGCGTGACTTCATTCAATGAATCCAGCCGCAGGCGTAAAAGAGAAAGATGCACCTTTACCCGCGCCAGCAATTCACGTGCATTGAAGGGCTTGATCAAATAGTCGTCCGCCCCGGCGTCCAGTCCTTCGACCTTGGCCTCCTCCCCTGCACGTGCTGAGAGCAGTATAACTGGAAGTGTGCGCAGCATCGCATCCCCGCGGACCGCCTGCAGCAGGCCGAATCCGTCCATGCCAGGCATCATCGCATCCGAAAGCACCAGATCTGGCCTCTGTCTCTGGATGGCAGTCCAGGCAGCATTGCCATCCGCCACTGCTTCCACTTCGTAATCCGCAGATAACAGACTGGCGACATAGCCACGCATGTCCGCATTATCATCGGCGACGAGAATCCGCATGCGGGGACTGGACCCGATGACGGGTGATGCAGTACCTGGCGCTGATGCATCCGGCACCCACTGCTCCGCCTCTGTGGTAAAAAGGGTTTCAGCTTTACGCACATTCGGGTGGAAACCCTGGCGGACATGCTCCGCTGGAAGATGCTCCTTGCCTCGCAGAAGGTGGACCGTAAACGTGCTGCCCTGCCCCGGCTGGCTTTCTACGGTGACATCGCCACCGTGGAGTTTGACAAGTTCATTCACCAAAGCCAGCCCGATGCCAGTGCCCTCAAAACTGCGTCCTTGGGTCCCCTGCACGCGGTAAAACCGCTCGAACAAACGCGCTTGCGCCTCCAGAGGGATACCCGCGCCTGTGTCCCTGACGGACACTTTCACACCGTCCTCCACATCACGGACTGAGACATGGATCTCCCCCTCTAGCGTAAACTTGAAGGCATTCGACAAGAGATTGAGCACGATCTTTTCCCACAATTCCCGGTCCACATAAATTTCTTCACGCAGGGGTGGGCATTCCACTGTCAATTTCAGTCCGGCCTTCTCCAAGGCGGAGCGAAATCCGCTGGCCAAATCCATGGTCAGTCTGGCCAGATCCACGGGTTCAAAGGCTGCCTCAATACGACCCGCCTCAATGCGGGAAAAATCCAAGAGTGTGTTTACCAACTTCAATAATCGCAAGCCATTGCGATGGGCGACACCGGCCAGTTGAAGATCGGCATCTGAAAGAGAATGCTGTTTATTCAGCAGATCCTCCAGCGGGCTAAGCATCAGCGTCAGCGGCGTGCGGAATTCATGACTGACATTGCTGAAAAAGGCGGTTTTGGCGCGGTCCATGGCTGCCATTTCCTCCACCCGCTGCTTCTCCTGCTCATACATTCGCACATTGGATAGTGCTCCTGAGACCTGTCCTGCGAGAAGCTCGAGAAAACCCTGATAGGCAGCATCAAAGGAGCGGTAGGGATTGATGCCCACCACCAGGTGTCCGGCAATGCCTTCCTTCCCCTGCTGGGTCACTGGGATGACCGCTGCGCACTGGGAGGGGATATCCCAGGTGCCGAAGGGTATCTCCGTGAAACGTTCCTGCAGATCCCCCACGAACTGAACCCCTTCCCCGGCATTTAGAGGCCAGACGAGATCCTCTGAATCCAGGTCTAACAAGTCAGGGGCCATCGGATGACCCATGTTTATGCCATGACTGCAACCGAGACGAGTTTCATGCCCGCCAGGTCTCAGCAGATAGATGAGTGCAAAAGGCAGGTCCTTGGGATGTTGCTGGACGCATTCTTGGAAGGCACTGCACAGATCCTTCTCATTTTTTACGCCCGTCAAACCTGCCGCAAGTTCCCTCAACATCCTCAGCCGACGTTCGTTGATGACGCGTTCCGTCTCTTCGGTGACGACACAGAGCATGCCACCAACCAAACCGTCCTCCCCAGAAATAGGACTGTATGAAAACGTGTGATAAGTCTCCTCCGCAAAGCCACTGCGTTCGAGAAAAAGCAGCAGTCCCTCATCCCAGGTGGCGACACCATCCTTCACCACAGACTCAGTGCGTGGCCCCACATCTGGCCAGATTTCTTTCCACACGATTCTAGCCGGAGTTCCCAGCCAGTTTGTTTTCAACCCTAGCGTGGGCAGATAAGCATCATTGCAGAAAAAGAACAATTCAGAGCCCCAGCCCATCCACATCGCATACCGCGAGTTGAGCATCAGGCTGACGCTTGTCTTCAAACTCTGCGGCCAGTTTTCAGGAGTACCCAACGGGTGGTCGGACCAGTCGAATTCTCTGACCCGACGTCCCACTTCGCCGCCACCCTTTAGCCAGGAAACCTGGTTCGTATTCTCATTTGAAATGGGTGCCTGGGGCGTCATGCAGACGGGGAGCTGGAAGAATCCGATTTGGGGAGTGTGAAGTAAAAGCGGGCACCACCGCCAGAGGCTGGGGCATATCCATACCGACCGCCCTGAAGCTCCACCAAACGCCTAGTGATCGAAAGGCCAAGTCCTTTGGCACTGTGCGTTTGATGCAGGCTCTCAAACGGCTGGAACAGGGATCCTACCTTGCTTTCGGCCACACCGGGTCCGTCGTCCACCACGCTGAATTCATATTCGTCAGGCAGTTCCTTCCACTCCATCTTGACGTTACGGTCTCTTCCTGTGTGCGTGACGGCATTCATCAGCAAGCTGGCCCAGATGGTTTCCAGCCAAGAGGGCACTCCGGCTACTTCTGGCCAATCGGATACTTCCTCCATCCGGATGCCACGCTGCATGGCGGTCTTTTCTGCCCCCTGGCGTGCGGCCCAGGCTATCTGCCCCATCTCGACAGGCTCCTTAGCCTTGTGATCCACGGTGGCCCGGATCAGATGGCTGACCCGCTCAATCAATCGCAGGACCGCCTGCGTGGAATCAAAAAGAGGGAGAGTCAGTGCGGCGTCTTCTTCAGACTGCTCTGCCAGGATTTCTTTCAAAAGTTCCCCCGTGGTAAAAATGCCGCTCAGAGGCGTGCGTAGATCATGGCTGATGCGTCGTGCGACGGTTAAGAGATCACCGCGCAAGCGGCTGTTTTCACGGACCAGTTCATGCTTTTGCAAGGCTGCGCGGAAGACCTGGGCTAGAAGCCGGCCATGCCAGTCCTCCGGCGCAATCACATCCAGCCCGGTGCTGTGGACGGCATCACTCAAGCTGACCACTGGCCAACGTGCGCTACCGTCCCCATAAGTTGATTTGAGGGCCAGTTCGATCTCCCCCATTTCAGGCTTGATCAGCACCAGGAATTCTTTGCTGGAAGAGACCGGGTTGAGCAAAAGCTCATCCACGTTGGCCGGCTGCCCGATTTGGGCTCCTGGAAATGCAAGGCTCACAGCTTCCAAAACCGCTTCATAAGCCTGGGGACTTCGGGAGGCAAACAACAGGTGCACAGTAAGCATGGCAGTAGGCAAAAAAAATCAATTATTCGAAATGATCGAGAAGGTTCAATTCAAATCGAATCTCAACGCGTTTCTGCGTGCAGTCATTTTGCAAGATGCGCTAGGGCCATTTGGATGGCTCCTTCTAAAGAATTCATGTGAATAGGCTTGGTGAGATGGGTCACAAAACCAGCCGCTGAACTGCGATCCAGGTCCTTTTCCATACCGTATCCGGTCAGTGCTATACCCTTGAGGCCATACTGCTGGGCCAGTTCCACCATGAGGTCATAGCCATTGCCATCTGGAAGGCCGATGTCTGAAATCAAAAGGTCAAAGTGCTTCTCGCGGGCCAATAGCCTTGCTTCATCCACACATGATGCTGTGCTGACAAGATAACGGCGGCGTTGGAGCAACTGTGCCAATGCAGTCCGCGTAGCCTCGTGATCCTCTACGAGCAGGATTTCCACAGGCTTGTCATTTTTCGCACGGATGCTTTCAGCCGGAGTCGCCGGCTGCAATTGCAGGCAAATATCTGGCACCAGCGGCAGTTTGATGACAAAAGCTGCGCCTTCCCCAGGTCCGGTACTCTCTGCTAAAATGCTCCCCGCATGGCTTTTCACCAGCATCTGGCTGATGGCGAGGCCGAGTCCCAGCCCCCCAAAGCGGTGAGAACCACCCACCCCCGCGTGATCTCCCTGGGCAAAGGCATCAAAGATGCGCTCCAGTTCCGGCGCAGACATTCCTATACCCGTGTCTTCAATTCTGATCTCTACAACATCCTCCGTGAGCAGCGTCTGTGTGGTGACGATGATAGCCCCACCTTCAGGAGTGAATTTAACTGCATTTTTAAGGACGTTCCAAAACACCTGCTGCAGCCTGACATCATCGCCCATCACCGTATGGGCATGGGCGTTTAAATTCACTCTCAAAGACAGGTGCTTGGCCACGATCTCTGCCGCCACATTATCAAAAGCATCCCGTAAAACCACATGTACGTCCACAGGCAGTTTATCCAAGGCCATCTTGCCACGACTGATGCGGGTGATGTTCAGCAGGTCATCAATGAGGCGTGCCTCTAGATCCACATTTTTGCGGATCGTTTCAAAAATGGCCCGGATCGGTACGGGGATGCTGGGATCACTGGCCGCATCGCTAGATAAAAGCAGGATGGGATTTAAAGGCGTGCGCAGCTCATGCGAAAGCGCGGCCAAAAAGTCGTCTTTGGCACGGGAGGCTGCCAGGGCCTCATCCCGTGCATGCTCAAGCTCAAATTCCGCCAGCTTGCGGGCGGTGGTATCTGACATCACCCCGATTAAGCCCTGCACCGTTCCATCCAGCGCTCTTTCCGGCACATAGACCACATTCATCCAGCGGCGACCCAGTGTCTCATAAGGGATCTCGATCTCAAACTCCACACGGTCGCCAGCCAGGACATTTTGCAGATGAGGAAGGATAGCTTCATAGGCGTCTGTGCCCAAGACTTCGACAAGTTTCTTACCGATTACCTGCTCCGGCTCCATGCCAAACCGCTGGGCATAAGGGCGGTTCACAAACTTATACGTGCATTCTTGGTCACAGAGCGCCAGCAGGACAGCCGCATGGTCTGTGACGACGCGGAGTTGCTGCTCACTCTGGCGTAATCTGGATTCCGCCAGTTGGCGCTCCGCAGCCTCCCTTTCCAGACGGTGGATATGTCGCTCCAGCTCCTCATTTTGAAGAGCCATGGCCTGGCGCTGAGATTCAAGCTGGCGCTGGATGGCCGCTTTTTCAGCCGCATTCTCCACTGCACGCCGCAGCACAATGGCACTGGCTGAATTTTTAGGCAGGAAATCATGAGCTCCACTTTGCATCGCCTCGACCGCCAATTCCACATCCTGGCTGGAGGTCAGCATGACGATGCCGAAAGCATTCTGACCGTAAGTCGCCACCAGCTTTTTCACCAGACTCACGCCATCGCTATCAGGCAGATTGAAATCCATCAAAACACAATCTGGCTGCAACTGCTCCAGACGTTTCATCGCCTCCGCCGCTGTGGCCACCTCACTGATTTCATAAGGCCTCTGCACTCCCTTCGACAAATGACGCCGGAAGATGACGCAATCCGTCATGGAATCATCCACGATCAAGACTTGGAGGGGCGATGCCGGTGCCATGAGAACTCAGGTTTTGTTAGGTCTGTTTCAGAGTCTTGGATCGGCTTCGTCCGGTTTTTCCAACAGGCATTCCGGGGCTGGCGGCAGCGGCAGGCGTACCGCCTCCACCCAGTAATCCACCAACAGCTCAACAGCCCGTTTGAAGGCCGAATAATCAGTCTGCTTCACATGGTAGGAATTGGCTCCATGTTCATAGCACCATGCGATGTCCTGAGGACTGCTGGAAGTGGAGAAAATCACAACCGGGGTACGTTTCAAACGCGGATGCTGACGCACTGCCAGCAGCACAGATTTTCCATTCACTCCAGGAAGATTCAGGTCCAGCACGATGACCGCCGGCAAAGGCGGCAGTGGCCTGTTCGGCAACACGGGCGCTTTCAGCATGTCCAAAACCTGCTCTGCGCTGGTGCAGCGTTGCAACCGGATAGGTACATCGGCTTTGGCACGCTTTAATATGCGCTCCAGGGCTGCATAATCTTCATCACTGTCCTCGACCACCAGGAAGGAAGGATTGATGATTTCAGTCATGGTTTGGAGAGTCCGGTTGGAGGGTGAAATAAAAGGTCGTGCCTTGTCCCGGCCGGGATTCGAGCCAGATCCGTCCACCGTGACGTTCGATGATTTTACGCACAATGGTCAGACCGGCCCCAACACCGCCACCATACTGCTCGCGGGCATGGAGTCTTTTAAAGATTTGGAAAACCAGTTGCTGGTGTTCTTTGGCGATGCCGATACCGTTGTCTCGCACATAAAAAACTGGCGCCGAGCTATCCTCTGAAGGCAGCCAGCCCAGCGTGATTTCCGGCGGCTTTTTGTCGTTGTACTTGATGGCATTACTGATCAGATTGGAAAACACCTCACTGAGCCGATCCGCATCCCCGTCCACTGGAGGAAAGTTTTCCGCGAGGACAATTTTTGCGCCGGTTTCCTCCCTCCTGGCAATAAGCATTTCCAATGCATCTTCCACGACTAACATGAGATTCACTTTTTGTGCCCGGATTTCCGCACGGGACAGCCGTGAATAATAAAGCAGTGAATCCAGCAATGTTTCCATCCGCTCTGTCAGGCGCATCATGGTGCGCAGATAAGCCATCCCCTGGTCGTCGAGCTGTCCGGCATAGTCTTCCATCAGGAAATTGGAATAGTTATTGATGCCCCGGAGTGGCTCCTTGAGATCATGAGAGGCCACATAGGCAAAGGAATCCAACTGCCGGTTTCGTTCATCCAGCTCGATGTTCAGCCGGGTCAATTGCTCTGCCCGACGAACTTCAGATTCGAGGATTGTCTGGCGCAACAGGCGCGCCGCCTCGATTTCACAAGCCAACCAGGGAACCGATTTGCCACGCACTTCCTGCTGCCATAGTTCAAAGGATTTGCGCGGCGTCAGGCGGTCGCCGTGGGGTCCCGTTTCCACTGGCTTGGTCGGATCTCCAGCCCACTTCATGGTCTGGGTCTCTTCGGGGCGGAACCACATGAGATAAGCAGGATGCTGCTTGGAAAGACGGGCCGCCAGCAATCCGCTGGCCATTGAAGAATCAATCTTCAGCCCTTTAACTACACTGCCCAGATGATCAGTGGACCAAACAGAAGGTTCCGTCTCTTGCGCTAATTTAGCCGCCAGTTGGTGAACCGCCGCTGCTTCGGGAGTGTTTCCACGGAGATGGACTTCGTCGTTGTAAATGAGAGCCGAACCGCCTGCCTCTATACCCGCGAAGGTTTTGCCTGGACTCTGAATCAACACCTGGCTGAAATCAGAATGCATGGACATTGCATCCGCCAACAAGCGATGTTCATGCAGCAATTTTGTTTTATATTCATGCTGCTCATCGCTCTCCTTGCTGCTCACCTGGAGAGAAAGCATGTGAGCGAGGAATTCACAGGCCATCCGCGTTGTGTGTGAGACATAGCGTGGAGAATAATGATGACATGCAAACAAGCCCCAAAGCTCATCACCAATCACAATGGAAATGGACATGGATGCCGTCACCCCCATGTTTTGCAGGTATTCCGCATGGATCGGTGACATGGATCGGCTGACGCAGTAACTCATGTCCAGTGGTCCGGCGGTATCCGGACGCATCTCTGGCACCAGTGGTACAGGCTTGTATCTCACATCCGGATTCAACCTGAGCTGCGACCTAACAAAAAGCTTTCGGGCCTGCTTCGGAATGTCTGAAGCTGGATAGTGCAGGCCCAGGTAAGACTCCAGATCGGCCCGCCGGGCTTCCGCAATGACATGACCTGAGGCATCATCGGCAAAGCGATAAACCATGATTCGGTCAAAGCCGGTGAACTTGCTTACATGCTCCGCCGCGCGCTGGCAGAATTCCACCACCGAGGTTGTTCCCTGGAGCTGGTTGAGCGTGTGCTTCAGAGAAGTATAGACTTCCTCTTGGACCATGGAGTTTTGATCTTCCCAAAGTTCCATCTCCATTATCAATACGCCTTGGTGACGGTGAACCAGCACCTCAAACGACTGCCCTAATTTTCCAATCGCCAACGGCGGCAGGTAGTGCGGGGAGGCCTCTAGCTGTTTTGAAAGAATCTGCTTTTCCAGGTGCTCCAGATCTGCTGCCGGGAGCAGATCTGCCAGACTCATTTTCAACAGTTCCTCCATGGACATTCCCAGGCGCTCAGGTGCATTGGCGCTGGCTTGCATGATGGACAGTGACGGTTCCTGCAAAACAAGAAGCGTGGCATGAGGCTGAACTGAGCCCGGAATATGGATAGGCTCACGATCACAATTGGTTAGGTCAGTTTGCTCAGACATTCGTAAAATTTAAGTTTTTAAACCGGAGGGCAAAACTGTCGAAGGTATCTTTCGCCGCATTCACAGCACTTGCCTCCATCCCAGGATCATCCCGGGCCAGGGCTTCTGCCCACATTCCAAATTCGCGCCAGCGCAGGCCAGTCTGTTCCCGATAACCAGCGAAAAAGGCACCTGCCTTTTCTGCGGTCAGCGGGAGGCTTCGTTGCAATAGCTTGGTGATCATCTGGCCCCCAAGTGTTGAGCCTTCAAGGACATACAAGCATCCAACGGCAGCTCCTAAATTCTTGATTTCTGGAAGTCCATTGCTCAGCGATAGCGCTGCCACATCGTTTCCTGTCATGCCCAAATTTGACAGATCATTCTCCAACCACGGAGTTTTCCGCCGTATCTCAAAATCCCAGTTTTTTTGGTTCCAATCGATCAGCTCCGCCAGCCGTTCTTCCAGCGGTGCATACAGGCTATAGAAACTCTCCAGCAAGCGTCTATACAACTCTTCTGACTGAAAATGTCGCTGGATATCCAACTGCTCCTCCAACGCTGCATGGGCTGTAGCAGTGTGGTTTTTGAGTGATGTGAGGAGAGGCATCTAACTATACATGATTGGGCGGCCGTTGAAAAGAAATGTGAAGGTGCCACCGCATTCCACCTCCAGAAAACATTTATCCTCCACTGGCCGCAAACTGGCGGATGAGACGCCGGAGAGTCTCCATCTGGATAGGTTTCGTGAGATGATAGACAAAGCCTGCATCTTTGCTTCGCAGGATATCTTCCTCCATGCCATAACCGCTAACGGCAATGCCACGCAGACCATGCTGGTCCCGCAGTTGAGACATCAACTCCATACCGCTGAGGTCCGGCAGTCCCAAATCGCTGATCACAAGGTCAAAGGTATGCGCCTCGGCTATTTCCAAAGCCATTGCCGCACAGTCGGCTGCCGTTACAACATGCCCTGCACGGCGCAGCAGCAACTCCATGCTCGCACGAGTGTCCTTGTGATCCTCAACTAACAGAATGCGCAGCCCCGAATGACTCAGATCTTTCTCAAACTCCACTGGCCCCGCATTAACTGGACTGGACAATGATCCCAGGGGCAGTTCTAAAGTAAATGTCGCACCTTTGTCTGCCCCGGGACTGTCGCCAATAATCGTCCCATCATGCGATTCCATGATGGAACTACTGATAGCGAGCCCCAGTCCTAAACCTCCAAAGCGACGTGTGATGTCACGCCCTCCCTGCTCAAACGGCTTGAACATGCCAGGTAAAATCTTTTGAGCGAAGCCGATTCCGCTGTCGGTGACTTCAATCCAAATTTTTTTACCTCGATTGCCTGTCTTAACCGTGATGATGCCACCTTCGGGCGTGAACTTGACCGCATTGCGGATCACATTCCAAAGAGCCTGTTGAAGGCGCACAGGATCCGCCATGGCCAAATGTTTTGCCGCGTTAAGTTGAAGCTCAAAAGTTTGCTTTTTTGTATGGATATCCGTCTCGCAAATTTCATGCGCACGCTGGATGATCACATGCACATCCACCGCCCTTAAATGCAGTTCCAACTTGCCGCGTGCGATGCGGGTCAGATCCAGAAGATCATCAATAAGACGGGCCTCAAGTTCCACGTTACGGCGAATCATTCCGAGGCTGGCGCGGACGGATTCGGGCAGGCTCTCATCATTCTCCAGAGCCATGGTGGCCATCAGGGCTGGCGTCAGCGGAGTACGTAACTCGTGACTCAGTGCGGCCAAAAATGCATCTTTGGCCAGGTTGGCCTTCTCTGCTCCTTCTTTGCCCTGGCGCAGTTCCTCACGCTCTTTTTGTTCGGTCAAATCAGTTACCACCAGACACATCACATGCTGATCTTCCATTGGCAGTGGACTGCCAGTGAGGAGGACCGGACGGGAGCCACCATCCAAATGCTGTAGCAGGCACTCATGTTTGGCTGCTTCTTCACCTTTAAAGACATGATCTAAATTCTTCCACGTCGATTTTGGAACATACTGGAGGATCTGTGAACTGATCACCCGCTCTAGCGGCAGACCAGTCATATCCGCAAACCGTTGGTTGCAATACAAAATGAGACCGCTCTGATCCACGGTGACCGCGCCTTCCTGCATCTGCTCGACATAAATGCGGTAAGGCTGCTCGGCACCGCTCAAACTGTAAACCTGGCTGCCATGACTGCCACTGACCACGACGGCATCCACATCGCCATTGCGGATAGCATCCAGCGTTTCTTGCGCTTCACGCAAATGATCGTGAATCCTCTCAAAGTCGCTTTTATCAATCCAAACGCGCGGCTTTGCTTCCGCCTTCTTGCTTACTTGGGTTCCGGTGCGCGCGCCATTACCACCAGATTTGGTCCCGGAGGATTTTCTGGAGGCAGGTGAATGCGCACTGGAGGCTTTTTTGCTCATAATTTAACGAATTCGTCCTCTTGTCATGAGGCTTTGTCAGCAAGATCGATGTTAAGGCTGATTAGAATCTTCTCCTTATCCGAAAAGTTACCCACTACCCTGCGCGAGGGGGCAGGTTCCTGTTTTACCAGTGTCGGAGCAGCAATAATTTGTTCGTCTGCCGCCGCGTCTGGCTGCTGATAGATGTCGATCACCTCCAGGTCATACCGGCCTGCGAGATGTTCATCACACATAGCATGAATGTTAGCCACTGCCTGCGCAGCTCGTGTGGTTGTCCCTGTGACGTATAATTTAAGCACATACCGTTGCGAGCTGTCCAAATTGCCCTTCAGCAAAGCTTCAAAATCTGCTGTGCTAGAAAGCGGTTCCACTGGGATACCCTCTGCCTTTTTCTTAGCGGCCTTGGCGGGTGAAGCCTTGGTTCCTCCACGTACCTGGGAAGTCTTTTTTGCCATGGGGGTAATGCCGGTTGGGGGGAGCCTGGGTTAGAGCGGACAACGATCAGTTCGGAAGGAGTGAAAAATCTGATCTTATTTTTTAGCAATGAGTTCCAGATCAATGCCCACCATTACCTTTTCCACATTCGACAAATCTCCAATGACTCTTTTGATTGGCTCAGGTAATTTGCGCACCAGGGTGGGCAGAGCGACGATTTGATCACTCTGCGCAAGGTGTGGGTTTTTCATCAGGTCCACCACTTCAATGTCGTAACGGCCCGCCAAATGTTCCTCACACAACCTTTTCAAGTTGGAGAAGGCAGTCAAGGAGCGGGGAGTCTGACCCGCCACATACAGACGCAGATTCCACACATCAGGGGTTTCGGGAGCTGCTGATTTACCGCTCTTGGAGACCCCTTTTTTTGCGGTGGTTTTTTTGGCAGCTTTGACTGCTGGCTTTTTTTTCGCTGCCACAGTCTTTTTAACCGTCTTTGCTGCGGGTTTAGAGGAGGCTTTACCAGGGGCAGGTGCTTTCATGGCTTCTGGGTGCTTGGGGTTAGGCCTTGCTCGTTTGCTTCGGGGTCTTCTTGTAGTCAGAACGGCGGCTCGTTAGCATCAGGTTGCGGTCCTCCCTAATTTTTTCGTCTCTCTGTTTCTTGTTGGATGCCTCCCGGCTATATTCTTCCTCTTCAGAGGCAATTTCTGCCTGGAGTGAGACGATTTGTGCTTCCAGAGCCTTGCGTCGATGATCCAGCGCCAGACGTTTACGGTCCAGCTCTTCTTCAGCGGCCATTTGCTCTTTCATGTTCTTGGTTTCCTGGGCCACGCGTGCTGAGCCTGTCAGCACACCTTCAGTCCCCAGATAAACCGGCACCAGCTTGATACCTTTAGAGGTGATCACAAATTCACGCACTTGGTTAGAATGGGCCATGCCGCGTGATTTCAGCACATACATCAGTCGGTTGCGCTCACCGCCCAGTTCCACATCCCTTAGCAGCAGCCATGTGTCCACGATGGAACTGAGTCCCTCATCCGTCTGTTCCAGTGACCTTCCGCCGCTGGTCAGCGATGATAAGAAAGCGGTGATTTCCTTCTTTCTCAGATACTCGATCAACCTTGCCAGCATCGCGGTTGAATCGTCCAGGGTGCCTGCTGTGCTTAGATTGGAAACGGGATCCACGATCACTGTCGCAGGACCAAAATTCTCGATCATTTTGTGCATGCTCACCAGATGCATCTCCAGTCCCTGCAAGGTCGGTCGGGATGAATGAAACTGCAGCAAGCCTTTGCGCACATAAGGAGCCAGATCAATGCCAATGGTCTTCATGTTCCGCTGAATCTGCGAGGGAGATTCTTCAAAGGAAAAATACATGCAGCGTTCACCGCGCCGACATGTTTCATAGGCCAAGTGTGCGCACATGCTGCTCTTTCCGGTGCCCGCCGTGCCACTGAGCAGAATGGTGCTGCCGCGATAATAGCCCTGCCCGTCCAGCATCTCATCCAGTTCGCTGACGCCTGTGCCCACGCGTTCATTGGACACTTCATAATCCATGCCGCTAGAGGTGATCGGCAGCACCGAAATGCCCTGTTCATCAATCAGGAACGGGTATTCATTCGTGCCGTGAGTGGACCCACGATACTTCACCACACGCAGACGGCGGGTCGAAATCTGTCCATAGACACGGTGATCCAAAAGCACCACACAGTCGGATACATATTCCTCCAGCCCCTGGCGGGTCAATGAGCCGTCGCCACGTTCTCCGGTAATCAGGGTGGTCATACCGCGTTCCTTTAGCCAGCCAAAAAGCCGCCGCAGTTCTGCCCGCAAGATACCCTGGTTGCTCAGCCCAGAAAAAAGCGTTTCAATGGTGTCCAGCATCACCCGTTTGGCACCGATGCTATCAATCGCATAACCCAGGCGGATAAAGAGTCCCTCAAGATCGTATTCTCCATTCTCTTCGATCTCGCTGCGCTCCACATGCACATGATCGATGATCAGCTTCTTGCTGGCCACCAGGTCATCAATATCAAAACCAAGAGAGGCCACGTTTTTGCGGATGTCATCCGCTGTCTCCTCAAAGGTCATTAGCACTCCAGGTTCTCCAAACTCAGTCGCACCACGAATCAGAAATTCTGTCGCCATCAAAGATTTACCGCAGCCAGCGGAACCGCAAATCAGCGTTGGTCGGCCCTTCGGAACCCCGCCGCCGGTGATCTGATCAAACCCAGTGATACCAGTGGGTGCTTTTTCGAGCAGAGGAAGAGGTTTGACTTTAGATTTGGCCATGAGAAGAAAATTATAAATCAGGTTAGAATCTCGGCAAAACATTGAAGTAGCTCTTAAAGGCCAGCCAGGAATAGCATGCTATTATTGCCCGCCACGAGCTTGCGCAAGCTTGGCTGCTGAAAATTAATTATCCATTTCACCCATCCAACTGCCCTGCCAAATTCGAAGTTGGGCGATGATTAATATACAGCTCACGGGGCACGGCGTGCCATATCCCCTCGGTGCCACTGTCGAAAAGGACGGGGTGAATTTTTCTATCTTTTCCCAAAACGCAGACAAAGTCGAGGTTTGTCTTTTTGACGCTGCCGAAGGTGGCAATGAAACCCGCATTGAACTTACTGAGCGCACGAACCACGTCTGGCATGGCTTCATTTCAGGGATCGGCCCCGGTCAGCTCTACGGCTACCGCGTGCATGGCCCTTATGAGCCAGAAAATGGCCATCGTTTTAATCCTAACAAACTCCTCCTGGATCCCTATGCGAGGGCTATCGGCCGCCCTTTAAAGGAATGGAAGCCGGAACTGTTCGGCTATGAATTGGACAGTGAATCTTTGGACCTCAGTTTCGACGACCGGGATTCCTCAGCCATCGCGCCGCTAGGCATGGTGATGGACCCCGACTTCAACTGGGATGGAGATACACATCCTCAAACCCCCTGGCACCGCACAGTCATCTATGAGGTACACACCAAGGGCTTCACTAAAAAGCTGAACAGCCTGCCGGAACACCTTCGTGGAACCTATGCCGGGCTGGCCTCAAACGAGGCTATGGACTACCTCAAAAATCTGGGTGTGACTGCCGTGGAGTTGCTTCCCGTCCATCATCATCTGGACGATTCATTTTTGCTGGAGCGCGGCCTAACCAATTACTGGGGCTACAACACACTGTCCTTCTTCGCCTTTGAACCCTCCTATGCCTCCGTGACGGATCCTCATGATGCCATGCGGGAATTTAAAGGCATGGTGAAGCGGCTGCATCAGGAAGGCATCGAAGTCATCCTGGACGTTGTTTATAACCACACTGCTGAAAGCAGCGAGCGAGGCCCTACCCTGTCCTTCCGTGGTGTGGACAATGCTTCTTACTATCGCCTCTCCCAGGAGCATCCAAGGTACTACGAAGACTTCACCGGCTGCGGCAATACGCTGAGTATGCAGCATCCCGCAGGGCTGCGACTCCTGATGGACAGCCTGCGTTATTGGGTCACGGAAATGCATGTGGACGGCTTCCGTTTTGACTTGGCCAGTGCCCTGGCGCGTGAGCTTTATGGATGGAACAAACTGAGCTCATTTTTCGATGCCATCGGCCAGGACCCAGTCCTCTCCACGGTCAAGCTCATCGCTGAACCTTGGGACATCGGCATGGGCGGATATCAGGTGGGGAACTTCCCCACAGGCTGGGCGGAATGGAATGGACGTTACCGGGACGAAGTGCGCCGTTGCTGGAAAGGCAATGACCGCGCCAATGAGCTGTCCAAGCGCCTCAGCGGTAGCGCCGATCTCTATAATCACAGCGGCCGTGGCCCCCATGCCAGTGTCAATTTCATCACCGCCCACGACGGCTTCGGACTGCGGGATCTCGTCAGCTACAATGAGAAGCACAACGAGGCCAATCAGGAAGAAAGCCGGGACGGTGCCAATGATAACGAAAGCTGGAACTGTGGCCATGAAGGCGAGACCGATGATGCTGGCATCATCTCCCTCCGCGAGCGCCAGGCCAAAAACATGCTCGCCACCCTGCTCCTCTCCCAGGGAGTGCCCATGCTGCTGGCTGGGGATGAACGCTGGCATACCCAGCAGGGTAACAACAATGCCTACTGCCAGGATAATGACATTAGCTGGCTCTCCTGGGACTTTGCAGGGACACCCCAGCACATGCTGGAATTTACCCGCGAGCTCATCGCTCTGCGCCAGGAGCAGCCCGTTCTTTCACGCAAAAACTTCCTCACCGGCCTTGAGGCAGGCGAGGACATACCGAAAGACGTCATTTGGTGGAATCCCGAAGGCCGTGAAATGGAAGACCATGATTGGGATGCTGGCTTCACACGCTGCTTCGGCATGTGGCTGCCGGGCAGTGCGCTGAAAGAAATGGGGCGAACGGGTCAGCCGCGCATGAGCGATACGGTCTTCGTTCTCTCCAATTCACACTATGAAGATGTGGAGTTCAAGATGCCCGCTGCTGATGCAGAGCCCTGGCACCTGCGCCTTGCCACTGGATCGCTGAAGATGCCTAAACGCACACGCAAAACGCTTCATTTCGCCATGCCTGCGCGCTCATTGGCCGTCTTCATCTCTAAGCGGGCGGAGTGACCTTCGGCCACTCCATCGCTTGCTTTACCATTACTTCGGCTCGCGTCCAGTCGCCTCGATAAACTGCTGGCGCAGGCTGTTGTACCGCTGTTCCCATTCATCCATGGAGTGCTGATACTCGATGATGTTTTTCTCAAGCTGTATGATGCGTTGCTGAACATGGGGATCACTGGCCCCACGCTGAAGATCTGGCCACTGGGAACCGATGAGAGTGGTCTCGGCACTGCGCGTATGCTGTGGACTGAAACCAAAGAACGGTTGGTCCGAAAGGCGGGACTCCGTGGCATCCACGCAATTAATCAACACCACATTCCCATCCACCTGACCCGTGGCCAGGAATTCTTGAATGGTGGCCACATTCGTTGGACCGTATAGATACTGGTCAGGCATCTGGATCAGCCAGTCCATCTGCAATTCACGGATCATGGGCGCGCGCTGCCAGGTCTGGCGTCCATCGTTGGACAACTTGTCCATGGGCGAAATTTTTGCTTCACTGGCCCATCCCAGTAAGGTTTCTCCATTGATGGGGCCATATTCTTGCTTGTCCGAAGCTTTAATGAGATGCCATGTTGAATCGTTCATGGGGAAACTTTACTCAAATTGCCCGCACGACGGAAAGCCAAAAGATCAAGAAAGGAAACCTTTGATGCCATCTCGCTTCATCCGGCTTTTTTGCACGACGGGATTTTTTCTCCTGATCGCCATCAGTGCTGCATTCCCACAGTCTCCCTCAACACCCGTACCACCTCCCGCTTTCAGCGATGAAAAGGACCTGCGCAGCCGTGCTCAACGCGGAGATGCCGAAGCGCAATACTGGCTGGCCATGAATATATCTCTCGGTACCTGGGGCCAGGCCAACGATGCTGAAGCCATGCCCTGGATGGACCTTGCTGCCGCTCAGACGTATTTGCCTGCCTGCCGGACCCTGGCCCGCATTTATTATAATACACCCGCAGGAGCAAGGCGTTTTTTCGTCACTGGCTGCCTCAGCAAGGCCGCTGAGCTCGGTGATGCGACTTGTCAGACTACCCTGGCAATTTTGCTCATGAATCCTGACGTACCCAGTGCCAGGGATCAGGCCATCCAATGGCTCGAAAAAGCCGTAAAGGCCAAATATGCTCCAGCCATGAACTTGCGTGGAAACTGGCTTCAGTCAGGGCTGGGATATGAGCAGGATGACATGCAGGCCGCTGAGGCTTACCTCCAGGCCGTGCTGACAGGCAGCTTTGAAGCGGCTTATCATCTGGGCCATCTTTATTTAAAAGGGGGTCGCTTGAAAGCGGATGCGGACAAAGCTGAGCTATGGCTTCGCCATGCCTGCTACAGTGGAGAACCCAAATACATGGCAGCTCTCTCCATGCTGCTGGCCCATCATCCCAACAAGAAGAAACGCCAGCCCGAGGAGGCCTTGATCCTGGCCCGGGAGGCGGAAGCCTTTATGGAGGCTCAATCGCATCCAGACATTTTGTTTGCCCTGGCATTGGCGTGGCAAGCCAGCGGTGAGGCGGAAAATGCCCAGCTGTATATCAGGCGTGCTCGTCACGCCCTGGATGCCGCCCAGCCACCAGGTGACCTGATCGATTTGCCCAGCCTAACCAACTGTGAAAAAGCATGGCTAAACAAACAGTCCTGGTCCCCAGCCCATTTAGCTGCCAAGCCGGGAGGAAAGCCCCTTGCAGGTGAAATCATTCATGAGGGCAGTCCCTATTTGCGCCGTTGGCTCCAGCCCGTGCCCACCTTGCTGGAAGATCCCCTGCCCATGCAAGGCATCTCCATTCCGCCCCCATTAGAGCAGCCCACCTGGACAGGGCAAGAGCCCCTCATCTATGATGAAGATGGTGAGGCAACGGTCACTCTTCCCACTCTCATTCCTGCCGAGGCAATGCAGCTTTACGGTTACCGGCAGGAGAGCAACGACCTCATCGAACGTGCCAATAAGGGAGACTCCCAAGCCGCGCAAGAAATGGCCATTCGTATGATTTACATCCTCACCGATAAAGAAGCCCATGAAGCAGGCCTCAATATCCTGCGGCGTCTGGCTTCCAACGGCTACCCACCCTCCATCAGGTCGCTCGGTTGGCTGCACTCTTATGGACACATTGTGGAAAAAGATGATGCCAAGGCCTTTGCCTGCTTTCATGAAGCTGGCATGGCCGGTGATGCCGAGGGACTTTTCCAAGCGGCACGCTGTCTGGAGTATGGCATCGGCGTGGCACAGAACCCTTGGACTGCCACCATGCTCCTGCGTCGCGCCGTCATTCATGATCATCTGGGGGCACAGGACCTGCTCGCAGTGAAATTGCTCGAATCCCGAGGAACAGCCTCCGATACGACGACAGCGGTAAAGCTCCTGCTCCAAGCTGCTGGCCATGGATATCCTGAGTCGCAGTTCCGCCTGGCCAGCCTGCATGCCCTGGGCAAGCATGTGCAAGCAGATGCTCGGGACAGCTTCTTCTGGGCCACCCGCGCCAGCCGCCAGGGACACGAAAAGGCACAGTTCATTTTGGCCGTGCAGTTGCTCCAGGGCCAGGGATGTGAAAAGGATCCGCATGCCGCAGCGGAATACCTGCTCAGCTCCGCCCAGGCCCCCTACCTGCCCGCTATCCGCAGGCTGGCAGATCTTTATCAGACAGGCAGCCCTGTGCCTGCTGACTCAAGAAGGGCCGAGGCCTGGCTGCGCCGCGCAGCTCACCTGGGCAATGCTTTGGATAAAGCACGGCTTGCAGAGTTTCTCATCATCGGTATGGAAGGCAGCACCAAGCAACCTGAGGAGGCGGGTAAACTCCTCGATGAAGCATTGGCTGGTGAAGCGGAACTCGACCGCACAAGCCAGATTGAATTTACCAAAGTCACCGCCCAGGTCTATGCAGGACTTGAAAAATGGGCTTATGCGCTGGACCAGGAGCGCTCCTATCTCACGAGCATTTCACGTCCACCCCTGAACCTGGCACCAGACTTCATTCCCTTACGCGAGGCCAGCATGCGGAGGCAGGCTTTGCTCATGCAAGCCGTCCCGGTGCCACCGCGTCAGCCAGTCTCAGATCCTGAAGCCCGTCCACTGCCTGCGGATACCATCCTCCAGGAAGCCGATGACAAACAGCCCGCACAGCAAAAGCCCCGTAAAGAAGGTCCCGGCTGGGACATTCCCTGGGGTGCAGAGGTATAGTTAGACCAAATGCCGTCCGAGGGTGACTTCGAGATTCTTTTCCACCACAGCACCCATGCTGTCGCACAGATCGAAGGCATCTGTGTTGTGGTATTCACCTAGTTCACGGGCCAGTTGCGCCACCTTGTCCGCAGGCTCCCGCGGATTGTTTTTCATGATCTGTATCAGGGCTGTGATTCGCTGATGTTCACTGATGTAGCGGCGGGCAATGAGGCTGCGTTCCTCATCCTGATACTGGTTCATCGTCGGCAGGTTCAGCAGCTTGCCACACAACCAGACCACGGGATTGTTCTCTTTAAAAAACTGCGGCAGGTAGATGCTCCGCCGTCCCTCATAGCTCTGCTGGTCAAAGTCGATCGCACGCACACGGTACTGCACGTCCTCAAAGTCTGGCGTGATATCAATGACGTAGTTGTAGCTGCGCATATCTCCCAGCAAGCGCAGGAAACAACGCTCGCTGAACTTCACAAACTCTTTGGCGATACGCACCTTGTTCACATCCGGGCGGTCCAGATGATCGCGGATAAACACATCCCCTGGCACTCCGGCAATGTGCTCCTCCACCAGGGTGTTTCGTTGCGCCAAATAATTGATGCGGTTCGGTGAAAGCAGGTGCTCCAGCTCCAGCCCATATACGCGCGAGGCATCGGCGGTCTTGACGTAAAAGTGATCGTAGTTGTCGTTATACTGGTTGACCACCCGGACGCGAAAAGGCCTCGAATTCCCGAAGGCGCAATAGTCCACACGCTCAACAAATAGATGCGGCACGGCGTGAAGGTCACCGGTGCGCAGCAGCGAATAGATGCTCGTCAGGCGTGGATACAGCTCATCTTGGACCTCACGCGGATAAAGCACGGTGGCCCAGTGGGTGGGATTACCGTTTTTATCATCCAGGGGATAGCTTTCAGTGAAGCCCAGTAGATCGTTATAAGAAGCAGGAAGCGAGTAATGCCTGCCAAACTCATCCAGATACGTCTCCAGTTCATCGGTGACAGGAAGGAACTCTTTGCGCTTGGTGATCTGGACGTCGGAAGACATAAAGGATGCAGGATAGATGACGCAGGCCTCAGTCCAGGCCGGGCATGAAAATGCAGTTTAAACCGGAGTTCTTTTTACCCGTCCCCACACACAGCCAAAGGCGATGAAGGCCGCACCAATCACAATCATGAAGACGGAAAAGAACTGTCCCCGCGTCAACCCCATGATCATTTCAGAGCCAGAATCCGGCTGGCGGACAAACTCCAGGCTGATGCGTGCCACCGCATAGAGAATGAAAAACAGCCCCGTCAGGATGCCATGAGGCAGACGCGGGTAACGCAGGCGAACTGCTAGCAGAATGGCGGAAAGGAAAAGCCCTTCACCCAGTGCCTCATAGAGCTGAGACGGATGACGCGGATGCAGCATCGCCTCCAGTCCCGCCACGCCTTCTGGCTGTGTTTGAAAAAAAGCGATAATGTCTGGACTGTGCTGCATGCCCGGTGGCAGAGAAGGCAGAACCCCTCCCTGTTTAACAAAGTCTTCATGCAGCAGCTCTGTGGGGAATTTCATCGCCCAGGGCACCGTCGTGACTCGACCGAAAAGCTCGCCATTGATGAAGTTGGCAATGCGTCCGCAAAAGACCCCCAGCGGCGCTCCGCAGACAATGGTATCCCCAAGCCCCGTCCACGAGATCTTGTGTTTGCGTGCATACCACAAAAGAAACAAGGCTACCCCCGCAATGCCTCCGTGACTGGCCATTCCCCCCTGATTTAACAGGAACAGACTCCAGGGAGCTTCCACAAAGTGATCCCAATCATACAGCAGCATGTATCCGAGCCGCCCCCCTAGCACCACCCCAAAGAGGGCGACCATCGTGATGAAATCTGCCACCTGTTCAGGTTTGATCTCGGACAGGCCTTTACGTGCCAGGTAAAGCATCACGCGGTAGGTCAGATAAAAGCCCAGTACATACGCCAGCCCGTACCAATGGATGGCAAAGCTGTCCGTAAAACGGATGACGTGGGGGCTCAGGTCGTGCAGGTAATAGGCGAGTTGGTCAGTCATGCGGACATTCAGCCTTTCGTTTCAAAATGGACGGCTGGCAAGCGGCACACCGTGAAAGTATGCGGCTGGCCAGGGCTTGGTGCCTGGAAAATTATTTACAGGTCCCCTGCCCGCACTACCCAGACCACCAGCTTTTTCCCAACACTGCGGCTGGTCAATTCTGATGTCTGTGATTCATCAATCACATCCAGACCATGCCCTAAAAGGGAACCTAATTGGATCGGAAACGAGGCTGGAGCATCCGTGGGTGCCCCTGGTCCAAAACTCAAATTTGGATCATCAAACACATTCACCAAATCGCCCCCAATAACCAGCACCGATGATTTTATACTTCCATGCAATCCCCGCAGGCCGACCATTTGTGTGGACTCCGCTGACCAATGATTCTCAGGCTCCGATGAGGTCAGGGCCGAAGCCAAGTCCCCCAGATCCTGACGCTCAATAAACTCCGCATCCACCAGCGGCGTCTGGTCATTCACTGCTTTTGGATAAGTCTTCCGAATATGCCGGGAAACCTGCACGGCCAGTTCCTTCATGGCCTCAGCTCTCCAATGAGAATCCTGTTTAAAATAGAGCGGCTGACGGCGACGCTCATCCCAAAGTTTGTCAGTAAAATCCAGCACATCCACTCCCGCTGAACGAAGTCTTTCCAGCGCTGAGTGATAACCAGGCGGAAGAACCGGCGCCCAATACTTGGCAGGCAGGATCGGTTCGGGATACAGCATCAGCTTGTCCGGCACTGTGAGCAGCATCAAATGCACATCGCCCTCTTTCAGCGAATTTTTAAGCCGAATCACTTCATCGGTTAGGCCTGGGACATCACGCCGCTGCGTCAGGCGGTCCAGCTCCTGGGTCCGAAAAAGCCAGCCATCATCGCCAATGCTCACTCCATGGTAGCCATCAGCGTTCAGCCACAAGCTCACTTCCTGGCTCATGCGCTGCCCGAGACCTGGCAGCCTGGACGCGATGACATAAGTCACGATCATGATGAGCAACAGTGATCCACTTCCTCTGGTCAGCAAGCGCAGCCTTCTGCCCTGCGCCAACCACCATGAGTAGCCTGGCAGTGCGGCTACCGTCAGCACAGCAGCCCACAGCAGCCAGCACGTTCGGGACGTGGTCAGACGCCGGTCCAGGAACAAAGAGTAAACATCTTCCTTCGGCGGATTGAAAATCTGACTCCACTCATGAAGGGCACCAGCAAAACTGCCTGTGTAAATCAATGGCATGCTAAGCATAAACACCAAAACCGTCAAAATACCCTTCATCCAACGCGGCACGCTCTTCACCCACCGCAAGCGCTCACCTAACAAACAATTCATCAAGATCATCAACCCATGAATTACCACCCAGCAAACCATCCCCTCAGTCAGCCCCTGCCACATGACCAGGGCCACTGTAGCACATCCCTTGAACGCAAATTTCCAGCTACGTTCAGCCAATGAGTCCACTCCGCTCCATCGACACCAGAAGTCCGTAGGGCCAACTGTCCAAAACGGATCACGCACCAGCGGAGGGATCTCTCTTTTGAAAAGCTTCATCAAACATCCGATCAAGTCCGACAACCCTGCGAGTCCAAGAAAAGGCAGCAGCGTGAACGATAACATCGCGATAAAAGCGGACCAGCCAGTTTGCGCTTCCAGAGATGCCTGTACACACAGGCGGTGTACTTCATACACGGGAAACGCCAGAAGCATGATCTTCCCCAGTCCAAAACCCGCCAGCATCAATGCTCCTCCCACATCATATCTTTCCGCTTTTTGCGGGAGGATGGCAGGACGGCCTGCCACCATTAGCAGGAGCAGAAGAGGGATAATTTCAATAGGGCCGTACATGCACGCAGTCCCCATGCTCTAACAGGGCCTGAATTCAACTTCAATCAGGAAGCACGCCCAGGGGCCATCATTGAAGATTCCAGCTCTCTCAGAGCCTTCACCACCTCCGGTCGAATGATCATTCCCGGACGCACCTCTTTCATCTGACGCAGTGCGGCCTCCGTGGTTCCGCCGCTTTGCAAAAGCCAGGCTCCCACAGCCGCTGCGGTGCGGGAATATCCAGCTTTGCAATGCACAAAAACAATCCCGTTCATCCGCCCACGATCAATAAATGCCGCGGCCATCTGCAATTGTTCTTGTGTCGGCGCAGTCAGGTCGGCCACCGCCAGATTCTTATAACCTTCCAGCCTCCGAAAAGCCATGGGCGCCTCAAATTCTGCCGTCATGTCCAGCACATCCGTCACCCCCGCTTTGAGCAAGGCATACGCGGATTCATGGTCCGGGATGGACCCCATCCAGACTCGCGGAGTCAATGCGTCCCACTCCGCTGACTGCCGCCGATACCACCACCAAGAAATTTCCTGTCCTAGCAGCCATGGAGCCAGCAACCAACGTGTCATCGCAGGCAGCCGCCCACCCTTTTTACCCAAGACTGCGGCCCCTGCACCGAAATACGCCGCAGAAACAGTTCCCAGCGCCGCCGCAGGCCACGAAAGCACCAGTGTCCAAGGCATGTTCAATCTGCATGCAAACAGCAGCAACACGGTGCAGGCCAGATAATAAAATCCGATACGTTTGTTTCCTCCCGCTTTGCCACCCTGCACATCCGGGATGACATGGAAAATCACAGCGGCTAACAAAAATCCACCCAATACATCCACCAGATGATGCTGCCAAGTTAGCAATGTGGACACCCCAATCAAGCTGAACCAGAGGTGCAAGACTGTCCTCCATACACCGCTCGAATGCCGCGCGTAATGCACCGCCATGATTGTCCGCAGCACAATGTGAAGGCTGGGGAAGAGATTGTGCGGCGCATCCATCGCCTGGATCGCCCCAAACCAGGAAGCAAACATTCCCTCCGTGATCTTGGGCCGCGCCCAAGCCAACTCCAGCGGGATAATGAGAAAGCACGCAGCCGCGATCAAATTTGTCCATACCAGCCTCTTCCGTAGGACCGTGAGTTCATTTTTATCCGAGCATAAAAATGGAGCGACGACGAAGAACGCATCCAGTGACCAGTAGGGAATGATCATCCATTCCACCACAGGAAACATCCGCTCCCAGGCAAACGCAGCCGTCTGCACATCCGGGCGCAGACCGGTGATCCAATTGCTGCCATTGTAAATCACCAGGAAAACCAAACTCGTCCAGGCACTGACCAGTGCGGCCTGGAAAAAGGAAGGTCGCTGGGAAACTGCCCGGTTGGTTGTCTTCAGTGGCATGGAAGGCTACGGTACCCGTTTGTGGAGTTCAGGGTTACAGTTTCCGGGCCACACTGATGGTAAAGATACCAGCGGGATCCGTCTCCTGCCGCTCCTTGACAAAACCGGCTGCTCTGACCAGGTCGTCCATTTCCTCTTGCGTACGTCGGCGCATGATCCAGGGCTGCCCTTCCCGGTTCGTCAGCACATGCGCAATAAACTTTAATTGAGGATGCCAAGGCTGGTTGGTATAGACCAGCCGTGTCCCCGGTGCCATCGCATCCGCCAGTCCCTTCAGCGATTCCAGCACGGGAGCATTCGCATTAAAGAGTTCATATAGCCCGGAGACCACCGCCACCGTCGGTGGCGGGTTCAGCGTCGCCAGGGAGGAGCGGTCAAATGCATCCGCCTGCATAAAATTTACACTATCCGTTAGGCCGAGCTGCTCCGCCGTGGTCTTCGCCGTATCCAGATTCGGCTGCTGATAGTCGCGAAGCGTTGCCGTCACCTCCAGTTCTGGATGATCATGCAGCGTCTGTAAAATATAGCGTCCGCCGCCACAGGCGATGTCCACCAGATGCGGCTTTTCCCCGGCCTGCGCCAGCACATCCGCCAGCACCCGTTGCAGCATTTGTCCCCGCCAGCGGATACCCGTCCATCCCGGACTGTCCAGGTAAGATTTATCCATCAGCCAACCCACCCCGAGCTTCCCGGAAGGTTTGTTTTTATACACATAGTCCAGTGTACGGCCTGAATCAAAACCCGCATCCCAGCCCAGTGCGATGCCCTTGCTCAGCCGTCCAAGCGTTCCAAACACAAGCCGCGTCACACGCGATGACATGCAATCCCGCGAGGCCGCCAGTTCATCCCGCTCGGTGCGTGTATGCCCCCGCTGGTCAGCATCCAGCAGCAGTCCAGGTTTGACCGGAGGTGTTGTAAAAAGCCGCTGGGCAAAAGCCCGCACCCGGTTAAAGACCACCTCCCTCTGCGCCTCGTGAAAAATGGCATGGTAAAAGCCATACAAGGTATGGAATTCTTTATCCGACGCCCCCAGCCGCTCAAAAAACTCACGCTGCGGTCCGCTATGTACCACCCAGTCCTGGCTGGCACTAAAAACCAGCGTCGGTACCCGGATCGCCGCCGCATCTTTCACCACGCGCTCCGCCGTATCGAAGAGATCCAGCAGGATGTTCACGGAGATCTCCTTGAAGATCGCCTTATCCTCATCATAGGCCCGCTGCTGGGCAGGATCATGAGTCAGCACCCGCGATTTCACGTAACTTTTCACCACGCCTCCCGGCATCAGCTTCTCCTTGGCTCTCAGCATCGGCACCGCCATGGGCACATACAGTTTTACACGAAAAGCAGGCGTGGCCAATACCAGTCCGCGTAGCCGTGGCGCATAATCATGCACCCAGGCCGCAGCCACCACCGCGCCCACACTGTGAGCCACCAACACGATGTTTTCCCTGGCGATGGCATACGTCTTCTCGATGTGTTGAAAAAATTCCTCCACATCCCGGATCACCACCCCCAGGTTTTCGGCCCCACCACGCGGCCCTGGTGATTCCCCATGCCCCCGCTGGTCCCAGGCAAACATGGCCGTCTCAGGCATCTCCAGCGCCTTTGCCAGCTCCAGCATCCGCCCGGAATGTTCATGCCCGCGATGCATGATCACGATTGCCTGCTTCGCCTGATAATAGGGTAACCACGCCCGGTAAAACAACTCGGCCCCATCGTGGGAGGGAAAGGTATGCGTAGTCATGGATAAAGATGGAGTAGGATTTGCTGGCATGGCAAGGATGGATTAAAGGTTTGCTCAGAGGGCGTTTCGCAGTCTCCCTTGCATGCGAAAATCTGCTTTCAGACGGATCATCGTTCCATTTGGCATCAAGGATGATCCTTTTCCCGCTGGAAAAGCGCTTGGATCATTGCTTACTCTCTCCTTACATTTCTTCCCTCACTCCCGCCATGCCCACGGATAAGCCAGTCTCCCTCAAAAACCTGACTCTCTTGGGCCAGGAAAACCTGCCTTCCAAAGGCGGTTACCTCATCCTTCCCAGCCAGCTCAGCTTCCTGGATCTGGCCCGGTTGGAAACTTTGCTTTCTGGCCAGTCCATCGTTTACCTCATGGAGAAAGGCGCGGCTCTGCCTCCGCAGATCAAAGCCTACCTTGAGCAGGAGCCCCCCGTCCCGGAGCCTACCCAAAAAGACGGCCCACCGCCACCGCCCCCCGTCCCTAAACACATCATCACCACCGACCTCGGCGATGCTGTTGAATTCCGCAAAACGCTCATCGCAGAGATCGAAAAAAACGCGGTCATCATCTACCTTCCCGCCCTCGCCGCCGCAGCCTCTTCACCGCTCACCACCGTCCCCGGTTCCAAGTTGGAGTTCATCCTCAAGGCCGCCTGCCCCCTCATCCCCCTCTACGTCCAGCGCAGTGGAGACATCGCCCTGGCCATCGAAGGCCGCTATAGCGATTCCGCCGTCGTCATGGCCTTGGGCCCCCTCATTCACGGGGATGATGCCACCCTGCCCGCCTATCAGGAATCCCTCTTCGTCCTGGCGGAAAAAGCCTTCTCCCAGCATCCCGCACTCAGCATGCATTTGGCCTATGCCGTGCTCCAGGGCCTCAAGCGTCACGGCAGCAAGCACCAGGTCGTGGATGGAAAAGACGACAAAGTCCTCGGTTACGACAAGGTCCTCGCCGTCGCCATCGCTCTCTCCAAGATCATCAAAGAGGAAACCACTAAAAAGCGCGTCGGCATCATCCTGCCTCCGGGTCTGGGTGGCCTCATCGCTAACGTCGCCGTCCTCTTAGCGGGCAAAATTCCGGTGAACCTGAACTTCACCGCAGGTCGCACCGCCATCGAATTTGCCATGAAAACGGCCGAACTGGACCGCTTCATCACGGCAGATATCTTCGTGCGCAAGATGCAGGCCTTCCCCTGGCCCGCCATGAAGCAGCTCATCCTCATCGAGCGCATTCTCCCTCGCCTCAAAAGCAAGATCGCCCTCTGGCTCGGCCTTAGCAAGATCCTCCCTGCATCCATCCTCGCCAGCGTTCTTGGCGTGCCTAAAAAAGGCGGGCAGGAAGAAGCCGTCCTCCTTTTTACCAGCGGCAGCGCCGGCAATCCCAAAGGCGTCGCCCTCACCCACCGCAATGTCATGGCCAATGTCATGCAGTTCAGCAGCCGCCTGGCCATGAACTCCACCGACAGCATCCTCGGCAGCCTCCCCCTTTTCCACAGTTTCGGCAGCACCGTCACCCTCTGGTATCCCCTCATCAGCGGCCTGAACCTCGTCACCTACCCCAGCCCCCTGGAAACCAAAAAGCTCGGTGAACTCATCGAAAAACATCGCGTCACCCTCATGATCGCCACGCCCACCTTCCTCCGTGGGTATCTGCGCGGCGTGAATCGCGAATCCCTGACCTCCCTTAAAATGGTCGTCACCGGTGCAGAAAAACTGCCCACCACCGTCTCCTCCGCCTTTGAGCAACGCTTCGATAAAAAAGTGTTCGAAGGATACGGACTCACCGAGACCTCCCCCGTCTCTAACGTCAACCTTCCAGACCCCGTCCCCCTTGGCAATGAAGGCAGCGGCCACGTCTGGCTCCCCAGCCACCGCCCCGGCAGCGTCGGCCAGCTTATTCCCGGCCTCGCCATCCGCATCACCCATCCAGAGACCAACGAGCCCCAGTCCCTCCACACCAGCGGCATGATCTGGTTCAAAGGCACCAACGTTTTCGAAGGCTACCTCAAAGACCCCAAACGCACCGCCGAAGTCATCGATGAAAACGGCTGGTTCCGCACCGGCGATATCGGCCGCGTGGACATGGATGGCTTCCTTTACATCGAAGGCCGCCTCAGCCGCTTCTCCAAAATCGGCGGCGAAATGGTCCCCCACGAAACCGTCGAGGAAGCCCTCGTCAAAGCCATGGGCTTGGAAAACGAAACCGTCCGCAAAATCGCCGTCATCGGCGTCCCCGATGTTGAGCGTGGCGAGGCCCTCATCCTCCTCACCGCCATCCCCGGCGGCCCCGAGCACCAGGAAATCCTCGACCTCCGCTACCGCCTCCTCGAAAAAGGCCTCCCCCCCCTCTGGATCCCCAAAAAGATGATCCGCGTCGCCGATATCCCCATCCTCTCCTCCGGCAAACTCGACGTCCAAAGCTGCGAAAAAATCGCCAAAGACGGCTCTTAGCCCTGGAGCGCGGGAAACCGTCCCCACATAAGGTCCACCTGCCAGAACTCTGGTAAAAAGATTCAGGGTGAAAAAATGTTTCCCATCTTTTACCGACCATCTTTTTGCCATCCCTCTCTGGCCCATCAAAAAATCAGTCTGAAATATTTTTACCCGGAATCTTTTCACCCTCCTCCCTGACTCCCCTCACCCCTCCCTCGACTTCAAAAAGTCCACAATCGTCTCCGCCAGCGTCACACTGATCCCCGGCACCTTCGCGATCTCCTCAGCCGACGCCTTCCGCAGGCGCGAGACCGACCCAAATTTCTTCAGCAGCGTCGCCTTGCGCGCCTGGCTCACCCCGGGGCAGTCATCCAGCAGGCTTTCCTCCACCCGCTTGCCTAACAAAAGTTGGTGATACCCGTTCGCCCAGCGGTGCGCCTCATCGCGGATCCGCTGCAGCAGCTTCAGCGCCCCCATCTCATGCGGCAGCACCAGCGGGTCCGGCTCATTCGGCCGGTAGATCTCCTCTCGCTCCTTTGCCAGCCCGATGATCGGCAGATCGGATAGCCCCAGCCGTTGCAGTTCCTTCATCGCCATGCCCAGCTGCCCCTTGCCACCGTCCACGATGACCAGATCCGGCAGCCGGATAAACTTCGTCTTCTTTCCCTCCAGCTTTTCCGGCAGCGGCTCCACCTCCACCACCTGTTCCAGTCGCCGCATCATCTCCAGCGGGTTCTCCTGGGAATAGTCCGCCTCCTCCGCCCCCATCACCTCGCGCCCCTCCAGCAGGATGCGAGAAAACCGCCGCCGGATCACCTCCGCCATGCTGATGAAATCATTCTGCCCCGTCACCGCCCGGATGCGATACCGCCGGTAGTTCGAATTATCCGGCACCCCGTCCTTAAACCGCACCATGCTCGCCACACAGTGCGCCGTGCCGATGTTCGCAATGTCAAAGCACTCCATCACCAGCGGCGGTTTCCCCAGCCCCAGCGCCTCCTGCAGTTCCTTCACATCCGCCATCGGGTCCAGCGTGGACATCACCCGGATCCGGCTGCCCCGCTGGAAGCTCCGCGTCGGGCTCAGCGTCTTCCGCAGATCCTCCACCATGTCCCGCAGTTCCGCCGCCTTCTCAAAGTCCAGCTTCATCGCCGCCTTCTGCATCTCCTCCTCCAGCAGCGCCACCAGATCCTTCGTCCCCTTCCCGTCCAGGAATGAGCACGCCTGCTCCATCCGCTGCCGGTATTCCTCGATGCTCACCCGCCCGATGCACGGTGCCGAGCAATTCTTGATGATGTCATTGGAGCAATGTTTATACGTCAGCTCATCCGGGCGGATCGGCTTGCACACCCGCAGGCCAAATTTCTTGTTCAGCCAGTTCAGCGTCGTCCGCAGCGCACCGGAATGCGCAAACGGCCCAAAGTACCGCGCCCCATCCTCCCTTTTCATCCGCGTCAGCGTAAACTTCGGAAACTCATCCTGCAGGTTCACCCGCACCATCAGGAAGCGTTTATCATCGCGAAAGCTGATGTTGTACTTCGGCCGAAATTCCTTGATCAGCTTCCCCTCCAGCAGCAGCGATTCCGGCTCATTGCGCACCTCATGGATGTCAAAATCCCAAATGCTCGCAATCAGCGCCCGCGTCTTCCGGTCCACCAGTTTCGACCTCGCCGGAGTAAAATAATTCGATAGCCGCTTCCGCAGATCCCGCGCCTTCCCCACATAGATTACACTGTTCAGCCGGTCCCTCATCACATACACCCCCGGCGTATGCGGCACATCACGCAGCTTCGCCATCAGGTCAGGTTTGGATCGTGGATCAGGCACAGGGAGGTTGGGTGGAAACGTCTTCAAAATGGAACGTTTCCCTCCCCCCCGCAAGATGCATGCACTGGTAAGGACTGGTAGGGACGCGCGTCCGACTTTTCCCCCGCTAGGTAGGCACGCGCTACACCACATCTGATTTCCCCTCCCTGGTAGGGACGCGCTGCGCCGTGTCCGACTTTCCCCCTGCTAGGTAGGCACGCGCTACACCACATCCGCCTTCCCCTCCTGGTAGGGACGCGCTGCGCCGCGTCCGACTTTCCCCCGCATCACTCGGAGAGTGATGAATACTGTACTCCGCAAGACCTGTCCAAACCCCACGTTCCCACCCATTCCTCCCATGAAAAATCCCGCCTCACGCCCGCTCATCCTCCCCTTCGTCCTGCTCACCCTGCTGTCCAATCCCCGCCTTCCAGCAGCCGAAAAACCCCTCGCCGACTACAAGCCCGAACTCTTCAAATCCGCCAAACTCATCTATCAGGACAGCTTTGACGGCCCCCTCAACACCGACTTCTGGGAAATACGCCAACACAGCACCTGGGAGGTCAAGGACGGCATCCTTACTGGCAGCCCATCCACCAAGGAATTCCAGGACCAGATGATCGCCAAAGGCGACAAAGCCCACGCCGGGTTCAAGCCCGTCATTTGGCTCAAGCAAGTGCCCGAAAACCTCATCTGCACCCTGCGCCTGCGCTACAACGGCGATGCCTACCATCCACGTTATCCCCTGGTCGATGTCGGCCATCATATCCACACCCTCCTCTTCGGCGATAAAAAGACCACTCTCACCCTCAAAAAAGACGTCGAAAAACAGGAGGTCACCGCCCCTCACCTGCCCCTTAACCAATGGGTGGACATCGCTATCGAACTAAAAAAAGGCAGCCTCCTCCTCAAGATCGACGGCAAGAAACACCTCTTCCAAAGCCCCTCCATTGACATGACCAGCCAACACCAGATCGACTTCAAAGGCCTCGACCTCGGCACCTGCCAGATAGACGACATCAGGCTCTGGGAAGGGCTGTGAGCCTGGGATGGCCAGTATAGCCGGTCGCGCCTCACATACACCCCCTGCGTGTGGGGCACGTCGCGCAGCTTCGCCATCAGGTCAGGTTTGGATCGTGGATCAGGCACAGCGTTGATAGAAAGGAAGGATCCAAAATGGAACGTCTCCCTGCAAGATGGTCCGAAAAGTACGGTGGCCACTCCCGCCCGCCTCCCCCATGGAGCGCGCGCGTCCCGCGGAAAATCCATCTGCCACCTCGCAAACATCCACAGCCCACTTCAACCACACCGGAACCTCGCCAAACGTCCATCTCACAGCTGGCCATCTATTGACCGACCAGCACCTCGATTTCTCTCAGCACCGCCGAATCAACATCAACGAGAGGAGCGCGGACACTCCTGTCCGCATCTAAAAAATCAGGCGGCGCAGCCGCGACAAATCCTCGTTCGTGTAAAAGCACGATCATCTCACCGGAGAGAAGGTGGAACGCATAACTTGCACCACGGCGACTTCCCTTGCGCATAGCAAAGCACGTGCCGGCTGTCCCGAACGTCCACCATCACTGGCCGTAAAGGCACCAAATCATTTTGTCGTAGACTCCTGCATGATCTGAAAGTTCCTCACGTTCTTGGGGTCCGACCTATGACATGTAAGCTCCTTTGCCTTTTTCTGTTCATTGCGGTGCAGGTATTCGGTGTCGCCCCCAGTCCGAACGTCGTCTTCATCGTGATCGACAACGTGGATTTCGCATACATGGGAAAATGCTATGGCGGAAATGGGCTCACCCCAAATATGGACCGCATGGCCGAGCGCGGCGTCCTTTTCAAGCGTGCCTATGCCACAACGCCGCTGTGCGTGCCGAGCCGATACACCTGCCTCACCGGACGCTATGCCTCCCGGTCCCGAAATGTAGCCGGCGGCGAGACGGAGGATGGCGAGGGCGGATGGAACATTGAAGTGGAAAAGAACCTTCCGAATCTGCCCAACGTCATGCATGGCGCTGGCTATGCCACGGGATTTGTCGGCAAGTTTCACCTGGAGCACGAAAAATATCCGCGCTATTCAGGCAAGGAAGCCAGCGTGTTCAGCGATGAGGCCGGTGCCTGGCTGAAGACACGGCAGGATTGGCTCGTAGGCCGCATTCAGAATCTCAAATTTGACTACGTCTTCAATGCGGCGGACTTTCGCAGCTCCCAGTTTCGCGGCATCGACTTCGAGGGTGCCAATCACAACATGGAGGCTGACGTGCTTGGTGCCCTGAACTTCATAGGCGAGCATAAGGACAAGCCGTTCTTCCTCTACATGGCCCCCAGGTTGCTGCATCTTCCGATCAACCCGAACCTTCTCCTGGAGGACTATGCGAAAATGGGCCGCGTGACAGAGGGGGGATTGCTGCCAGAGGCACCCCAGGTTCCCATGCCTTCACGCGCCGCCCTACATGCGGAAGCGAAGGCCGCCGGCGCCACCACAGCCCAGCAGTTTGGCATGCACTGGCTCGACAGCGGCATCGGCGCTGTCGTCAACCGCCTGGAGGAGCTCAAGATTCTGGATAACACCCTGATCATCGTCTACTCGGACAACAACCAGCGCGGCAAAGAAACGCTGTATGAAGGTGGCGCCCGGGTCCCCTTGCTCATGATGTGGCCCCAGGGAATCAAGCCGGGACTGGTGTGTGATCGCATCGTAGCGAACACCGACTTCGTTCCCACGATTCTGGATGCGTGCGGCATCCAACCGCCCACGGACATGCTGCTGGACGGCCGCAGCGTGCTTCCGGTGCTCAAAGATTCGTCTGCACCGTGGCGGGAAGCGCTTCTTTTGGAGAATGGCCATACGCGTGGAGTCGTCTCGGATCAGTGGAAGTATGTGGCCCTGCGATATCCACCCGACGTGCAGGCCAAAATTGATGAAGTGGAGCGCACTGGCGACTTTCCACGCATCAACCAGAAGGCGACAACCTTCTTTCTGCGGTTCAAAAAGACGCTCACTCCGGAGCAATGGAACTTTGCGCGTAATTCGTGGCGCTGGCATACGCAGGGAAACAACTACATGAAATCGATTGATGACTTCCCGTTTCAGTTCGATGCGGATCAGTTGTTTCTCATCTCCCAGAGCAATGCGCCGCAGGACACGAAGAACGTGGCCTCCAGTCCCGAGAACGCCACGGTGCTAGCCGACATGAAGTCCAAGCTCAAACAGTTGATGGAACCTCTGCAGCAGCCCTTTGGAGAGTTCGGGATACCCTACCCTGCGAAATCTCCCTCGCCTGAAGGCAAGCCAAGGAGGAAGAAGCGACAAGCACCGGATCCTCGCCCCCTTTGAAGTGCCGCATCTCTGAGTCGGACAGGCAGGCGAACGCAGCTTACCTTCACGACTTGATGCTCAGCTCTTTCTTCTCAAAAGTTCATAACACGCTCTAGCAAACTCTTGAATTGGGATACGTGCGAGGTGGGCATGGCATTCTCCGACCTAGGTTCTGCCCCGGGGCTCACAAGAGTTCGAAATGCTCCAAAACGCCAGCGCCTCGACCAACTCCCCATCTGCCGTCTTGCATCGCTCTGGGCTTTCCGCGATAATACCAAGAACCTGCCGGGCCAGCCAACCTCTTCCCCGCCGGTTCTTGCCATGTCCGCGTCCACATTCGTCCCCCTTCCAGCCAGGCCTTTTCCCCAATGGGGAGGCCATTGGGAATGGTGGGGATCGCATGGGGAACATCATCCCCATCAGAAAGCGTTCGCCATCAATACCTTAGCGAACAAAATCCCCAAATGGGGAAAAAATGAAAAACGTTCCCCATTTCCCCATGATCCAGTTTGATGGACAAATCCGCGATCATCAGTCATAAACTCTAGCATGGAGCACGGGCGTCCCACCTGTATCTGAATAGCCGGAAGCGGCGGTTCCCCATCAACTTTTTTCCAACCATGTCAGCCTCCACCATTTCCGCCCAGCCGCCGGAGAAACTCACCGGCATTCAAGTCGGCAAGTCCAAGCATTCCGCCGCAGGCGTGCCCGCCGTGGCCAATTCCCTGAAGCATGTTTATGGCAGCAGCGGTCTGCTGCGCGGCACCTCCGCCATGCTGAAGCTGAACCAGAATGGCGGATTCGATTGCCCGAGCTGCGCCTGGCCGGACCCGGAGGACCACCGCAGCGCATTTGAATTTTGCGAGAACGGGGCCAAGGCTATCGCCTCCGAAACGACCAAGAGCCGCGTCACGCCGCAATTCTTCGCTGACAACAGCGTGGCCGAGCTTTCTGAATGGAGCGATTATGAGATGGACCGGGCCGGGCGCATCACCCAGCCGATGGTGCTAAAAGAAGGAGCCACTCATTATGAGGAGATCGCCTGGGACGATGCTTTCGATCTCATCGCCAAAGAGCTGAACGCCCTCGCCTCCCCGGATGAGGCGGTGTTTTATACCTCGGGCCGTGCCACCAACGAAGCTGCCTTTTTATACCAGCTTTTTGTCCGCCACTTCGGCACCAACAACCTGCCGGACTGCTCCAACATGTGCCACGAATCCAGCGGGGCTGCATTGAACCAGAGCGTCGGCGTGGGCAAAGGCACCGTCACCCTCAAGGACCTGGAGACGGCGGAGACCATCCTCATCATCGGCCAGAATCCTGGGACCAATCACCCGCGCATGCTCAGCAGCCTGCAGCGCGCCGTCGAAAATGGATCCACCATCATCGCCGTCAATCCCATGAAGGAAGCCGGCCTTACCGGATTCATGCACCCTCAGCAGGTAAAGGGCGTGCTCGGCATGTCCACACCGCTGGCGAAGCACTTCCTCCAGGTGAATCTGAATGGCGACCAGGCCCTGCTCAAAGGCATCGCCAAAACCCTGGTCGAAGATGACACACTGGACACAACATTCATCCAAGAGCACGTCGTCGGTTTTGACACTTATCGGGATCACCTCAAAGCCCAGGATTGGAGCGAGCTGGAAAAGCTCTCCGGCATCCAGCGGGACGTCATGCAGATGGTCGCCCGTCAATGTGCCAGCGGCCAGCGCAAGCTGATCACCTGCTGGGCCATGGGCCTGACCCAGCACAAAAATGCCGTGGCCACCATCCAGGAGATCACTAACATTCATCTAATGCTCGGAGCTATTGGCCGTGAGAGTGCAGGCCTCTGCCCCGTGCGCGGCCATAGCAACGTCCAAGGAGATCGCACCATGGGCATTTTTGAAAAGATGCCTGAATGGTTCATGGACAATCTGGAGCGCGAGTTCCAGTTCAAAGTCCCCCGCCATCATGGCTGGGATACCGTCGCCGCCATCCGCGCCATGCATGAAGGCCGGGGCAAAGTATTCTATGCCCTCGGCGGCAATTTCCTCCAGGCCACCCCGGATACCGAATACACTGGCGAAGCCCTGCGCCGCTGCAATCTCACGGTCCATATTTGCACCAAGCTCAACCGCAGCCACGTCGTTACGGGTCGCATCGGCTTGATCCTCCCCTGCCTGGGCCGCAGTGAATGGGAGCAGCGTGGCGACCTCACCCAGTTCTGCACGGTGGAAAACAGCATGAGCGTCGTCCATGCCTCCCACGGTCACCTGGAACCCGCCTCCCCACACCTGCTGAGCGAGCCCATGATTGTCGCCCGCACCGCTGAAGCCACGCTGGGCGCACGCTCGAAAGTAGACTGGGCTGCCTTGGTCGAAAACTACGACAGCATTCGAGATCTCATCGAGCGCGTCGTCCCTGGCTTCGAAGACTTCAATGGTCGCGTCCGTGAACCCGGTGGTTTTTACCTGCCCAATACCGCCCGTCAGCGCATCTGGAAAACCAGCACTGGCAAGGCCGAGATCCATACCCACCCTTTGCAGGTCCTTGTGCCCGGCCCTGGACAGCTCATCCTCCAGACCTTCCGCAGCCACGATCAGTTCAATACCACCATTTACGGACTGGATGACCGCTATCGAGGCATTGGCAATGAGCGTCGCATCATCTTCATGAACCCCCAGGATATGAAGGATCGCAACATCGGCCCTCTGGAGCCGGTGGACATCACCAGCCACTTCCAAGGCGAAACCCGCCATGCCCCTCGTTTCCTCGCCGTGCCTTATGATCAGCCTCCAGGGAATTGTGCGGCCTATTTTCCTGAGGCTAACGTTTTAGTACCGATCGGCAGCTTTGCGGACGTCAGCCTGACGCCCACCTCAAAGAGTGTACTGGTCACCATCCAACCTTCCGCCTAATATACCCATTAAGCCCCCCCTTTATGAAACGCGCTTTGTTTGCCCTCTTCTCCCTGGTCACCAGTTTCGCTGGAGCCTCCATTGTTGAAAAATCTGTCGAATACAAAGTGGGTGACGTCCTCTGCGAAGGCTGGCATGCGTATGATGACGAGATCGAAGGCAAGCGCCCCTCGGTGCTCATCGTCCACCAGTGGACGGGCATCAGTGACCATGAAAAGAATAGCGCACGGATGCTGGCCGAACTCGGTTACAACGTATTCGTCGCAGACGTTTATGGCAAAGGTATCCGCCCCATGCCGCCCGAATCCGGTAAAGAGGCTGGCAAGTATAAAACCGACCGCGCCCTGCTGCGTGAACGCGTGAAAGCCGGACTCAAAGTACTGAACAAAGACAGCCGCACCAACCCGACGAAAGTCGCCTGCATCGGTTATTGCTTCGGCGGACTGGCCGCCATCGAGCTTGGCCGCAGCGGTGCTCCGATCAAAGGCATCGTCAGCTTCCACGGTAGCCTGGATTCCCCTACCCCGGCCGATGGCAAGAAGATAAAGGCCAAGGTGCTCGTCCTCCATGGTGCTGATGATCCCTTTGTCGCCCCCAAGGACATGGCGGCCTTCCAGGAAGAAATGAAGGACTCCGGCGTGGACTATAAACTCGTCGAATACCCAGGTGCTGTGCATGCCTTCACCCAGAAAGGTGCTGGCAATGACAATTCCAAAGGAGCCGCCTACAATGAGGCCGCCGACAAAGCCTCCTGGGAGGAAATGAAAGCCTTCTTTGGCCGCATCTTCACCGAATAAACTCTCATGAATCCACTGCGTTCCCTCCCCTTCATGTTCGCAGTGACGGCCACTGCGCTGGCCTTCAGCGCAGAGCCATCCCCACCTCCTGTGCCCCCGGTGCCACCTGCACCGGAGGCCACAGATTTCCTGCGATACGTCGAAGATGACGAGAGTGATTCGCTCCAGACATCCATCGTCACCTATACCTCCCCCACAGGTGTCATCGTGGACCTAGTAGGAGCCGTCCACATCGCGGATAAAGCCTATTTTGATGAGCTCAACGCTCGTTTCAAAACCTATGACGCCGTGCTCTACGAACTCGTCGGCCGTCCCATGGAGCAGCGCGAAGAACTCAAACCCGGCGACGGCAATGAAAAGCTGCAATGGCTGGGCCAAGTCCAGGAGACAATGCGCAAGACCCTGAAACTGGAAAGCCAGCTTCGCGGCATCGATTATAAAGCCGCTAATTTTGTCCATGCCGATATGAGCGTGGAAGGTTTTTTCGAAGCCCAAGAAACCAAACAGGAAACCTTCATCACCCTCTGGATGAAAGCCATCCAGGCGCAGAACGCCCAGGTCCGCGACCGCCCCCAGCCGAATATGCTGGAGCTTCTCATGATCATGCGCCAGGAGGATCCCTCCATGGACCTCAAGCGTCTCGTCGGCCAGGAGTTCGACAGCATGGAATCCCTCATCGCCGGCATGGAGACCAACGGCGGCACCACCATCATTGGCGAGCGCAACCGCCACGCCCTTGGCGTCATGCAGAGCGAGATCCAGGCTGGTAAAAAGCGACTGGCCATCTTTTACGGTGCTGCCCACCTCCCCGACATGGAGGAGCGGCTGTTAAAACTCGGCTTCAAGAAGCAAAAGGTGCAATGGATCAAAGCCTGGCATCTGCCTTGGGAAGAATAAGGAATGACTTCGAAAGCAGCGTTTTTTTTGCTGAAAAAGTAAAACATTCCTTGCATCTATCCTCACCCGGATATACTTCACGCCCTGCAAATCAGCGGCCCTGCTCGGGTGGCGGAATTGGTATACGCGCAAGACTAAGGATCTTGTGCCGAAAGGCTTAAGGGTTCGAGTCCCTTCCCGAGCACCACTCTTTGAAAATCAAAGAGTTACGGTTTCAAGATCGTTCTACTTCTCCCGGCTCATCGGGCAAGGTTTTTGTCAGATCGGTATGGCTCCTGCGTGAGTAACTTGAACGTATGTTTGGACCGCTTGCGTATAGGCATCTCATGACATAACCCTCATCAAGCTAGCATCGTATAAGCTGCGGCTGTGGCGATCCCTTCTATCCAAGACTCCCATGAATGAAGCTCCCTCCTCACGCACTGGCGTATCCCTGCTGACCGCGACCGCCGTTGTGGTGGCGAACATGATCGGAACCGGGGTATTCACCAGCCTTGGCTACCAGGTCGGAGGTTTACCCTCAGGCTTTACCATTGTGGTGCTATGGGCGGTCGGCGGGCTCTGTGCCTTCTGCGGTGCACTGGCTTATGGCGAGCTGGCCGCAGCCCTGCCGAGGTCCGGCGGGGAATACCATTTCCTATCCCGCATCTATCATCCAGCTGCAGGCTTTGTGGCAGGCTGGCTTTCCGCCACCGTAGGGTTCGCCGCGCCGATCGCCTTGGCCGCCATGGCCTTCGGGAAGTATTATACGGGTATCTTTCCAGGAGTCTCGGCCATGCATCTGTCTCTGGGGGTATCGGTCGCAGTAACCATCGTGCACATGTTTGGTATACAGGTAGCGGCCCGGTTCCAAAACTTGGCCACCTGGGGTAAGGTGGCGCTCATCCTGGTATTCATCATCGCCGGAGCAGTGCTGGCGGATGGTCAGCCGGTATCCTTTGCCCCTGTCGAGGGAGACGGTGCATTGATCAGCAGCCAAGCCTTTGCCATCAGCCTCGTTTACGTCATGTATTCCTATGCGGGCTGGAATGCAGCCACGTATATCATTGGGGAGATCCGCGATCCTGCGCGGAATGTGCCCCGGGCCATTGCCTTGGGCACCGGACTCGTGACTGTTCTCTATGTGGCATTGAACGCCGTCTTCCTATACGCCGCCCCGATAAGCGAGCTTGAGGGCAAGAACGAGGTGGGGCATGTGGCGGCGGATTTCATCTTTGGTAAACTGGGTGGGAATCTGATGTCCGGGCTCATCTGCCTGGGGCTGGTCTCCAGCATCAGTGCGATGACCTGGGTCGGTCCACGAGTGACCATGGCCATGGGGCAGGATCTGGTGCTGCTGAAGCCTTTTGCCATGAAGTCGGGACGCGGAGTGCCTGTCGTGGCGCTGCTGTTTCAATTGCTCATCGTCTTGGCGCTGCTGCTGACAGCCAGCTTTGAATCCGTGCTGAACTATGTTCAGTTCAGCATTCAGCTATGCTCCTTTGCCACTGTCCTAGGCATGATGATCCTGCGCTGGCGGCAACCGAATCTCCCGCGTCCTATACGCTGCTGGGGGTATCCGCTCACCCCGCTGATCTTTCTCGGCATCAGCCTCTGGATGCTGGTATTCGTCTGGCAGCAAAGGCCGGTCGAATCATTAGCGGGTCTGGGCACCATGCTGGTGGGTCTGCTTATCTATTGGGCGTCACCCAAGGCGAATAAAGAAGCCGTCTGACTATTCCACGGACAGATTCTGAACATTGCCAAATGGTAAGGATGTTTCTGATTGCCAGGTTTTTTAGCTTTCGGGTATTGTCACAACCATGCAATATTTGCGCATTAGTAGGCGAGGATTTCTCAGTTCGGCGGCGGCAGCGCTTGTCGGGCCGCTCTGGGCGGATTCTGAGGTCAGTGACGCCCCACTGGGCGTGCCGATGCGCCAGGAGCCACTGAACTTCCCTTTTGAGGCCCTGGAGCCATTCATGAAAGCGAGCATGCTGCGCCAGCATTTTGAGGAACATCATGCCCGGTATGTGAGTGACCTGCGCAACACCCTGGATGCCGAAGGGATGACCGTGGGTAACGTTGTTTCCCTGATGCCCGGAATGGACCAGGTGGTGCAACCGCAGCGGTCTGATTCGCGGATGCCGTTAGGGCAACTCGTCAGTCAGGGGCGGTCTTTTCAGCCACCGCAGACGTTGTCTCAAAGTTCAGTGCAGATGATCCGCAGTGCCGGGGGCGGACACATCAATCATACGGCTTTCTGGCGTTTTTTATGTCCGGCAGGTGCTGGGCCGACGGGGCCGCAATCTGCGGTAGCGCGAGCTATTCAGGAGGATTTTGGCAGTGTGAAATCATTTCGCCACGTGTTTAAAGAGGCGGCGATGCAGCATACGGAGCCAGGATGGGCATGGCTGGTGCATCGACAGGATGGCTGCCTGGTAGTGACCACTACGTCGAATGAAGACAATCCGATGATGAAGAGCCACATTCCCTGGCATGAATCTGGCCGACCTATCCTGGCCCTGGATCTGTGGGAACACAGCTACTATGAGCAGTATCAGGATGACCGGGAGCAGTATATTGATGCGTGGTGGAAGGTGGTAAACTGGGATTTTGTGAGCCGGGCCTATACCATAGTGCGAGGCAAAGCCTGAGATGGAGACTTGAACATTTGGTAATTCTCGCAAGTCTGGCTGGGCTGCTGCTGTATAGGCATCGCCCACACCTCACCTGCCGCATGAAAAATCTTCTCCTGTGTTTGCTGTGCCTTTCGACCACCGTCCATGCTGCGGCACCGCCAGACCATCAGGCGCGTTTTCTGGCCGGACTTTCCGTGGATGCCACTGAGCTTGAGCCTCTCGCCAGAGAGCCCTCCTGGCAGAATCATGCATCTTCATTTCATCGGGCCTGGCTGGACCTTGAGGAGCGCCAGCTTTCACGCATCCGGACCTGGATGCCGACGACGCTAAACTACATTTATGAAGATCCTAGCCCGCTTTTTTATACCTTCAGCGGTCCGGACTTTCTGTATGCGAATGCCTTCTTTCCCAATGCCAGTACCTATATCCTATGCGGACGCGAACCTGTGGGTACGCTGCCCGATGTGGCTTCGCTAAGCCCGGGTGCGTTACACAGTGCGCTGGGTAATCTACGCACCGCATTGAATGCGATCCTGAGCTTCAGCTTCTTCATCACTGCCGATATGAAGAATGACCTGAGCCAGACACAGCTAAGCGGAACAATACCCGTGCTTTATGTATTCCTGGCCCGGGCTGGGTGCCGAATCGTGGATGCCGAACTGGTGAAGGTCAGTGATTCAGGAGAACTGACTGCGGGCAAATCGAAAACACCGGGGGTGAAGATTACCTTCATTGGGAATACCGGTCGCACTCAGACTCTCTATTACTTCACGACAGATCTTTCCAATTGGGGAATCAAGAGCAATGCAGGGTTCGTCGAATTCTGCAAGAAACAAGGCCAGGGCAATGCTTTCGTCAAAGCCGCTTCCTACCTGATGCACATGGAGGAATTCAGCAGTGTGCGCAATTTCCTGCTGTCCAATACTCGCAACCTTATCCAGGACGACAGCGGCATCCCGCTGAAGTACTTTTCTGCCGATCAATGGATGATCAGCCTGTATGGCAACTACCCTGGCCCCATTGAGCTATTTCAACAGCACTTTCAGACGGATCTAGACATGGCCTTCAAGACGGCGGTGTCTGGTGATCTGCCTTTCGGCGTCGGCTACCAGTGGAAGCCAGGGATTTCATCGCTGATCATTGGGACCAGTTTCCGCTCAGCACCTCGGGCGCAGGCAGTAGAGGAGTAAAAATACAGTCCGCTGGAGGCTCAGGTTCATAAGGAAACTTAGCTGCGGTTGTTGCAGCCCGCACCGAAACATCACGATCCTGAGGAGGTCTTGCGGGAAGCCGTCAGGCTGGAGAATCTAGCCAGAAGGAAAAAGGCAGTGGGCCAGAAAGCAGTGTTCATGACGTCATGCAAACTGGCCTGCCAGCGCCAATGTCCCAGGCTGGAGAGATCATCACGCATGTCCACGGCTTCCCCCAAACAGGCAATGCCGAAGGCAGCCAGCCAAGGAATGAGCGACCGGAGAGGTCTTTTGAAAATGACCATCACCAGAACAAAAACAGCCAGGCCGATGTGAACATGCAGAGCATCCTTTGAGAGGCCGACTGCGGAAACAAGAGTGAGCTTGAGGGACTGGATCGTGGAAGTGGTCACGGGCAGGAATCGGGTTTTAGTGAGGCGTGATTCAAATTCTGAAAGGATGTGAAAAGATGCCCTTGAAGAACAAACTGATCGAACCGCCCGACCCTACAAAGTATTCGAAAAAAATGATGATCCAGTGACGGAGTTGGGTGTCCTTTTGGTTGAACAAAACAGCCCTATGGAAGACTGCAGGTCGGCTATCCTGGCACAAAAAACCCGTTCATTTCTGAACGGGTTCTTTTAACAAACTCACTGGCGGAACGGACGGGACTTGAACCCGCAACCTCCAACGTGACAGGCTGGCGCTCTAACCAATTGAGCTACCGCTCCAGAGCCTCGTGAGTGGGCAGTGATGTTAAATCAGGTCTATGTTTTGGCAACTAAAAATGGCATTGTTGTGCAGCCTTTTTTGCAGTTTTTGAAAAGCTGATATCGATAAGATTGGCCTTCCCCTGAGAGCGTTTCACAGACACAAAAAACCCGTTCATTTCTGAACGGGTTTTTTAACAAACTCACTGGCGGAACGGACGGGACTTGAACCCGCAACCTCCAACGTGACAGGCTGGCGCTCTAACCAATTGAGCTACCGCTCCATGCTTCGTGAGTGGATGGCGACGTTAGATGAAGGCAGCGTGCTGGCAACTGAAAAGTGATTATCTTTTGAAGATAATTTCACTTTGTTTCGGCAGGCACTTCAATGGCCACCTCAATGTCATCAAACCAGATCGGGGTCTGCGAATAAGGGGTGGCCCAGACGCTGACTTTCCCCTGCCCTTTGAGACCTTTGTCGGTGTGCGTGATTTGGGCTTCAGCAGGCTCCTGGACATCGGCTGCCCAAGTCTTTCCGGTGATGGTCCAGTCATCCCCGTTTTTGCGCGCTTCCAGCTTCATCCACAGCCAGGCATCGCTGGTCCAGGTGAAAGGAACGGTGGCGAGTGTTTCATCACCCTTCACCAGTTCCAGGGTCTTTTTCGGTGCATTGACAATGAGGCGGTAGCCGCTCATGCCATGCACTGCGATGCCGAAGCGTGGATTGCTGCGCCCTTGCTTGCTGGCAAAGACACGGGCTTTGATGATGGATTCCCCTGCTGCGGAAACGGCGAACTGGGCGCTGGCATCCACGAGATTTTCGGGGGAGACCATGATCGCACTGTTGCCGTCTTTGGCGGCCACTTTGATGGTGCCATCCACGACGAAGACTTCCTTCGGCGGATCACCCTCAGGCCACCCTTCGGCGGTGAAGGTGAAGGTCTTCAGGTCGGCACCGCAGGCTTGGGAAAGCAGGAGCAACGATGAGGCTAAGAGGGCTGGCGTTTTCATCATGGCAGGCTGATCGAAACTCGCTCAGCGAACAGGTTCTTTCAGAAGGGCGAGAGCTTCCAATGCAGAAACGTCATCGTGAACGATGGCCGAGAGGCTACGGGCAATGGCGGCAGGGTTCTGGTGCTGCCAGACATTGCGACCGATGGCAATGCCGGAAGCACCGGCTTCCATGGCATCTTCCGTCATTTTCAGAAGGGCCGCGTCATCATTGAGGGAGGCACCACCCAGGATGATGACGGGAACCCAGACTTGGTCCACGACCTTGCGGAAATCGCCAGGTTTACAATCAATCGGATAAGGAACTTTCACGACATCTGCACCCAGCTCAGCAGCGAGCCGGGCGGCGAAGGCGACGTTTTCGAGCGTGTATTTATCTGTCTGGCCGAGACCGTATGGCAGGGCTTCGATGATGACGGGAATGTCCAGGTCCATGCTGCTGCGAATGATGTCCGCACACTCCTGAAAATTCACCCGCTCGCTGATGGAGTTTGGATAGAGCATGTTCATCACGGCATTGGCCCCGACAGCTTCGGCCTCTTCCACGCCGTAAACGTTAATGCTGCCTGCGCCATCACCGGTCATGCGGGTGTTATAAACATCCGTGCGGAGGCAAATCCCCTTCCCGGCCATAGAATCGGCAGCGCGCATGGCCACGCCAAGGTTCATCACGTAACCGTCAACAAAGGGGCTGACAGCATCAATCAGAGCGAAAGGATTTTCCATGCCAGGGACCGGGATGGCGACACCGTGGTCAATCGGGAGAATGACGGTTTTGCCGTCGCGGAAAAAGATTTCGAGATTTTCTTGGCGGTTCATAACGAGATACTACGGATGGCGGCGGATAGGCAGGGTGTAAAGTGAGGAAAAAGGAGGGGGCGACATCTCCTCAGCCCCCCTGGCAGAATTGGATCCTGTTGAAAGCGGAGATCAATCCCGCTGACCTTCGCGCCTGTTTATTAAGGCTTGGGGGAAACTGAAAACCTAGACTCCGACGATGTACAAAAAAGGGCTGCCCTTTCGGACAGCCCTAAAGTTTTAGAATATTAAGCGCCGGTTACTTTCTTGAAAAAGAGCGGGATCACCAAAATGGCGAGGACGTTGACCACCTTGATCATTGGGTTCACGGCAGGACCCGAAGTGTCTTTGTAGGGATCACCAACGGTATCGCCAGTGACGGCAGCGGCGTGGGCAAAGCTGCCCTTGCCACCATGGTTGCCTTCTTCGACGTATTTCTTGGCATTGTCCCAGGCTCCACCGGAACTGGTCATGGCGATGCCAACGAAGAGGCCTGTTACAATGGTGCCGATGAGGAGACCACCGAGGGCTTCTTTACCCAGGAAGGCGACGCCGACGACAAAGACGATAGGCAGCAGGGCGGGGACAATCATCTGACGAAGAGCGGCCTTGGTAACGATGTCCACACACTGACCATATTCAGGGATGTCCTGACCGGTGAGGATCCCTGGCTTGAGCTGGATCTGGCGGCGCACTTCACGCACCACAGCACCGGCCGCATTTCCCACGGCATCCATGCCGAAAGCGGTGAAGAGATAGGGCAGCAGACCACCGATGAACATGCCGATGATGACCTGCGGATTCATCAAGTCAAAGGCAATGGTGTCGAGATCAAGATAAGCCTTCAGCTCTTCCACATAAGAGCCGAAAAGCACCATGGCAGCGAGGCCGGCGGAAGCGATGGCATATCCTTTAGTGACGGCCTTCATCGTATTACCCACGGCATCAAGGTCGTCAGTGATTTTACGGACTTCTTCAGGCAGACCGGACATGACGGCGATACCACCGGCATTGTCGGTGATGGGGCCAAATGCATCCAAGGAGATGATGATGCCACTCAGGCTAAGCATGGAGACGACGGCGATAGCGATGCCATACAGACCGCCCAAGTCCCAGCAACCCCAGATGGAACCGGCGATGGCCAGAACGGGCAGCAGGGTGGCATGGTGGCCGACGCTGATACCAGCGATGATATTGGTGGCGTGGCCAGTCTCAGAGGCTTTGGCAATCCGACGAACGGGGGCGTGGGCGGTGCTGGTGAAGTAGTTGGTGATCCAGACGACGACGAAGGTCAGTACGATGCCGATGAGTGCACAGTAGAAGAGATCATTCGCAGTGAGCGTCTTGCCCGCCATGACGATGGATTCAGGGAACATGGCATCCGTGGCCCATTTGAACAGACCTGCGGAAATGATGCCGGCAACAGCCACGCCGCTGACGAGAGAAGCCGTGGCCTTCTGCTTCACGAAATTCACCCAGGCAATGCCGAGGAGGGAGGAGATGATGGAAAGGCCGCAAAGCACGAAGGGATAAACCAGGACGGCGTGGTTGCCTTCTGGACCGGTCAGGTGGCCGACGAGGATGCCGCCAATAAGGCTGACTGCATAGGTTTCAAAAACGTCTGCTGCCATGCCTGCGCAGTCACCCACGTTATCACCGACGTTGTCAGCAATGGTGGCCGGGTTGCGAGGATCATCTTCATTGAGGTTCTGCTCAATCTTACCCACTAGGTCAGCGCCGACGTCGGCTGCCTTAGTGTAGATACCGCCACCGAGACGGGCGAAAACGGAAATCAGAGAACTGCCCAAGGCCAGACCGATGAGGGCATCAATGGCAGCTCTGGCACCGGCCATTTTTTCGACAATGAGGAAGAAGACGCCGACAGAAAGGAGACCGAGAGCGACAACCAGCAATCCAGTGACGGCACCGCCGTTGAAGGCCACCTTCAGAGCAGGATGAGAACCGGTGCTGGCGGCCCAAGCGGTACGGACGTTGGCGCGAACGGCGATCATCATGCCTATGTACCCGGCTACCATGGAGCAGACAGCCCCCACGACAAAACCGGCGCTGGCCAGCCCGTCACGAGTGTACCAGACAATGAAAAACACAACGATGGCGATGAGGCTGACAGCACGAATCTGCCGGTTGAGATAAGCCTTGGCCCCTTGCTGAATCGCGTCTCCGATGACCGCCATTTTGTCATTCCCTGGTGAGCAGGCCAGGATTTGACGGATCAATAGGATGGCAAAAGCCAAACCCACCACAGCGAGGGCGATGGATACAAGGATGCCTTGGTTGAGAAGGAACGAGTTCATGAGAGTTGTCTGAAACCGGCTGGTTGGGACCGGGAATGAAGCGCGCGAGTCTAGCGGTTGCCCTTTGTATGGCAACAGTCTTTTCACATAACAGTGTGCACGAACTCCCCTCGCCAACGGGTGGAATATTGCCTAAAGGATGCCAATGAAGTAGATCAGGGGGCAGAAAGCGGCTGTAGAATGATCCCGGCAATGCAGGCGGTGGAGTAGCAGGCAAGCAATCCGGCAAGCATAGCCTTGCCTCCCAGGCGTGCGAGTTCTGCCCGGCGCTCAGGCACCAAAGCACCGATGCCGCCGATCTGGATGGCGATGCTGGCCAGATTGGCAAAGCCGCACAGGGCATAAGTAGTGATGGTGGCGCTGCGAGCCTCCAATACACCGCCGGTTTTCATCATCTGGCTGAGATTGAGGTAACTGACAAATTCATTGAGGACGATGCGCTCCCCAAGGATGGCGCCGACTTGCTGGCAGTCTTTCCACGGGATGCCCATGAGCCAGGCAAAGGGAGCATTGGCCCAGCCGAGCACGGTTTGAAGAGGTCGGGCATTTTCAACCCCGCCCAAGGCAAGAAGGGATGCGAGCAGGTAATTTGCCAGGGCGACGATGGCCACAAAGGCGATGAGCATGGCCATGACATTGATGGCCAGTTTCATGCCATCACTGGCACCGATGCAAATGGCATCAATGCCATTGACGGACTCCTTGGGAGGTGACTGGTCAGCCCCGTGAGCCGTTTCACTGGTGCCGGTTTCCGGAAGTATGATTTTAGCCATCATCAAGGCTGCGGGAGCACTCATGAACGATGCGGTGAGCAGGTGCCCGGCAGAGATGCCAAAGGATACGTAAGCTGCCATGACTCCGCCCGCGATGGTGGCCATGCCTCCAGTCATCATGGCCATGAGTTCACTGCGGGTCATGCCGGAGAGATAGGGCTTCACTACAAGCGGAGCCTCAGTCTGGCCCATGAAGACATTGGCCGCAGTGGCCAGGCTCTCGCTGCCGCTGGTGAGCATGAGCCGCTGCATGACCCAGGCCATGCAACGAACGAGGAACTGGAGGATGCCATAATGATAAAGCAAGGAGGAGAGCGCGGAAACCAGGATGATGGTGCCCGTCACCGTCACGACAAAGATGAAGGAATTTTCCGGCCCCCACGAGCGGGCCAGCAGACCTGTATCCGCCAAGGGGCCGAAAACGAGGCTGACACCTTCATTGGCGAACCCAAGCAGCTTTTTAAACGCGCCGTCCAACTGTGAAAAGAACCAGGCTCCGCCTTTTGTGCCCAGGATGACCCAGCCTAACAAAAATTGCAGTAAAATCCCGGCAATGACGGTGCGCCAGGGAAAGAGACGTCGCTGCTCCGAAAGCACCCAGGCGAGGGCGATGAACAGAAAGAGACCGAACAGTGCGGTAGCGACAGGCATTTGGCCGGATCACACACGCAGGAAGCGCGCCTGACAAGCCGCTTTTCGATCAGTTAGGCCGCCGAAGAAGAAACTGAGCCTGGCTGCGGATTTTTTCCTGTTCATCCAGCCGGAGACGTTCCTCGGCCGACATGGAATCGCTCTTATGCCGGTCTTGATAAGAAGCGCCCCACAGGAAAAAACCGACATCCGCCACGAGAAAGATCATGGAGACGATGATGCCATATTTTTTTAGATTCTCATCGATGGTCTTGTTCCGATTGACGGAGAAGTCTTCAGCTTTGCAAAATTTCGACTGATACAAACGCCGCCACTGCCGAGGCTCCCGGGCCACGACAAATGACCATACAAACAACGCCGTGAGAACGATGCAGATGATCTGGTAAATAAGTGGAAAACGTTCGTCCATAAAAAACGGATGGGAGTGTGACCCCCATCCGTTATAACGACCATCAAGGGATGGCAAGAACGGAAAACTTTACAGAGCACTGAAGCGGTCAGAAACAGGGGAAGCCCCTTCCGCCAGTCTGGCTTTCCCATTGGCAGCCAGATGGCTGGCCATGTGCCAGGCATCTTCCGCATCAATGCCGAGCTGAGCAGCGATTTCATCCGCAGTGGCACCGCCGCCAGAAGCTGGCAGGGAGGCAAGAACCTGGCCCATCTGCTTGAGGAAATCGGTGGCGGCTTTTTTGCCGGCCTCCACGCCTGGCTGATGGTAGGCATTGATGTTGACCAGGGTGGCGTAGAAACCAACCGCCCGCTCAAAAAGGCCGACGAGCATGCCCAGGCTGAAGGCGCTGACTTCGCTGATGCTAAGGGTGATGGATTCACGTCCCTTGTCCGCCAGAGCGGTGCGTGTGCCACGCAGGAAGCCCTGAAGGTAATCCCCGCTGGTGTAGCCGGGCTCCACCTCGAAACCTGCGGTGTCGCGGGCCTTCGCTACCTGGATAAAGACGGCGAAGAAATTATTCACCCCGTCACGAAGCTGCTGCACATAGGCATGTTGGTCGGTGGAGCCTTTGTTGCCATAAACGGCGATGCCCTGGTTGACGATGTTGCCATCCAAATCGTGCTCCTTGCCGAGGGACTCCATGACGAGCTGCTGGAGGTATTTGCTGAAAAGCACAAGACGGTCCTTGTAGGGGAGGACGACCATATCCTTGGCCCCCTTCCCTTTGCCGGCGCTGTACCACATGAGGGCCAGCAGCATGGCAGCGTTTTCCCGGACAGGACGCTGACGGGTTTCTGCATCCATGGCTGCGGCTCCCGCCAGGAACTGAGTGACATCCACGCCCTGTAGTGCGGCTGCCAGGGTGCCCACGGCACTCATGACACTGGTGCGTCCGCCCACCCAATCCCACATCGGGAAACGGGCCAGCCAACCCTGGGCGACTGCGAGTTTATCCAGCTCGCTATCCAGACCCGTGATGGCAACGACGTGTTTGGTGAAGTCCACGCCCTGGGCGGTGTAGGCAGCCTGAGCCTCAAGCATGCCGTTGCGGGTTTCCTTGGTGCCGCCGGATTTGGAAATAACCAGCGTCAGGGTGGTGGCAAATTCCGCTCCGATCTGGGCGACGATGCGGTCCATTCCATCGGGGTCCGTATTGTCGAAGAAATCAATCGCCATCGGTGGATTGGCCGGGGTGATGGCCTGGGCGACTAGCTGTGGCCCGAGAGCCGAGCCGCCGATGCCGACGATAAGTACACGGGTGAACTTCTGGCCATTCGCGGCGAGGACTTTGCCCGAGTGGACATCGGCGGCGAAAGACAGGGTGGCGGCCAGAGTGGCATCGATTTCTGTTTTCAGCTCAGCCGTGGGAGCCAGGGAAGAATCGCGAAGCCAGTAATGACCGACCATGCGACCTTCATCCGGATTAGCGATGGAGCCAGCTTCCAGCTCTTTCATGGCAGAGAAAGCCTTTTCGACTGAGGCTGCCTGTGATTCAAAAAGCCCGTCTTCAAAAGACATGCGGCTGATATCAATGGAGAACCCCATCTGCGGATAGCGGACGAAGAATTTTTGAAAACGGTCCCAGTGGCTGCTTGTTGTGCTCATGGCGGGCCTAAGGAGCATGGCCCCTGCCAGCGTGCAACTCTCATGTGAGGTCCCGTGCTATGAAAACCTTGCATGCGGAGGATGAATGCGGAGGGCTAACGGAGGAGAAAAGGCTGGATTTCCTCCCGCTTTACAACGCGACTGGCGGGCAAAAGCTTTGATTTGCCCCCACATCTCCGGTTGAGACGGGTGCGTTTCCTGCTATCAGAACGCTTCAAACGTGGATTCTCAGAAGCACGCTTGTAAAAATCCCGAAGCTTAAGCATACTTAATTAAATCAAAACATGGACGACCTTACCATTGTAGAAGTCATCGCACGTGAAGTCCTGGACTCCCGTGGCAACCCAACCGTTGAAGTGGATGTCCATCTGGACGGTGGTGCCATCGGCCGCGCTGCGGTGCCAAGCGGTGCCAGCACTGGCGAACACGAAGCCCTGGAACTGCGCGATGGCGACAAGAAGCGCTACCTTGGCAAAGGCGTACTGAAGGCCGTGGACGCCGTGAACAACGAGATCGCCGATGCGATCATCGGCAGCAACGCTGCTGACCAGGTCTCCATCGACAAGGCCATGCTGGAAGTGGACGGCACTCCGACGAAATCCAAGCTGGGTGCCAACGCGATCCTGGGTGCCTCCCTCGCTGTGGCCAAGGCCGCTGCAACCGCCATGGGCCAGCCTCTTTACAAGTACATCGGCGGCCCTAACGCCAAGGTACTCCCCGTGCCGATGATGAACATCATCAACGGTGGTGCTCACTCGGATGCACCGATCGATTTCCAGGAATTCATGATCATGCCGAAAGGCGCTCCAACTTTCTCCGAAGCTCTCCGCTACGGTGCTGAAGTGTTCCACGCCCTGAAGAAGATTCTTCATGACCTGGGCCTGAATACTGCCGTCGGTGACGAAGGTGGCTTCGCTCCAACGCTGAAGAGCGCCCACCATGCGCTGGAAGTGATCGCCCAGGCGATTGAAAAGGCTGGTTACAAAATGGGTGAAGATATCTTCATCGCCCTGGACGTGGCTTCCTCCGAATTCTACGACAAGGCCAAGAACAAGTATGTCTTCAAGAAGAGCGACAAGTCCGAGCGCACTGCGGCTGAACTGGTGGCCTACTACGCTGAGCTGAAGAAGGACTTCCCGATCATCTCCATCGAAGACGGCTGTGCTGAAAACGACTGGGACGGATGGGCAACTCTTTCCAAGGAACTGGGCGGCACGACGCAGCTCGTGGGTGACGATCTTTTCGTGACGAACACGAAGTTCCTCCAGAAGGGCATTGACCAGGGTATCGCCAACTCCATCCTCGTGAAGGTGAACCAGATCGGTTCCCTGACTGAGACTCTGGATGCTGTGGACCTGGCTCACCGCCATGGTTACACTGCCGTCATGAGCCACCGCTCCGGTGAGACCGAAGACTACACCATCGCTGACCTCGCCGTCGCCACGAACTGCGGCCAGATCAAGACCGGTTCCCTTTCCCGCAGCGACCGTATCGCCAAGTACAACCAGCTTCTCCGCATCGAGCAGGAACTGGGTGAAAACGCGATCTTCGGTGGCCGTATGAAGGTCTAACCAACAACGTCGCACGACGGCACCGCCATGGAATACCGCGAATTTAACACTGATCACGCCAAGCCGCAGCATCTTGACCGATGGCTGCGGGCGCTGGTACGTCTGGGTAAATTTTGCCTCCTGCTCCTGGCGGTGCCAGTCGTCATCGCTGTTTATAAAAAACCGCTGGCGGAACAAAATGCCATGCGCGGCAAACTGGCCTCCATGCAGGCCCAGCGTGACAGTCTGAAGGCGGAACGGGATAAGCTGCTCCGCCAAGTGGACTGGATCAAAAACGATCCTAATTACCTCGAAATCCGTGCTCGTGATCATGAAAACATGCACAAGCAGGGCGAGTATGTAATTCGCTTTGCAGAGTAAAAAGACGGAGCTGTCTCAAAAGAGACATTACGCTACCGGATTTTTCCCTTCATCAGTGCCTTCTCCACCTCGCCCAGAGGCAGGCAATTGATGACATCTTTTTTCGTCAACCAGCCTTTGCGGGCAGCACGGACTCCATAGAGGACATCCTCCAGGCCGCGAGTGCTGTGGGCATCTGGGTTGATGCTGCACTTCACGCCTTTTTCCTTCGCCAGCCGCCACCAGCGCCAGTCCATGTCCAAGCGCCATGCACTGGCATTGAGCTCAATGATGGTGCCCGTCTCCGCCGCAGCATCAATGATGGCGGGGATGTTCACAGCATAGGCAGGGCGCTGCAACAGGAGGCGGCCCGTAACGTGACCGAGCATGGTGACGTGCGGATTTTCCATCGCCCGGATGATGCGCCGGGTCATTTCAGCCTCAGGCAGGTTGAAGACGTTGTGTACACTGGCCACGCAGTAGTCCAGTTCCGAAAGAAGCTCATCACTGAAGTCCAGGGAGCCGTCTTTGAGGATGTCCACCTCGGTACCGGCAAAGATGCGAAAATGCCCCTCGAATTTTTCATTCAGTTCACGGATTTCAGCGATCTGGGCACGCAGGCGTTCTTCGCTGAGACCGTTCGCCTGGAAGCTGCTTTTACTATGGTCCGCAATGCCCAGGTATTGCATGCCCAGTTCCTGGGCTGCATCGGCCATCTCCAGCAGGCTGGCCATGCCATCGCTGGCAGTGGTGTGGTTGTGGAAGACTCCGCGCAGATTTTCCAGCAGGATGAGATGTGGCAGATGCCCCTGCTCGGCGGCATCAAATTCACCCGCATTTTCCCGGAGTTCAGGCTCGATGTAATCCATGCCCAGCGCACGGTAAATATCCGCCTCATCGTGCACCGCAGGAATGACAGGCCCAGCCTTTCCCTCCACTGGGGTGAAGGCGTATTCATTGAGAGACCAGCCTTGATCCAGGGCGCGCTGGCGCATCACCACATTGTGCTCTTTGCTACCGGTGAAATAGTTGAGAGCAAACGGGAACTCTTTGCTGCTTACCGCCCGCAGGTCACATTGGACGCCATTGGCGGCATAAACACTGGCCTTGGTGCCACCCTGGGCGATGACCTTTTCGAACATCGGCAGCCCGACAAAATCGGCGATGACCTCTTCCGGCTTTTTCGTCGCGCAAAGGAAATCTAGGTCATGGACCGTTTCTTTACCCCGACGGAAGCTGCCACAAACCTCTGCACGGGAAACGGCCGGATGCGCACGCAAAGCCTCCAGAATAGCGAGAGCCAGCCCATACACTTGGTCCACGCGAAACTCCGAAGCATGCTCATCACGGAAGGCCAGGCTTTCCAGAATTTTGACCACGGTTTTTCCACCAAAACCGCTAAGCTTTGCCGCTTCTCCACTTTCACAAGCGCGCTTCAAATCTGCGATTGAGCCAACGCCCAGTTCCGCATACAACGCCGCAATTTTCTTCGGCCCCAGACCCTGTACTTCGAAAAGTTCGAACAGGGTTTCAGGAAATTCAGCCCGGAGATTATCGAAGAATTCGAGTTTTCCCGTGGTAGCCATTTCATAGAGCTTGTCGCGAAGTGCGTCGCCGATGCCCTTGATTCCTGAGAGCTTTTGTTCTGCCGCCAGTTGCATGATATCGCCGGGATAGCTTTCCACCACTTCGGCACCTGTTTTATAGGCGCGGATTTTGAACGGATTTTCTCCTTTGAGTTCTAGCAAAAGAGCAATGCGTTCGAGGATTTGGGCGGCTGCTTCTCGGGTCATTCCGGGGAGCATGGCGAGAAAGATCCAAAAGACAAATGCCCCACTTGCTAGAAAAACCATGTCCACTTGGCAGGCACATTGCACTGGCTCCAAGTGGATATGCCAATTTTGAAAGATTTTTTCGTCACTGAAGTTCCCTTAAATGGCGATTGCAGATTCTTTAACATCTATTAAGGTTTATAACAATGCTCTCTTTTATCTCTCTCCCGCGTATGAACAGCGCCCGGCCAGGGATCGTCAGGCTGGGTCTGGCGCTCGTGGCAGGAGCCTTTTTGAGCCATTGCACTTCCTCACCGAAGTCTGAAGTGGTAGTCAGTGTTGCCGATCAACGGATGGGCCTGTACCATGAAGGTGTACTGAAAAAGCAGTACGTTGTCTCCACCTCCAAATTTGGTTTGGGCGACCAGCCGAACAGTTACCGGACACCGACTGGGAAACATGAGATCATTGCCAAAATCGGTCAGGGATTGCCTCCAGGAGCCGTATTGAAAAGCCGGTCCTGGAATGGAGAGGTGCTCAAGCCAAATGCACCAGGTCGTGATCCTATCGTTTCGCGCATCCTTTGGCTTCGCGGTCTGGAAAGTAGCAACCGCAATGCCATGCGTCGCTACATTTACATCCATGGTACCACTGAGGAAAACCGCCTGGGACAACCCGCTAGCTATGGCTGCATCCGCATGGGCATGAAGGATGTTGTGGATGTTTTCAATGACCTGGGTGTTGGGGCCAAGGTCGTCATCACCAAGGATCATCTGCCTGGTGGTAAGAAAACAGAGACCGTCAAAAAAGCTCCTGTCACAGTTCCTCAGGTAGTCCCAACTCCAGTGACACTACCGATGGAAACTCCGGTGCTTGCTTCCGCCCAGGTGGATCCAAGGACACAAACGCCTGAAAAGGCAGCTGCGATGGCTGCGGCTAAAGCTGCTCCTGTTCCAAGTGGTCCGATCCCAGTCATGGATGAACAAGTGGGTAAATATTCCCTGTTCTCCTTTCTTCCCTGGTCACGTGGCAAGTCCAAAACGGTCCAAGTGGCCCCCACCCCGGTAGAAGCTCCCGCAAAGGTTTCCCAGTCTAACAACAAGCGCAAACCTAGCCGCGCTGAGGAGTTGAAAATCGGACCCGCCGTCCCTGAATCTATCGCCAAAAGCAAAGGCAAAAGAGACCCGGCAGAGAAGATTTCATCAGCTGCTGGTGCTTTCACGCGTCTGCTGACTTTTAACAAGGTGCAGGGCTAAAAGGTAGCCTTCGCGGTATAAAGCATAGGGTCCAACAGTCCGGCGAGGGTGAGATAACTCTCAGTCCATCCTGCCTACTAGCTGAAGGCGATAGTCTTTGGAGTTTGGTTTCATCGCGGCAATGCTGCTGAGGAATCGAATGGTGACCACGTTGTCTTGAAACTCACAGGTGACGTGATCGTGATGAGGGGTTTCGTAATAACGCCACATCATGTTGAGTGTGTCTCCATTCCAGGCAGCGCTAGCAGCCAGCTTTGAGGGCAAGGGTTCCTTTGGCCTTCCACCAGAAATGAGTCGGGGAATGCCATCCGGAATGATGACCGTGCTGTGATGCCAGTTCGTCATCCCTGATGTGATAACAATAGGGGCACCTTCACCACCGCTCAGGGTCAATGTACAATCCGTTTTTCCAAACGTGAACCCGGCTGTGGTGAATCCGTTTACGTTCGGCTCAAGAGCAATGGTCTTTCCTGAGATGCGCAGGCTATGCGGGGACTCGGCGCTGCCTTCAACAGGAATCAGTTTGAGTTCTTTCAGCCGGGCAGCCAGCCCTGTATCCTGTTCTGTGCTTTTACCCTTCATGGCTGGCAGCAGATGTTCCCAGACGAGATCGAGCTGGCCCTGCATATTTTTGTTTTCACTGGTCATCACGATAACTGCCTCATACTCAGGCAAAACGATGGTGAACTGACCAAAGGCACCGTCCCCACGATAGTGCCCATGCTGGCAGCGCCAAAATTGGTAGCCATATCCTTGTAGCCAGTCATTCTTAGCTTTAGGACGGTCAGGCTTGTCCTCGCCACTCTGCTGAATATGGAGTGTAGTCGCATCTTCAATCCATGAGGCAGGCAGGATCTGTTTGCCATTCCACTGGCCTTTTTGCAGGTAAAGCTGGCCGAATTTTGCCATCCCTTCGCTTTGGATACTCAGTCCCCAGCCTCCCGTATTAATCCCCAGCGGGCAAGTTTCCCACTTCATGCCAATAATGCCCAGGGGCGCAAACAAACGCGGGGTGAGGTAATCGATCATCTTCTCGCCCGTCACTTTTTGGACGATGGCGGAGCACATGTAAGTGGCCGCGCTGTTATACATGAAAACGGTCCCTGGTTGATGAATAAGGTTTTGCGCCAAAAAAGTTCGCACCCAGTTTTCAGATTTGACCACAGGTTGGGTGGGCTCCTTTTCATTGCCAACGGACATGGTCAGAAGGTCCTTGATGCGTAGCGCGGCCAGGTTCTCACTCACTCTTTCAGGCAGGTCATCTGGGAAAAAGGAGACCACTTTGTCTTCCACACTGATCTTGCCTTCAGCAACTGCAAAGCCGACAGCAGTGGAGGTGAAGCTTTTGCTCATGGAGTACATGGCGTGCACAAACTCCGGCCCATAGGGATCCCACCAGCCTTCAGCAATGACGTTGCCATGGCGCAGCATCATGAAACTGTGGAGTTCGAAGTCGTTTTTTTCGACGGCATCAAGAAAAGCCAAGATGGCTTCGGAAGAGACACCCTGGCTTTCAGGTGTGCCCCGTGGCAGTCTTTCATGCACTGGCCCTGCCTTTGCGGCGATACCCTGAGGAAGGTAGAAACCGAGTGCACTAAGGCTAAGATTGCGGAGAAAGGCGCGGCGGTGCAAGCTCATGCCTCATGTTACAGCGGTGTCTCAAAATGACACAAGCTGGAACATGGAAAGGACTTAAGTTCTACCTGACAGATCAGGCTCAGCCCTCCTCCAATTTGCCTTGCTTCAGCAAAAGTCGCCGGTCTCCGCGTTTGGCCATCTGCTGATCGTGGGTGACCACCACCAGTGTTTTTTTGGATTCCTCCACCACTTGAATGAGCATATCCATGACGCCCATACCGGTGCTGGCATCCAGGTTTCCTGTCGGCTCATCGGCGTAGAGGATGCCTGGGTCATTGATCAAGGCACGAGCAATGGCCACACGCTGCTGTTCGCCACCGGAAAGCTCCGTGGGCAGGTGGTCAATGCGTGGTGTCAGTCCGACTTTGTCCAGGAGTTCACGTGCGCGCGACTCCAGCTTGCGACCACCGATCATGGCAGGGAGCAAAACGTTTTCCAGTGCTGTCAGCTCTGGTAGCAGGAAGTAGTGCTGGAAAACGAAACCCATGGTCTGGTTGCGCATCTGGGCGCGAGCCTTGGCCGCACCATGGTAAAGAGATTTGCCATGGACCAGTACATCGCCGACCGTGGGGCGTTCCAAGCCACCCAGGACATAAAGCAAAGTCGTCTTGCCCGCACCAGACTGACCACAAAGGAAGACTTTTTCTCCGGCAGCGACCTCCAGATTTACTCCCTGGAGCACAGGCAGTTGATGACCTCCCAGGGTATAGGTGCGGTGGACATCGGTGGCGACCAGGGGAACGGCGCTGGCAGGGGCATTCATGCTTGCCAATAGGGGCATCCCCAGGGGCATTTGTCATTCTGATTCTTTGTTGCAGGCACAGTCTGTGCACAGAACGCTTGCGGAATCCAGCCTCACCACTCTTTATCCACTATCGATGCTTCCACTCCTCGCCGCCACCGCTGATGTTCAGGCCTCACTGCCGCCTTATTGGACCGTAGCCCCCTTCATCCTCCTGTTGCTGTGCATCGCGTTAATGCCCCTATTAGCCGCCCATTTTTGGGAGCATCATTATCCGAAGGTAGCCGTCGGCCTGGGGCTCATAACAGCTATGTATTATGTAGCTGTGCAGGGGGACTGGCATCCGCTTCAGCATGCAGCCCATGAATATGTCAGTTTCATGGCTCTGGTGGGTTCTCTTTTCGTCATCTCTGGCGGCATTAACATTCGGGTCAAAGGAGAGGCCACGCCTTTGCGCAACACGGTCTTTTTGGCAATCGGAGCCGTGCTGGCCAATTTCATTGGTACCACCGGTGCCTCCATGCTGATGGTCAGACCATGGATCAAGATGAACAAGTACCGCATCACCGGTTTCCACGTTGTCTTTTTTATCTTCATCGTCAGTAATGTCGGCGGATGCCTGACTCCTATCGGTGATCCTCCCCTGTTCCTTGGTTTTTTGCGTGGGGTGCCATTCGGATGGGTGCTGGAACATTGCTGGAACGGCTGGCTCTTAGCGATTGCGATGCTGCTCGCCACCTTTTTTGTGGTGGATACGCTGAACTTTCGCCGTGCTCCCAAGGAAGTGCGGGAAAAAGAAACCGCCGAAGAGCACTTTTATATCCGTGGTCTGCCCAATCTGGTTTTCCTGGGGCTGGTGCTGGTGGCGGTCTTCCTGCCAAAAAACCTCCAGGACACCGTATTCGGCGGAGTGCTGAGCGTGCCTGCCATCGTCATGATCCTGGCTGCTGTCGCTTCCTATTACACCACCAAAGCACCAGTGCATGAAGCCAATGATTTCAATTTCGGCCCGGTCAAAGAAGTGGGTTACCTGTTCATCGGTATCTTCCTCACCATGATCCCTGCCCTGCAGATTTTGCAGAGCGGTGAAGCTGTCCAAATCAGCACTCCCATTGGGTATTACTTTGCGACAGGAGCACTGTCCGCCTTCCTGGATAATGCGCCGACGTATCTTAGCTTTCTGGCTGCCGCCATGGGTAGCGAACATCTTTCCGTCGATTCCCCTGCTGATGTCCTGGCATTCGCCGGAAGCCATCCTCACATCCTCATGGCCATCTCCCTGGGTGCCGTCTTCTTTGGAGCTGGGAGCTATATCGGTAACGGCCCCAATTTCATGGTCAAAGCCATTGCCGAAAAATCCAAGGTCTATACACCGGATTTCCTCCGCTACATGTGGCAGTTTTCCATCCCAGTTCTACTGCCTATCCTGGTCATCGTTGGCTTTGTCCTGTTGAAAGGTGGACACTAAAATACAACAGGCCTGCTGCGGCGTGCAGCAGGCCTGTGAATTGTCCTTTGAGGATAATGGCTGAATCCAATTACTTTGCCTTCGTCAATGTCGGCATCCATTCGGCCACGCGGAGCAGCCAGTCATTGACGGGAAGCCCGTTTTTCTTCATGCCAAAGCCGTGGCCACCGGTGCTGTAGATGTGCACTTCGCAGGGAATGTTGTTCTTCTTGTATTCGAGGTAAATAAGGGCACTACCTCCGGCACTGTGGGGATCATCATGAGCGTGGATGAGACACATCGGCGGGGCTTTGGCACTGATCTTAATTTCAGGCACCAGTTGAAAGGCATTCTCCTTCTCCACGAGGTAGGCAGGATAGACAGGAACCGCAAAATTCGGGGTCGCATCCTCGACGTCCAGGGCTGGGTCTTGCTCATAGGTGCGTTCATTGGCATGCAGGGCGGTCATGATGCTGAGGTGGCCACCAGCGGAAAACCCCAGGATGCCAATGCGGTCAGGCTGGATGCCAAACTCAGCCGCCCGATGGCGCAGGATGCCCATGGCACGCTGGGTATCCTGCAGGGGAACGCGGCTAGGGTCTGTGGGGTCGCGGCGCGGCACACGGTATTTCAGCAGCACGGGCGTCACACCGATCGTCTTCAGATAATCACATACCTGCGTGCCCTCATGCTCAATGGCCAGGATGCCATAACCACCGCCGGGACAAACAAGAACGGCTGTTCCGTTGGGATTTTCCGCTGGGTAGATGGTGATGGTGGGATCTGAGACATTTCCCAGACGCTTCACACCATCATCTTTCTCGCGTTTGATTTCGGCTTCGGGTTCGATTTTAAAACCCTCGGCCTCAGGAGCACCTTTCGGCCAGAGCTTGATGACGACAGGTTCCGCAGCAGGCGCAAGTGCGGCGATGCTGAGCAGGAGAGAGGAGACAAGAGACAGCCTTTTCATAGTTGGGAAGGAGCAAACGAAGCACCGAATTCGCTTCACGCGCAAATTCATCAAAAGAACATGAATTTAAGTTGCGCTTATCAGAACGTGGACCATTATCTCGACCCGCTCGCAGCCATCAAGGCCCCGCGAGCATCACGGGGCGTAGCTCAGCCTGGTAGAGCGCTTGCTTTGGGAGCAAGAAGTCGTCAGTTCGAATCTGGCCGCCCCGACCATTCCAAGTGAATGGTTCTGAATTTGAAGTTTCAGGTACACGGATGTCCGCCCTTTACGCAGCCACACTCACCACCTTCAAATCGCAAGGTTGGCATTATCGCGAAGTTCCTGGCATGGAGGTCATCGAGTCTGATTTCGAGGCTCATCATACCAAGGTTCCTCTGCACGTGCAGGTCTATGGCACAGCCCATATCGCCAGCGTGGTCGCCACGGCTTCAATGAAGGTCCCACCTTCGCATCGACTGCAAGTGGCCGAGCTGCTGATGCGAACGAACAAGGAGCTGAACCTCGGCAATTTTGAGCTCGATTGGGATAGTGGAGAGGTCATGTTCCGCATCTCCAACATCTTTCCGCCTCATCGTTACGATGAACGCATCCTGGCCAGCCTCGTGCACAGCACCATTGCTGAAATGGACCGTGTGACGCCTTTCCTGGGTGAGATTTGCAACACGCCTAAAGGTGAACTTCTGCTGCTGCGTGTGCGCGATCTCATGAAGCGTGAGGAACTGCTGCCACCGGTACCCGCCGAGGTTTCTTGACCTGGCATCGGTGTAGCACACGGTTCAAACGAACCGGCTGGAAGGGATAGCGATTGAAGCCGCAATACTTTCCTGCATGATGCCTCTCCAGCCATGCCTGTAGTCACGCGTTTTGCCCCCAGCCCCACCGGATGGCTACACCTCGGACATGCCTACGCAGCCCTGTTTGCTGCCGAGCAGGCCAGTCAACAGGATGGCCGCTTTTTGATCCGCCTGGAGGACATTGATGCCACCCGCTCACGGCCTGAATACGAAAAGGCCTTATTTGAAGATCTATCCTGGCTTGGCCTGCACTGGGAGCAACCTGTGCGACGGCAGTCTGACCATGCCGAAGATTATCAGGCTGCACTACAGCAGTTGAAAGCGCTCGGGCTGCTGTATCCCTGCTTTTGCACCAGGAAGGAAATTCAGGAGGAAATCGCCCGCGCTGGGCAGGCTCCGCATGGGCCTGATGGTGCGCTTTATCCTGGCACCTGCCGTAGCCGCCCAATGAGCCAGCAGCAGGACATGATCGCGAAAGGTATCCCCTACGCAATGCGTCTGAATGTTGAAAAAGCAGCCTCCTTCGTTCATAAGGAGCTGTTTTGGGAGGATGCAGCCTGTGGGGTGCAACTGGCGACTCCGTCCATCTTTGGAGATGTGGTACTGGCACGCAAAGACACACCTGCCAGCTATCATCTGGCCGTGGTTGTGGATGATGCGCTGCAAGGCATCACACTGGTGACACGCGGGGAGGATCTTTTTGCCGCCTCTCACCTGCATCGATTGCTCCAGGAACTCTTGCATCTGCCTGTCCCCCGCTGGCATCATCATCGTCTAATCCTGGATGGAAACGGCAGACGCCTGGCCAAGCGTGACGATGCCCGATCACTGCGCACGTTAAGGGAGGAAGGATTGAGAGCCGAAGACATTCGTGAGATGCTGGCAGATTAACCTAACAAAGGATTGATAAATCAGTGCCCCGGCTTGTGTCTAATCACCGGGCCAGCTTTGCAATTTCCTGCTCTGTCAACACACGGGAAAAGAGCATGAATTCATCCATCGTTCCGCTGAAATTCCGGATGGCCACACGGTCACTGCGGCCCCCGTCATTCCAGTTGCCCAGGTCCGCTAAGCCAGGCCGTACTGGAAAGACATGAAGCCAGGGTACACGTGCGACCTCTTCGCCGTTTAGATAATGACGGATTTCCTTGGCTACGGGATCTATGACTGTGGCCAAGTGCATCCATTGGCCAAACCGCTCCGGTTTAAAAAGGGCGGGCGTATCATGGTCACGCGAAGGATGCCCATCCCTGCCTGCAATGCCTAGCCGCAGCTTCCCATCCCGCGTAATCTGCCAGTGGATAGCCCCATCCGCATAACCTTCGGCCATGAACAGTGAATTGAAAGGACGGTCCAGACCATGCACCCGCACCCATGCGCAGAGGGTTATGGCCTCGTGTTCCCCTGGAATGCTGAGCCGCACCCGGTCACTCACATTGCGGAACTCCAGAGCTCGTTTGCCAGGCCAGCGCCCCTCTGTCCAGTCACAGCCGACGATGCTTCCAGCAGGCACCTGCGGCGCCTTTACTGCGTGATTCCGCAGGGAGCGGGTGCCGACGGGATCTTGAAAGTCTAACCGCATTTGCAATGAGGCCTCATTATTCCACTCAGGTCTGCTGGACAGCCAGCTTTCAAAGGCCAGTCGTTGGGATTCCGCAGTACGTTCATCGACGGTATTGAGGGATGCAAAAGCAGCCTGATTGGCCGTGAAGGCTTGGTTTTCATCTCCCAAGGTCATCCCCTGCCCTTCATACAGCGGTTTCATGGCTGCGCCTGTGGCATGCAGTTCCACTTCCCCCTTAAAGACATGCAGTTCGGCAGTCGGCACGTTGAGGTCCAGACCAAAGTCTGTGCCCAGATCGACGATGGTTCCCTTCGGAGTATCAATGCGAAAGCCTTTGGCCTGCGGTGGCACATGCACGCTCAGTTTGCCTGCGGTACAATACGCCTGGCTGGAAGAGACCAGTCGAAATGCCGCCGGGCCCTCCAGGGTGACACGTGCTCCCTGATAAAATTCAATCTGTGCCAGGCCTGACTCGAGCCTGAGCCAGCCTGGACTTAGTGGACTGCCCGGCGTATGCGACTCCCCTTGCCACTCCAGATTTACCCCTCGTGATAGTACGGCCACGGCTGCTGTCGTATCCTCCGCATCCGCCATGGAAGGAAGCTGGCGGGTAAAAACAAAGAGCCACGTTAACGCCAGAGTGATGCACGCAGCCACTGCTGCCACTGAGGTGAGTGTGGTGAAGCTAAAGCGGGCTTTCGTTTTTGCACTCGGTGCCGCCGGTAAAATCACCGGTCCAGTGGAAGTGGATGCAGCGGCTTTTACCTCCCGCAGCATGGCATCCATTGAGAGCTGATGCAGCAGCTTTTCATGCAGCGGATCGGCTTCTCCTAGAGCTGGCTTTTGTAAAAGCTCCAGCAGAAGGGCCGCTTCATCCTCCGTCAGCCGGTCTTCAAGGTAGTGCTGAATCAGCACCTCAGGATCATGAGATAACTCAGACATGGGCCACACCTCCTTGCTGAATCTGACGCTGGATGCATTCGCGAAGTTTATCCCTTACGCGGGACAGGGCACGGCAGACCGTATCTGCTTTCATTTCCATCTGTTCGGCGATCTGTGGTGTGCCAATATCGCTGTAATAATAGAGTTGGATGAGTTCCCGGCTTTTTTCCGGAAGCTTTTGCAGGCAGCCTCGCAGCAGTGCCACCTCCTCCTCATACCTGGGCGGCAATTCACTTTCCTCGGCCAGGAGGCGGATGTGGTCTGCCAGCTTCTGCACAACTTCTGGACGCGACTTGGTGCGGTCGCGCCACAAACGCATCGCCACATGGCGGGTCATGGTGGCCAACAGGGGGCAGAGGTCATTTTCCAGATCCCAACGCTCTTCCTTGGCCATGAATTCTAAAAATACCTGCTGGGCTATGTCCTCCATCAACCCTGGCCACGGAGCATACTTCAGCGCCACCCCCTTCACAAAGTCGTGATGGGTGAGGAAAAGCTGCGCGGCTCGTGTCTCATGCGTATTCATGGTTCCAGAGTATCTCACACGTAGGTCCAAAACCGGACAAGAAATTACACCGTCATCCGTTCCATCCTCAAACGCGCCAAGTGATTGATGAAAAGCTTGCGGGCAGGGGGCCGATCCGTCATTTCTTGAGCTGCTGGTTTATTTAATTTTCATAGTGCCCCATGTCTCTTCACGATTCATCCGATGACTTCAGCCAGCTGCCGACCGCCGATGGGGTCATCGAAGAAGGCCATTCACCGCATGATTTTTCCCGGCAGCCACCTCCCCGCCGACAACAGACACGCATCGGCCCCCGCACGACAGCCCAGCCAGCTCCTGCGGAACAGCCCTCTGAAGCTCCCGCAGAAAACCGAACGAACGAACAAGATCATCATCAACCGGATGAGCCTCCTTCACTTTCAGATGATTGGCATGAACTGATCCAGAGTCCAGAAATCGCAGAATCTTTGGCCAATGACTGGAAACACTGGCCCCCCCAATCCGAAGCCCCCGCGCCAGTCCCCCGCCCTGCCCCACGTCGAACGGTCGTCGGCAGACGTGCGCCCCAGGCTGAGGAAACGCCTCCACCGACCTCTGAGGAAGGCAGCGAATCAATCCAGCCCGAAGAGGTGCCTCCTTCGCCACCCGACATACCAGAGGAAATAGCGCAAGAAAACCCACCCGCCGAAGCAGCATCTGAACCCGCTGCCAAGCCAGAGCCAACACCCTCTTCATCTGATAAATCATCCCCAGATGAAACAAGCTCTCCCACCCCAGAATCCTCAAAGAAGGAAACCCCTCCCACAGATACTACATCCTCAGCAGCGAAAGAGGCATCGCCTCCCTCCGTGCCTCCTGGCCCCTGGATGGAAAAATGGCAGCGCTGGGGAGGGCAGGCCCTCAGTCTTAGCGTTGGCATCCACGCTTTGCTCTTGATTGGAGGTGCGACCTTTGTCGTTAATCAAATTCGGGAGCCGCAGGTGGATTTCATTCCAGGGGGTAGCCAACAAGGTGCCGCCGCTTCACAAGCGCTGGAGCACAAGATCCAGCAGAAAAAAAGCCCCTGGCTCAAGAAGGCAATGCCAGCCCGAAAGCTCGCCGCGGTGGGTTCCATCTCGGACATCGTTCTACCGGATGAAGTGCCGGACCTCATGGATTTACCACAGTCTCGTGACCTCTCTGGAGGCAAGCTCACTGCGGGCATGGGATTGGGGGGAGCAGGAGGTGGCTTTGGAAAAAGCATGGGACTCGGCAGCCAGAGCGGCATGGTTTTTCAGCCCTTTTCCATGTTTGGCATGGAGATCAAGGCCAAGCGCCTGGCTCTCATCCTGGATGTTTCCACCTCCATGGCCCCTCATCTGCCACGCGTCATCGCGGAGGTGGACCGCATGTCTAAAGGCAGCATCGTCATCCTCTACTTCGGCTGTGGCATTGAGTCCCCTCCGCCCGGTGGCCTGGATGGAGATGAGGTCTATTCAACCTCCAGCGTGGAGTTTGAAAAATTCTGGCGTCTTGGCGGGGCCACCCTATCGGAAACGCGCAAGTATCGTATTGATCCCAGCCAAAGTATCCAGAGCGAATCCATCTTCCGGCTGCTCTCGAAACGGCCTCAGACCTACTTCATCCACAACACCGGCCTTGGTTATACCTGGCTGGCCCTGCTGAACGACAAAGTCCGCAACGCCGATGGCCTTTACTGGTTCTCCGACTTCCAGGATCGTGTGGATTTCAAACAGCTTGTCATCGTCCGCGAAAATTTGGAACGCAGAAAACAGCGCCTATACATGCATGCATACACGCAAGGCGGTTCCTACGACCTCATTCGCACCCAACTTGTGGAGCCAACAAAGGGCGACGTGAAACTGGAGGAGTGATAGAGGCTGACTCTCTTACTTAATCCGTCCCCAATGCTTCGTCAGCGGCCAATAACAAAAGAGTGCAGGTCCCACAAGATTGCGCTCTGGCACTGGCCCCCAATAGCGGGAATCTGAGCTGTTGGCGCTGTTATCGCCCATCGCGTAATAGGTGCCCTCACCGTTTCGGTCTTCCAACTTCACTTTCATCGTCCGGCCATTGATCAGGGTGTATCCGTTGTAGCCATCCTTGCCCGACATGACCTTCTGAAACCCAGGCTCCTGAGCCTTCACTCCGTTGTGCCAGAGCTCACCGTACAGCCTTTGCGGATATTGGTATTTCTCCCGTTTCCAAAATTCTGGGCGTTCTTCCCAGAGTTCTTCTCCCGCTGGCAGCCGGGTTTCGAGGTAATCTCCAGGCACCCCGGCCAGGCGCTTGATGTAATGCTGTGAGCCTTGTTCAGCAGGCACGGCGATGGAATTGATGTGTTTGGTCGTGAATACAAAAACCTCCCCCCGCGTAGGAGTGCGGAAGTGATAGGAAAATTTATCCACCAGCACATGGTCTCCATTGTTGACAATGCCACTGGCCAGAAGCTGCCCTTCCTTGATGTATTCACCGCCTGCGATGTCATAATCGGTCTGACGGTCCGGTGTATCCGTGGCCCCCGCTTTTAATGTGGATTGAATATTGCGGCCCAGATGCAGTTGATTGGTTAGCTGGCTTTTCGGAGCCATGATCTTGATCTCATGACCGTCCCTGAAGTGGAGCTTGCTGTAGGGCAGAAAGATCAGGAACTTATGCTCCGTCACCGGGTCCTGATCCCGCAGATACCCTGTATGATCGGACACCACATGAATATGCCGGGTGCTAGTGAGAAAAGACCCCAAGTAGCCTAGCCAGCCTGGGCGAGGATCTTCCGCCGTGGCTTGCGCGGTGATGCCGTTTAAAGTCGGCTGCATGGAGCCTGTTGGAATCTGAAACGGCTGTGCAATGTATCCCCGGATGCCCAGCGCAATCACGATCGCAACAAAGAACACCTCGACATTATCCCCAATTTCGCTAGGAGCCGCCTCCGGCAGTGCCCTTTCACAGACTTTATTGATCTGTTCATTGAGTTCCGCCAGCCTCGTCCTGTCCCGTGCCTTCATTGCCCCCTCCAGGCTGCGCCTCAGATCGCAGATTTCTTCCAGCTTGGCTGGCGGCAGCAGATCACGCTTGTAATCAATGAAACGAGTGACGCCTTTGTGCAGCATTTTTGCATGCTTCAGGTAGCGAGGGGTGAGGAAAAACATGTGCGCGGATGGTCGGAGACCTGTGGCGCTCGTCAAGCAAGAAAAGACAAGGCTACACGCCAGAGGTTGTGAAGTTGCCAATCATCTTCCGGCAATATCCCGAAAAACGATTTCAAAAGTAGGAGGTGCGTTGGCGACCAGTTTCTTGACCAGGATGACGCGGGCCCATCGTTCTGCCAGGATTTCGTCATCCGGGTCGCAGTGTCCGATGCCGGAATTGGCAACGCCAGATCGCGCTTTGCCCCGATCACGCAATGACTGAACGACGATGTAAGCAGTGAAAGCATTGGCACTGACACCGGCTTGATTCGTCAGGAGGGCCATGGGAGCCTGGTAGTAAACACCTGTGGAATGATACCCGCCGGGGAAACCTGCACCGGCTAATTTTTTTGCCGCGTCCTGCTCGCCGTCTGGCGCGGGTGGAGTCTGGCCACCGATGCCTGGATTGAGGGCGGTCTTCAGGCGCAGCCAATCGCTTTCATGATTGTTTTGATGATAATCCAGAGCCAGATCACTGATGAAGTGGCGCATAGGCACCAGGCTCATCCGGGTAGCAAAATGAGCAGGCATATAAAAGGACAAATTGGGGTCCAGGGCCGCGAGGTTTTGATCAGCGGCAAAGCGACCTTTAAGGTAATCTGCGTTTTCGTTCTTGTCATCTTTGCGGCCATCTTCTCCCAGCGCCAGGAGACGTCCATGCCCAGGAAGCTGACTTTTAAAGTCCACCCACGCATTGCTACCGGAGCCAGAGCCTTTGCCTGGTCTCCAGGTCATGAGAGCAGGCCCATAGAAAAGGCCCGCTGAATTGCCAGCCCCCCAGGAGAGGCTGTCCCCAGAGCGTGAGGGAGTAAAGTCTCCGGCTATGACGCCTAACCACATGTTCCATGGCCGACTGAGGTTGATGCCGGGACGAAGATGACGGTCCTGAATATGCCCCGGATCTTTTTTGACGAGATCCTCCGCATTTTTTCCCAGATAGCCGTCTGCCCCCGTTTCACGTCGGGCGAAGCCCTGGGCATTTGGCGACCAAACTGCATGCACAGGCAGGGTCGAGGGGTTCTGTTCTTTTTTCAGTTCCAGCAGGGTGCTTCCGCCCTGGCGCAGAGCCATGTAGTCATCATGGGCGATCAGGGTATTAACGTTCCAGGCATGCCGGTGAGAGGATGTCGAAGCTTGCCCCCCCATCCACTCAGTTTCGGAAACTGTCCCGCCCAGAGCATTGGTAAACCGGGGGGCGGCCAGCAGATCCAGCAGCATGCGCATAGGCGGACCATTGCGGGGACTGTTGAGCTGATATTCCGTGCGGCCCTCTTCTGGCCCCACCAGGATTGGTGTCTGCGGGAAGCCTGAGTGACAGAAGCCGATCTCACCGACGGAGACGAATGGACGTTTGGGAGGCGCAGAGCAGAAGAAGGAACGTGGTCCCTTTTTGTTGTCTCCACGTTTTATGTAGTCCTTATCAATTGCAGGGATTTTACCAGCATCATCCAGTTCCACATCCATGCTTCTGAAAGAGGCAGTGGCCGCTGTGCCGTCTTTACTGTAGTTAATCGTGAAACCGTCGTCATCCTTTTGTTCATAAAAGGGCAGCTTTCCCTGCGGCGCAGGTCCTTCCACGGCGGGACAAAGATAAATGGCGGTGAGTGAAGCCGGAAGCCCAGGCTCGCCCAAGTCTTCATCTTCCTCATCCTCCTCCTCGCTCGCCGTGCCCTGCTCGTATTCCTGAGTCAGATATTCACCTCCATAGAGGGTCGCATCAGCCTGCGTGGTCCAGGTGGGAATATCCCAGCTCACACTGCCTTTGCGCAGCCGGTCTTCGCCAGGCTGGCGCACCTGTACGTTATGACTTGTCGAGCCTCCCGCCAGCACAGTCCATAGCTGAGCCGTACTGCTTTTGACTTTCAACGGCGGGAATTTCTGGCCACTCGCAGGAGCGACGGCGGGAAGGTCGGCGACCTGAGGCATCACCGGGGCATGCCGCCACGTATGCCCTAGCATGCCATAAAAATGGCCGCTGCCGAAAAAGCCCGCAGGGGATGCCGTGCCAGTGCGATGACCGACCACGGGATCCAAACTGACCACACGCTCAAGCACTGCCGTGCGGCGCGTGAAGTTTTCCCAAAACTCCACGCGTTCCTTTAGCTGGGCATCTTTTTGCCCATCTCCTGTCCATCCAGTCACAAATAGAGTCTGGGGAATCAGGCTGTCCATCGTCCGCTTGGTGAACCAGCCAACAGCACGGTATCCACCTTCAGTATAGGCATGCAATGATTGCAGGCTTTCATCATCACTGGCACTGGAGGGACTGCCAGCATTGTTACCGCTGGCCGCCATCTGCCACCACTCGCGGGGGGCACTGCCGCCAGGATGGCGGATGGGCACTTGGTGCCAGACCTGCCCATTGCGCAGGATGCGCCATCCCTTGATACGTAGCGCACTGGCACGGGCGTTGTCATTGAGAATGGAAGCTGGTACCACCCCCAGATGGATGTTGACTGCGTGGCCGGTTACACGCCCGGCCTTGGGGTCTTTTCCTGCCTCGGGGGTGAGCGCATACTGTCCTTCCAGAGTCGCTTTCAGCCAGCCTTTTTTCACGATAGCGGTGGAGGGCAGCGGCCCCCAATCCACGTCCACCTCAATCTCCCCGGTGAACATTTCAGTCTCAAACGGATTCGGATTCACCAACCCCAGACACAAGTCCACAGTGACGTGCGTGGCATAAAAGCGCAGGTTACGCTCAACATTTTCATAGGGGTGTTTAAACTCATATCCGCCTTGGGCATTCAGCTTGAGAAGCACGTCCTTATCAGAGCGGATATCCTCCGGCAACAGCCACAGGGCACTGCGAGCGCGTGTGCTGACCTCTGCCACATAAGGCATGGAGCGCGCACCGACGATGCCCTTGTCCGCATCAATGACCGGTGCCACAGTGTCTGGTTGTGCCGCCTCCGCCACATTCACCAGCATTTGCAGCATCGCGGCCTTGCCATTGGATTTGCCGCCTGCATTGCCCGTGCCGGCGAACTGGTTAAAGCTATCTGCCAATGATTTTTTGACACCTTTCATGGGCAGCAGACCGGGGAAATAACAAGCCGCATAGGCATCATCCGTCACACGCTTCCACAGTGTGCTGCCTTCGATGGACGTGAGGGAGACGGTGGTGCTGCGGTTGGCGGTAGCTGCAAGCTGAAATTCCATCAGGCTCAGCTTAGGCCTGCCGAGAGGATCCAGCTCCTCTTCATGACCAAAGTTGGTTAGCCCAGCCGTGGCCACTTGAGTCAAGAGGGCAGCTTTAGCCTGTGTTTCGTCTGATTCATCATTCGTCTGCGGAAGTCGTAGAAGCCATGGGTGAACTGGTTTTTCAGCCGGGCTGTTTTCCCATTCGCGATAACGCTTCTGCAAAATTGTGCCAATGGTGAAATCTTGAAAGCCACGTGGCCAGGGAGCGCAAAAAAAGCTCCAATCCACCACTCGCGTACCAGCAGCCATGGGAGGCCTCCCATCCACCCATCCCAGCCAGGAGTTCCGGGCCTCCTGAGCGGCACCGGGTGCAAAACCAATGCCCGAACTGCCGTTGCGAGCAGTGAAACCTGCACTCCCCTTCTCGACCGCAGGCAGCCCGCCTTCCAGGGCCAGACGCAGGGCACGCATGGAAGAACTGGCCCCTTGATCATACCACGAGCCACCCTTTTCCACTGCATCAGGCTCACCGATGAGCCGTGCATACTGGCGTGTTTCCCGCAGATCCTGCATGGGTTCACCCACATGCAGTTTGGTGTTTTCGAGATCCACCCAGTATGCATAACGACCAATAATGGGATTGGTCACACTTGCCGGTAAGGCCGGATCTTTCAGGATGGGAATCCATTGCACCCAGACCGGGCGCTCAGCACTGGTTTGACCCGTGCCGATACGAAAACCGTCACCGCTCCAGTCTTTTCCTATCCGTTCACGAATGAGGGCTTCGGACTCTTCGGGGACGCCTGAAAGCAGGCATGCCCCGGGTGTAAATGGGTTGCGCGGAGTATTGAGATTAAAGGAAAGAGACGGATTGTAATCAGGATTCGTCCGCGCAGGACTGCCGTTTCTGACTGTGATATTTTTCAGTCTCGGGGCAAAGGTTTTCCAGGAGAACAAAGGAATGTAGCGAGGGTTCGCCAGATTTTTGCCATACTTGGAACTGAATGGCTGCGAAAACGGGGCGGGCGAGGCCGGCGTGCCCAAGAAGGCTGCGGCCCCAACCTGGGTGCCACGATTCCACGGAGTATAATAGCGCCTCACCTCAAGCAGCCCTGGGGCTGCCGCCACGTGTCCCTTGTAAGCACCGGAAACCTCCACCGAAAAACCCTCGTGCAATTTTGCCAACACTTCTTGTTGGGCCGCTTGCAGTAGTTCATCAGTTAGGACGTCCGCTTGATCCAGGCGTGCGGCATTATTCTGAATGCTGCTGCTGCTTAAAAAAGCCACAGCCACAGCCGCCATGAAGCCACAGAGTAAGAGCACCCATAATAAGGCGGCTCCTTTGCGTAATGGAAGCTTAGATTGGAGTCGTTTCACAGGCTGACTCCGCCTCCCACGGGTAATAGCAATTCAAAGTCACGCACCCGGTTGGCCTGGGCTGTCTGCTCCTCCGCCTTGCCCTCTTCCCACACATCGGTCAGGCGCACATTGAGGCGTAAAATGGCTGGCAACGCTGCGCGAGTCCAGTCCTTCTCGCCATCCTCTTCCACAGCACTGTTTTCAAGCCATTCCGGCGTGAAAGAAATGACGCCAGTGAGGATGATCTCTGGCTGGGACAGCTCGCCTTCGGCATCCAGAATCACACGGCTAATCAGAGCCTTTTCGCGGTCCCAATGATAAATCACCTGCTGCCAGGCACGGCCTTCACGCCGCAGCACCTCCGCCCGCGCAGGCAGGTTGATCTCGATGGTCCATTTCTGGTCATCGGAGGTGGTTTGCAGCCTCTTTTCTCCGTCCTCAAGGCGTGGGAGCCGGGCCAGATCATCCCCCAGGATGTGGCGCAGTTGATCGAGCTTTTGTGCCGCTGTCAGCCTCCCGCTGGCTGAGCTTACACTGCCCAGCATGTTCGTGGACATTTCTGCCACCAAGACACAGATCAAAACCGTCAGCACAGTGGACACTAGCATCTCCACCAGGGAGAATCCAGCTGCGGCAGTCGCCGTTGAATGACGGCGTTGCGTGGATAGCAGGTGGTGGGTCATGCCAGATTCAACTCATCCCTGAGGCTTCTTGCGCCGCTGCACCAGGGTGCGGGTGACGATGTCCTCACGGTCCCCTGACTGGAAGGTCACTTGCACGGTTTCCAGCCAGTCACTTTGATAACCCATGCCTGGCAGGGACTTCATGCGCATGATCACTGCGGCTTCCTCCTTGCGGGCGTTCTCGATCATGCGGCCCTGATCGTCAAAATAACGTATGGCATCCCATTCCCCCGTGGCAACAGCCTCTGCTGGCCAGGCGGGATCACATAAAAGCTGGTGGACTGTATTGCGAAGATTTGCCGTCAGGCGGTGGTCCCCGGCCTCCTTGGCATCCAGCAGCCCCACACTCAGCAGTCCCAAAACAGGCAGCGCGGAGCCTGCCACCAAAGCCAGGGCAAACATGATTTCAGTCAGACTGAAACCTGCGCGGCGTGTGGAGGCAATCTTCGCGAGAGCTGTCCGGGAGAAATTCATTCGATGTGAACCTCCCCATCGTGACTGCGGATAATGACTTTATAGAGCGGCTCGCGCTCAGGACCCGGACGGAAATGAAACTCCACCTCAGTTAACACTGTACCGGCAAGGCGTCCTTCGGGCGTAAAGTCAACGGCTGCCATGGGCAGGTCATTCTCTGAATTGACCTCACTCCACTGGACAACAGGAGCCGTGCCCCAGATCTCTTGGGCGGGAATCTGAGTACCATCGTCCAGTGTTACTTCTTCGCTTTCAGCCAGAGCCAGTGCGGTGGGACGGGGGGGATGGCGATAGGGCGTCCGCTGCATCTCAGGGGGATACGTGGAAAAAGGGCTGATGCTGCGGTCATCCTCATTACGCTCGGCAGCCCACGTGGTGGAAGGTTGGTATAGCATCAGGGACGAATAGCTTTCAAAGTCCCCTTTCAGATACTGCTCCATCACAGGTCCACCAATCCATACGTGCTCATTCCAGCGGTGCCAACCTGCATGCCCAGGTGCTTGCGTCCATCCACCAATGAGACTGCGCGGCAGTGGCACGCGGGTAAGCGGAGAGGTCTCCCTCAAGCTGGCATTTTTTTCAAAGGCGGTTGTCGGCTGGGTAAATGCAACAGGCTCAAGTTGATCCGCGGGAACACGGAAAGCATAGACCCCACAACCCGGCCGGAGATCATCTTCAGTAAGGCCAAAGTCATTGAGCACACCCGTCATCACCGGTGCTGTCAGTGCAACTCTCACCAGTGTATTTTGACGCTTGGCCATCTGACGTGCCTCACGCAGGATCTGGGCAAATTCCAAGGCCGCGTCGTGAACACCGTCTTTGCGTTTGAGAGACTGGAAGGAGCTCGCCGTCACGCTAATGAGGACCGTGATGATCACCATGGTGATCAGGATTTCCAACACGGTAAAACCAGATGCAGGTTTTACCACAGGTCTGACTTTAGCTGCGGGCCGAGCCTTTAGGGTGGGCGACTGAGTGCGCAGATGCTCAATGACGGTAGGCTGCCAGGCCGCCGGGCTTTTATCCAGTTTCATTGCTTTTGCACCAGCGGCGGTGAGTGCGGCAATGAGATCTGCCAGGGGAGCTTCTGCGCCGGATTCAATCGCGAATTCCAGACGTTTTAAACTGCCTTTTTTTAACGCTGAAACACTTTCGGTTAGCGAGGCGATATGGGCAGGCTCAGTTCTTCCTCCATGCGTGAGCACTAACCACCGCTCCAGCGTCAGGTCCAGATTTTTCAAGGCTTCAGGCTGCCCCCGAAAAGCACGCAGGCCGATCTGCTCAGCACCATTGGCAAAGGCAAGAGCGGGGGCATCATCCCCCAGGCTGAGAATGGTTACAGAGGACCCTGCCACCGCCGGATCATCCGCGGCGGTGCTGGCTGCTTTTTTGACCGATTTCCGATGCATGAGCACGCCCGAGACCACCAGAAAACCTAGCAGGAGTCCCTGTGAATCAATCCAGATCCACCGGGTCTGCGCTGGCAGAAATTTGCCGTAATGGATCTCCATTAGAAACTTCCCAGCTTCCCACTTATGAGCAATGAACGGGCACGACAGGGCAATGATGCCCAGCGTGATCGCGGCCAGCATACCGAGATTGGCATGCCAGACACGATTGGTGAGTTTCCAGTTTGAGGCCATGGGGGTAACGGGGGATAAAAATCAACTCACTTGTCTTCCGTCACAGGAAATCCATCGCTCATCATCGTCCACTCAGCGCCAGGGCTTTTTTTCTTTAACCCCTCTTTGGTGGTGACGTAGAGCGTCCCGTCAGCGGATTCAGCAGCCGTATGCGCTTCGCCTTCATAAACCTGGGTCCAGGCATCGCCCTGATGACGATAGACGCCCTGCTTGCCAGTCACCAGGACGGAACCGTTCCCGACCACGGAGATCTGTTTGGCCTCGATATCTGCATACCCCGGCACAGCCTGCCAAGCACCATCCTTCATGCGGAAGATGCCAGCCTTGCCACCAGACCAGACGGTGCCATCGGCACCCACAGCAAGGCTCTTGATTTCACGATACTTTTTGGCGTCGTCTTTGGCGTGCTCTTTTTCTTTTTTCATCATGTCCTTTTCCGCCACATCTTTAACTGCATCCAGCGTCACAGGCTTGCCTTCAGCCAGGAGTTTGGTGGTGGAAGCGATGTATGGAAATCCAGCAGCGCCGACGAAGAGGACGGCAAGCCAGATGCCTGCTTTAGGTGACCACCAGGAAGGTGGAGCGGGAGGTGTTTTGGGTGTGCTCATAGTATAAAAATCAAAGGTTCGATAAACGGGAAATTTCCTGGGTGAGGCGGTGACGGATGCGATGAATGGATACTCTGACAGTGCCTGCAGAGACGCCCATCGCAGTGGCTATTTCTGACCCGCTGCGGCCCTCACCGTATTGAAGGTTCAACAGGCTGCGATCACGCTCCGGCAGTTGCCGCATGGCTTCATCCAACAGGTCCTGCCGCTCTTGTGAGGCGATGATCTGATGCGCGTCCCGCTCATCTGCCAATTCACAGGTATCAACGTCCAGAGCTGCGTTCTCAAAACAGGCACTCAGACGATGCCTATGGCACCAGCGGCGACGCAATTTCGAACACGTATTGCGGGCGAGCACTGTCAGCCAAGGAGCAAACGGCTGCGTCAGATCCAGTCTGGGCAAGGCTTTGAAAACACGCATGAAAACCTCCTGCAACACATCCTGTTCCATCTCAGCAGGAGCGCCCCAACGACGGGCGAGGCTCAGCACCTGAGGGCTGTGCGTGTGCACAAGCCATCTGGCAGCAGACTGGTCGCGATGAACCAGCCAAGCAGAAATGGCATTGTTAGAATCAGCAAACATTGGGATTAAAAATCAAGACCCAGGCGCATAAACCGACGGCTACGGGAAGACTGGAGAACTGCATCTCGCACAATGACCGTTTCGATTCCTTCCTCATCAGGACTGGAAATGGACAGAGTCACCAGTCCCTGGCTGTTCCAAGCTGCAAGATCACCACTGGCCAGAGGGACGATCTGTACATTTTCCATGTTGGCCCGGCGGCGATAAGTGAGGCAAAGATAGCCTGACTGTAGGGTGCAGCGCGGCTGCGAAAGCCAGGCATCAGGCTCGCGCGGATTCAGCCCCATGGCATACTCAGCGATGTTTGTCACACCGTCCTGGTCATAATCATTTTCAGGCAGAGTTGCAGGATCTTGCAATTCACTCGCGAACCAAGCAAGACGCCAGTCTTCCAATGACTGTGCCGGGGTCTGCGGGGCAATCGTCACCTGAACAGGAGGCTGGACCGCGCTCAGTTCAGTGCCACGCAAAGCCCGTACCCGGTAGAGATACGTCTGCCCGACTGGCAGGCCGGAAATGGGGTATTCAGAAGCCCAACCATCTTCCACCAGAATTCCTTCGGCCTGCCCACCGACGCCAGCGGCAGAAATCAGAGTGCCTGGAGCAAAGGCATCGTCAGCGTCGCAAAGCTCAATCACATAACCTGTCGGTTCACGCCCCACAATGCCGCCTGCCCAGGCCATGGTGAAACCGGTATCAGTATAGTCATTCGCCGCCTGGTTCACAGGGGCATCCGCAGCCGTCGTATTCACATCCACGACGTGGTTATCGAACCAGAAGGCCGTGTGCCCCTGCTTCTCACCTGTTGCCTGGAAACCTGCGTAGATGCTGCTGTCATTAAAGAAAGCCGTATTCGTCACCGTCACCGCATCACTGGAGAGAAGCAGCACGGGAGTAGAAGTGCCATCCGGTCCACAGTCGAAAAGCTCATACGCACACAGATACTGGTCATATCCCGAGCGCACAAAATGATAGTCCAGCCTCAGCCAGTTTTCGGCAGCGTTAAAATTATCTAGCGAGTTCTTGCCGCTATTGCTGTCGTTGCTGCCATTGTAGCTGCCGACTTCGATTTCCAATTGGCTGTCACTCCCATCGCCATGTTCAAACTTCAGCTTGGCGAACATAGAAGGGTGAGTCTTGTTGAACGTGTCCTTGATCTTGGAGTTCGGCGTCGTGCTACCGATGAAGCCCAAGGTAATTTCAGCTTTGTCTTTATTGCCGGAAGTGATGTTGAGCACGTTGCTCAAATTCATCATCAGACTGGTGCGCGCATGAGGAATGCTGCGAGCATCAAAACGCACCCGACGATAGGCCAGGGAAACATGCTCAGTGGGCAGTGCCGTGCGCTCAAACTTGAACGCTCCACCAGCCGGTGTCCCAGTCCCTTCATCCGCAGTCTGAGCCAGTGAAGACTGTTCTGAAACGATCAGATATTCACCCTCATCCGCTTCCGATTCAAATGCGAGCGCCGATACTGGGCTGACTACATTGACTGTAAACGTGCGTACCAGAGTGTTATTCACGGACTCCCCGTCATTCACTGTCACAGTGATGATGGTCGTACCCGTCTGCCCTAGAACAGGAGTAAAGGTGATCGAGCCGACATCTTCCGGATCGTAGTAATTCACCTGGATTGATGGAATCAACGCCGTGTTGCTTGATGAAGCCGTCACTGTGACTCCCTGGGTGAACTCGCCACCATCACTGATGCCGCTGAGAAGAACGGTAAACAGACCTCCATTGGCTGCGATATCTTCTTGATTCGAAATAGGGTTTAAAGTCGGTGCCGAATTTGAGCCCGTGGTCAGTGTCGTGACATTGATCGCATCTGAATTATCGCTCTCTCCGGCAATGTTGAGCGCACGCACCCGGTATTTATAAGAAGTGTTGGAAGCGAGATTGAGTACGCGCAGGCTGCGCTGATCGGCAAAGATCACCTGGATACCTGTCGTCTGCCCGGTGCTGCCAGTGGCCGAGATAAACTTGCCAGCGGTGAAAGTATCCGTAGCGCGTACCACCTCCACAATAAATCCGTTCGGATAGGGGCCGACAGGCACTTCCCAATTCGAGGTAAACGAAGAACTGGTGATTTGATGAGCAGCCATGGCCACTGGGGTTTCAGGGGGCAAGTTCTGGATCTCCACCAAGTGATTATCCAGGTAGGTCTTCATGTCCGTGCCTTTTTCCGTATCCACGTAAAATCCAGCGTAGATCCACGGTGCTGAGACCAAAGTACCGTTGGTGACCGTGAAGGGTGCGCCTTCTAAAACCGTACCCAAGAGTGTGGTGCCATCCGGACCATAGTCCTCCACCTTATAGGTCATCTGAAACTGCACGGTGCCCACAGCCATCACCTCGAAGGTGGCTTTCAGCCAATGGTTCATCACCGTCTCATCGGAAACCACCAGCTCTGCTGATTCTTGTTTCTGACTGCCATTGTAGCTGGTCACTCGGGCTTTGATCACATGATCCTTGCTGCTGTCCTGTGGATCATTCTCTGCCATCACCTTTAAATGCAATGCGCGCTTGCCCTCCTCAAAATACTTCTTCAGTTCACTCGGTATGTTTGGGCTATCGGCAAAGCCCATGCGGACTTCACTCTTGCGCTTCTTGGTTTCGTCATCGTCCACTTCCTTGAAATTCACCCAAATGGACTGCCGCATCAAAGTCGGAGCCGGACCTGGATAGGCCTGATCCCGCAAAGCCAGCATGGCTTGGTCGGACCCAGTCGCATTGCCCTGGAAAATGGCACCGCCTCCAGCAGGCGAACCTATCCCGGCAGTAGCCGAATGGGTCAAAGTAGCGTTTTGATTCGTGACCGTCAGATTGTCCAGGTCGGGCGCCTCATCAAAACTCAGTTCCACCGGTGGCTGCCTCACTTCCACGGTGAATGACCGCGTGATGGTGTTGTTGTTAGGCTGGGTATCATTGACCGTCACTGTGATGGTTGCCGTCCCCAGAGCGCCCGCAGGCTTCATCAGAAGAGTTCCGACTGTGTTGTCACTGGTGTATAGAACCCGTGGATGAGGGATGATGGATGGGGCAGATGAAACAGCCGTGACGATCAGGGTCTGGGACTCGCCAAACCCCGCAGTAATGCCGCTCAGTTCAATATCCTGCTCAGGGGCAGTCGGCGTCAAAACCGGGTAATCGGGGATGGCATCCAGCGTCGGAGGAACATTGGCATTCATGGCCAGCGTGCTCACGTTGATGGGATTTGACTCACCACTGTTACCGGCAGCATTCACGGCACGGACTCGGTAAACGTAAGCGGTATTCGCCCCCAGGCCCGTGATGACAGTGCTGGACGAATCACTACCGCTGACTTCGAATCCACTCGCCTGCCCGCCCGTGCCTGTGGCAGAAATGAAGGTCCCTGGAGCAAACGCATTGGCTGCGGTTGTCAGTTCCACGATGTAACTGCCTGCCCCGCTGCTGGCCTGCCAGTTAGCCCGCAGAGCGTTCGACGTCACGTCGGATGCCGCAAGAGCGACAGGTGGCTCTGGAGTCACGGCCGTCATCTCCACCTCATGATCATCCACATAAACCGGCATGTTCGCGGACTTGTCCGTATTGATCAAAAAGGCAGCATAGACAGTGCTGGCCGCGCTCATCGTCGCATTCTCCAGGCCTGCTTGTGTCGCTGTACGCAGCAGCACAGGGGTCTGGGTCCCATCCAGCCCCAGGGATTCCAAGGTGATCGTCGCACTGAAGGTAGAAGCAGATGTCCGATTCACCGTCAACGTCACGCGCAGCCAGTCGTCAAAATAACTGCTGTCGTTAAAAGTCTGACCTCCAAACTTCACCTCTTTATCTGTCGCAAAATTGCTGCCCTCAAACTCCAGGTTACGGCTCTTGTTATCCCCAGGCTTCTGCTCAGCCTTGATTTTCAAATGGATGCTTTTGTGCGTCTTGTGGAGGAATTCCTTGAGGTTGCCCGAGTTTGTCGTCGTGGAGATGAAGCCGATCCTGCACTCCGCTTTCTTTTCTCCAGTGGTGATCTCTTCCACATCTTTAAAATTTAAAAGAATGGATTGCTTCCACTGCGTCACGGCACCTGCCGTATTGCTAGCCACTTGATGGGCCAAAGCGGTGGTGTCACTGGAGGTCGTGGACAAACGCTTCAATCCGCCAGTGGCAGGGTTTCCAGTCCCCACCCCCGCTTGCTGGACCATTGTCACATTGGCATTTGTTGTCAGAAGGGTATAACCCGCGAGATCATCGGATGACTCAAATGAGTTGGTTTCAGCCTGAATATTCGCGCATAGCCAGCTAGTCAGCAGGAACAGCATCCATGGAGAGCGGCGAGGCCAAGATAAATGTAACTTCATCAAATATACGCTATTGAGATTCGTTTGCAATGCAATGCGACAGATACTCAATAGCGGCAAGCTGTCAATACGTACCCAAAATTTGCTAACGCACGGACAAAAGTCGCCCAAGATTACCCAGTCTTAAGCCACCCCAATTTCCCAAGAGAGACGCAAATAATGCCTTGAGGCGCAACGAAACAATTGTCAAACCATGAGGACAGAAGTGCAAAACCCGCCCTTTTCATCTTGCAGGAGCGGTCATACTGACCAAAGCAGGGCTTAACACGCTCATTTTCTGACTTTCAGCCGTATTTTAACAAACATCGCTCTTGCCAAACCCCGGAGCCTTGGATTCTCCTACGCTTACTTTTAGTATACCCCCAATACCTGGATGGCGGAACGATACAAGATTTATGACAAACTCGGCTCTGGCGGCGTGGGGGCAGTTTTTCGTGCCTACGACAATGAGTTAAAGCGCTGGGTCGCCATCAAGCGCCTCATGTCAGCCAACGATGCCACCGGAGATCAAAACCTGGCAACAGAGTTGCGCCGTGAAGCCGATGCCCTCGCCTCCCTCCGCAATCCTAATATCGTCACCATTTTTGACGTGGCTAGCGATGCGGAAGGTCTTTTCATGGTCATGGAGCTTCTTGAGGGAGAAGACCTCGCCGATGTCGTCGGCCGCGGTCCTCTTCATTATGACGATTTCAAGGAACTTGCATCCCAGAGTCTCGAAGGCCTCCTGGCCGCGCATCAGCGCCATATTCTCCATCGCGACATCAAGCCGGAGAACATCAAGGTCGAGCGCCTCCCTGGTGGGCGCATGCAGTCTAAAATCATCGATTTCGGTCTCGCCCGTGCTGGCATGCGAGCGCGCAAACAGACCGAGGACCAAGAGGGCACCGTCATGGGGTCCATTTTCTACATGGCACCGGAGCAGCTCACCCGTGCTCCGGTGGACGTGCGGACTGATCTTTACTCCCTCGGTTGCGTTTTTTACGAAGCTCTCTCCGGCCGCAAAGCCTTTGATGGCGAGACTCTCAATGAGGTCATCGATAAACACATCAACCACGACATCATTCCTCTGAATCTTGTCGCTCCCCACGTCCCGCCGTGGCTGGGAGCCTGGGTGTTGCGTCTGATGGCGCTGAATCCTGAAGACCGCCCCACGGGCGCGCAGCAAGCCATCGAAGAATTTCGCGCCTGGGAAAAAATGTCTGCGGCTCCCCCGATGATGCCCTGGATGCCTCCAGGTTATGGCCAGCAGCCAGGCAGCTACACTCAGTCTCTGTATCCCGGCAGCGCCACCACCAGCACCATTCCCATTCAGCCAGGGTATTATCAGCAACCAGCCGAAGCGTATGCTCAGCCGGTTCTCGAAGTCATCCCGGATGCCGAGCCCATTATTGAGATGGCCGCTCAGACCACGCCGATGGCTCGCACCAGCCCACCAGCCAGTCGCACCACGGCTAGCAGACGCACTGGCAGCGTCACCAAGACGCCTTCAGTGCGCCTGCATTCATCGGCTTCCGTTCACGAGGAGGAAAAAAAGGGGCCAAACGTCAAGCTCATCGCCGCCATAGGCGTCGCTGCGGTTTTGCTTCTTGCCGGTGTTTGGTTTCTATTCAGTGGCAAAAACGATCCCGAAAGCGGAGGTGCAGCCTCCTCGGGTCTCCTCGGCTCCAGTGGCCCTGCCGAGGTCACGTACCAGCTCCCCCAGGACCGCCTTTTCCCACCAGCGGATACAGATATTTGTCTTCATCTGGTGGCCGGAGTTGGCGGCACGGGAAAAGACGGACGCCTCGCCACCCCGGATTCCGATGTCCTGGAATGGCATGACATCTCGCCTTTGGCCAATGACAACCTCATGCGGGCCTACAATAAAAGCAGTTCCCACGCCCCCAAACGCACCTTCTGGCCCACGCCTAAAGACGGCATCATTGGGGCCAAGCCGAACCGCACCGTGCTGGATTTCCGCCCTCGGGAAGGTCGCCCTATCGCCATGTCTCTTAGCGATGCCGCCAGTGAAAAAGAGAAATTCCCCTTCGGTTCACCAGCTCCCCGTGGCATGCCCGGCATGACCCTGGGTGTAGTTTTCCAGGCGGATGGCACCCGCCTCCCCATGCGCCTCCTGACCCTGACCGGAGATGGAGGAGCCGCAGTCATCCTCAAACTGGACAAGACCAAAAAGCTGGTCGCCGAGTTCCGCAGTGGTGGCTCCACTGTTTCCATTACTAGCCGTGATGTGGATTGCACCCTCCCCTGCACCGCCATCCTTACTTGGTCCAGCGATGGCATTGCCGAGCTACGCGCCCGGGACGCCCCAGGGAAACTATACCGCGCCACCGCCAAAATAAAGGCTCCCACTGCGCCCCTCTCCAAGCTCCAGTTTGGCAAAGTCGTCGGCTCCAAGCAGGACAATGCCCCGACATACGAACAATTTTCAGGCTTTTTGGCGGAGGCTATTATGTACTCTTCGTTGATAAAGGTGGACCAGGTTCAGTTGCTGGAAACCAAAACTCTGCGTGATTATTATATTCAGGGACCGCCGACCAAGCCCTCTTCTACGAAGAAGTAACAGCGTCTGTCAAAGCGGTTGCGGCTGCGTCCATTCGCGGCTTTCTTACACTTGAATTTTCTCACCTGATTCTGCCGTCTCACTGCTCATGAACCGATCCCCTCTTCATTGCTTTTTTGTTGCCACCTCATTCGCGGCACTTGTCTCCGTCAGCCCAGTTGCTGGCCAGGCCGCCAACTCGGGTGTCCAGGAATTCGATCCGCAAGCCTTCCCAGGCCAGGTGGTGGATGATGTCGTCGTCCCCGTTCCCAGTGAAGTTTTCTCCGTCCTCGATAAACTCGGTGAGCCTAACTGGCGCCAGGAAATCCGCACCGTGGACCTGCCGAAGACGGGTGATCGCACCAAGCTTTCTCTGATGTTTGGTCTCGTCGTGGCTGAAGGCTTCGTCGCCGTCCAAGCTGAGGACAAAGAAGCCGTCAAGGACATCGGTCGTGAAGTCATCGACCTCGCCACCGCCCTGGGCCTCATCAAATCCGTCCGCCCTCATGCCCAGGCCATCCTGGACGCCGCAGACAAGTCCGACTGGGCCAGCATCCGCAAGGAATTCGACCAAACGCAAAAAACCGTCCGTGATTCCATGGAGCAGATGAAGGATGCCGACCTTTCCCAATGCGTCAGCATGGGTGGCTGGCTGCGCGGCACTTCCTCCGTGACGTCGGTCATCACCAAAAGCTTTTCCGCAGACCGGGCTGAGCTGCTGAACCAGCCGATGCTGGTGGAGCATTTCATCTCCTCAATCGGCAAGATGTCCAAGGACAAAAAAGAACATCCGAATGTCTCTGACATCTCTAAAGGTCTCAAACTGATCCTCGCCAAAATGGAAGGCGCTGTGGACGGCTTCACGAAAGACGGCGTCCGCGAGATCGGTAAAACCTGCGATAGCCTCCTGACAGATATCCAGGCAGCACGGTAACTTAGGCCTCCAGTCTCCAACCCTAACCCTGGAAACCTCATGCCCCTTTCCCCCACTTCTTTCCTTCATCGCATGACTGCCCTCCTCACGGGCCTCATGCTTCTCCTCAGCGCCCCGCTCAGCCATGCCACCATTGACGATGCGCACAGCTTCGCCATGGAAGCCGCTGTACCTTTTGTCGAACAGGGCTTCATTGTCCGGGAAGACTACTGGAACGGAGAAGTCAAAAGCGGCCAAAAACTCATGGTCCGGCATCAGATGTTCAAAGGCAATGAATATGCCTTTTGGCTCGGCACTGCCCAGGATGATGTCACTTTTGAACTCCAGGTCCTGGATGAAACAGGCAAGGAAATCGAACTCGACTTCAAATCCCAAGGCATGTTCGCCACCGTCCGGGTGAACCCTCCGAAGACCGGTACCTACAGCGTCGTTTTTTCCCTCACATCCAAAAAGGAAAAGGGTGTCTATTGGGCACTCGCCTACGGTTACCGTTAAGCTAAACATCGCGATAATTCGCGACCACTAGCATTGAAATCGACTTCAGCAGACGATGAAACGTCACCCTGTTGGAGTCGATACCCGTATGCTCCCTTGTGATGCATGGCTATCTGCCATCATCCTTATCTTAGTCTTGCGCTTGGTGGCAAAAGAACTTGGATGAGCAGGCTAAATCTTGAATCCTTGCGGCTACCATAGGTGCGTGTTGACGCGCCGTGGCCTAGCACTTCGACACTCTTTCCCAACCTGTTTAATGTCCGTCGAAACCCTTACTTATGAGTCGCCCCAGTTTCTTCAGAAGCTGATCGGCCACGACCTTTCCGGCCTGCGCATCATTGCCGAACTGCTCCAGGTGCAAATCACCAGCCGGGATGGCTGGGTACGCATTGAAGCCGACGAGTCAGCCATCGCTGCCACCAAAGAAGTCTTTGGTCAGCTGGAGCGCGTCCGCCGTCAAGGTGGCGATGTCACCCCTACCCTCCTGCGCCTCATTACCGAAAGCGTGCTTACGGAGCACGGTGACGCGCCTGCGGATGCAATCATGAACCTGCGCCTGCAAGGTTCTTCCAAAAAGCCCCCGGTGCTCGTCAAGACTCGTGGCCAGATCGCCTATGTCCAGGCCATGCGAGAGCATGAAGTCGTCTTTGGCATCGGTCCCGCAGGCACTGGCAAAACGTATCTCGCCATGGCACAGGGACTTCATTTCCTCAGGGAAAAGATGGTTCAACGCCTTGTCCTCACCCGACCCGCCGTAGAGGCTGGGGAAGCCCTCGGGTTTTTGCCAGGTGACCTCAAGGAAAAAATCTTCCCTTACCTGCGTCCGCTCTATGATGCTCTCTACGACATGCTGGATCCAGATGAGGCCGAGCGCATGATCGAACGTGGAGCCATCGAAATCGCTCCCCTCGCCTACATGCGGGGTCGCACCTTGAAAAATGCCTTCATCATCCTCGATGAAGCCCAGAATACCACCACAGAGCAGATGCTGATGTTCCTCACCCGCCTCGGAGAAGGTGCGCGCTGTGTCATCACGGGCGATCCCTCCCAGGTGGACCTCCGCCGCCACGTTCGCTCTGGATTGCGTGAGGCGGTCGAAGTCCTGCAAGGGGTCGAAGGGGTAAAATTCGTCAGTTTCCTCTCCAAGGATATCGTGAGGCTGCCTGTCGTCCAGCGCATCATTGAGGCCTATGACAAACATCGTCAGGTCTGAATTCGTTCAATTTAAAGTGTTCTCATGAACACATTATACTCAAAAACGTTCCTTGTTGCTGACGTGGAGTGTGCTATTTTTATGGCAATTCCTCCCGAAAAATCCACTCATGTTTGACTCTATTCGCCGTGCTAAGCTGCAAAGAGCTGGGTTGTCTTGTGGGAAGAAGCGTCTCAAACATCAGGAAGGTGATCTGCTTGATGAGATCCGCACCCACCCGGCGGCCACGGTGATTGTTTACGCCGCCTTTTTCATCGCCCTCGGTATCTTGATGAAAATGGGTGCCGCCGTCATTCCAGGCACGGTCACTCCCCAGCCTATCGCTTACATTTGCATGGCCGCCATTGCCTCGGCCATGGTCGTACATCTCCGTGTAGCCTTGAAAGAAGACGTGGAGGACAATGCCGAGCTTGCTCTTGTCCTTGGCACCTTGCTATTACAAATGGCGGCCAATGTCGCCATGCTTGATTATGGCAATCAGCAGAGCTGGACAGGTGCTCTTCTTGTGGTGGCCATGCCTCACGCCTTTGCCCCGCTGGTACTCTCGGTCATTCTTGGACGCAGAATGGGGCTCTTTGCCGCCATTTATTCCACCTTGCTTGGCTCCATGGTCTGTGTCGCGGTGAATCCCATCACCTTCCTCGCCAGTTCCTCCCTCATCGGCTTCCTCGTTGTTCTCTTCACCAAGCGTGTCCGTCGGAGGAATCGCCTGTTCATGGCCGGCCTTTATATCGGCGGTGTTGCTGCACTTTTTTCCCTCCTGCTGTATGAGGCCTCCGGCACCGGCACTGGCAGTGTATCCATTGGCCGCGTTCTCGGTGTCCCCTTCGCCATCGGCATCATTACAGGTCTCCTTGTTGGGGGCCTTCTGCCAGTCATCGAAAGCATGTTCGGCGTCACCACGGAAGTTTCCTGGCTGGAACTGGCTGACCTGAATCACCCACTTATGAAACGCCTCAGCATTGAGGCACCCGGAACCTACCATCACAGTCTGGTCGTTGCCAATCTCTCTGAGGCCGCAGCAGAATCCATCGGTGCCAATGCCGCGATGACTCGTGTCTGCGCTTATTTCCATGATATCGGCAAGCTCACCAAGCCGGAGTATTTCATCGAAAACATGGACCCGGCGGATAATCCGCACGATGACCTCACCGCTCGCATGAGCGCCCTTATCCTCATCGCTCATGTCAAAGACGGCGTGGATCTGGCCATCAAGCATAAGCTCAATGTCAGCATTATTGATGTCATTGAGCAGCATCATGGTACTTCTCTCGCCTGGTTTTTCTATAAACGCGCCCTCGACCAAAAAGCAGAAATGATCCGCCTCGTCGAGCAGGGGAAATCCAAAGAGGACGATATCCCTCAAGTCAGCGAAGGAGTCTTCCGTTATCCTGGTCCCACACCCCAGTTTAAAGAATCCGCCATCATCTCTTTGGCGGATGCCGTCGAGAGCGCTTCACGCGCCCTTGAAAAGCCCAATGCCTCTCGTATCGAAGCCCTGGTGGACGAACTCGTACTCGACCGCATGAAAGACGGCCAGCTTGACGAATGCGACCTCACCATTGCCGATCTCGCCAAGGTTAAAGCCAGCTTCGTGAAGACCCTCCTGAGCATGATGCACAGCCGCATCAAATATCAGAAGGTCGCCGAAAGCCCTTCCACCACCGTCATCACACGGGATCCCGGCACCGCTCAGCTGACCAATGATGGAATGAGTGCCGCCATGGATAACCCATATGCGACAGGTGCCAGCGGAGACAAAAAACGCCCTGTGCGCAAGCCCCCATCCGCCGCTTGAAGAGATGATGGCCAAGCTGTCCCTCTACAACCGCCAAAAGACTCACCGCCCAGACCTGCCCTGGCTGCGCCGCATCATCAAAGCCGCCCTACCGCATTGCTTGGCGGCGACCAAGACCCCTGATGCTCCTCTTCACGATCTGGAGGAGATCGAATTTACCATCGTCTCCGATGAAGAAATCGCAGCCGTACACGCCGAATTCCTCGACGACCCCACTCCCACCGACGTCATCACCTTCCACCATGGTGAAATCCTCGTCAGTGCCGATACTGCCATCCGCCAGGGTGCCGAACATCACCAGCCTCTCAACGCCGAACTCGCCCTCTACATGATCCACGGCCTCATGCATTTAGGTGGCTGGGACGACCACGAGCCCGAAGAAGCCGCCGAAATGACCCGCCTTCAAGAAGCCATCTGGCAAACTTGCCTCGCACTGTATCCACCTCGCATAGTACAGGGGTGATCGAATCCCCATCATGAAACCGGCCTCACCCCTCGATAACATCGCGCTGCTCATTGATGCTGACAATTCCCCCGCAGCAAAGATCGACTTCATCATCGCGGAACTAGCATCATATGGAGCCGTCAACATCCGGCGGGCTTATGGGAACTGGAAGAAGCCCGAATTGGGGCCATGGGAGAAGATACTGCATGAGTATGCCATCCAACCGATGCAGCACTATGATCTGGTGAAAGGGAAAAATGCCTCAGACATGGCCCTGTTGATTGAGGCGATGGACATTCTATATACCAAGAATGTAGGGACTTTTTGCCTCGTCTCCTCGGATTGCGATTTCACCCCTCTGGTGCTGCGACTGCGTGCCGATGGCAAGCAGGTGATCGGCTTTGGTGGGAAGAGGGCTGCTACTCCTTTTGTAAACAGTTGCACCCGCTTCCTTTATCTGGATGAAAGCCCTGTCGAAAGGCCTGCGCCAACCGCTAAATCGGATGCAAAGGATGAAGGAATCAACCTGAAGCAGGATACCAAACTCATGAGTATGCTGCGCAGCGCAGTGGCTGCCAATGAGGGCGAAGAGGGTTGGGCTTCCCTGGGTGTTGTAGGCCAGCACATCTTTAATCAGGGGTCCTTTGACCCACGCAATCATGGTTTCAAAAAACTGAGTGATCTATTCCGTGCCATTGATCTCTTTGAAGTGAGGAAGATCATCAGTCCTGGAGGTGCTTCTATTTATTCGGTCAGATTGCTCAGAAAGTTCGGCCATACGCCATCAAACATCCCCCAACGATAAAGCCGAAATGGCAGTCCTCTTTACGCCTAAACTAGACTGGAATCCCCCGTCTGAGTTGGACCGCCCCACACAAAGTCAAAGCACATGATATAATCCACTCATGTCTGTGGGAATATCTCGAAGGCGGTTCACCCTCTGCCTCAGTTCCTTTTCCCATTATTGGTTTTCAAAAACCGCTCCATCTCCCCAAACAAAAACGCCGGTTCATCGAGTTGGATGAAATGCCGTGCTTTTGGAGCAAAGATCACCTCATGCTGCGGGATCGTCGCTACCTGCGCCCGATAATTGTCTTCCAGCGATTTTTTCTGTTCGGGAGTCGTTGCCATGGCGCTGGCACCGACAATGAGCACTGGCACCTGGATAGCAGAGACTTTCTGACGCAGATCAATCGTCATCAGCTCATACAATGCTTGCGCCACTGCCTTGGGTGCTGATTTCAAGCTGTCCGCTAAGACCCTTTCAAAATCCTTTTCATCAGTCACCATGCCCCTCAGGCTGATTCGCATGGCCATTTCAAACTGCTCCCTCTTTTGCCCGCCATACATGGATCGTATCCCTTTGGCCATCGCGTTGACAGATTCAGGAGTCGCTTTTCTATCGAGCAAACCCGGAAAATAAGGCACCCCGTCCACGGCGACAATCTGCCCAATTTGGTCAGGAATAGTCGCACCGAGCCAAAAGGCCATAAACGCACCCAAACTATGTCCGACAATGACGGGTCGCTCCAGTTTCTGATCGCGGATATACCGGCTCAAGCCATCACGGATCTGCTCCAACATCGGCTCTCCAATCGCAGGCTGGCCCGCGAACCCAGCCAAAGTCATCACATGGCATTCATAGCGATCCTTGAATCGTGCGACTGTCCCATCCCACACATTACCCGAGCAACTCAGACCCGGTATCAAGATCATCGGCCGCCCAGTCCCGGATACCGTGACAGAAAAAACTTCTCTCGGTTTTTCCTCTCCCGAGCTGCCAGGAACGAAAGCGGTCAGCAGAAGCAAGATCGCGAAGTTAAGATGAATTCTCATGAGTAAGCCCGTGATAAACAAGTCAGACAGACCTCCCCCGGGAATACAAACTTTTTCCGCCAGTTAGCCCAAGTTGGGTATAGACTCACTTGCCCAGATTCTCCAGGCCGCAGACATTCTCCAGATGCCAATTCTGCCAGATCAGAACCCGAGCAAACTATCCACCTTTAGATCTTCCAGCAGGATCTTTGCAACCAGCCTATTTTCCGCCACATTTGCTTATATTTCAGCTTGTCGCGCTCGGGGATTCATCAGCCACATTTCCCCCAAGAATCCCCACATGGGGATGGAAATCCCCATCACAAATCGTTTATTTTCAACTATTTAGGCTGAACACTCCCCAAATGGGGAGAAATTTGATTTTCACCCCCATCCTCCCCATACTCTCGGTTTTTCATTCTTTTCACCTGTAAAATGACACGACGTAAATCGCCGCTCATAAATCCTTTCTCTTGCACCTTCCACGCCTCCGCGCCATCTCAACTGAACCGTACCGTTACCACCCTTGTCTGACCCAGAAAACCAACTCACCCTTGTTGCCATACCAGCCCGCTGGGGATCTACCCGATTCCCAGGCAAGCCGCTCCACCTCATCGCTGGCAAACCGCTCGTCCAGCATGTTTGGGAACGCTGCCAGGACTGCCGTGAAGTCGATGACATCATCATCGCTACCGATGACGAGCGTATAGCCGAAGCCGCCGCCGCTTTTGGCGCACGCGCGGTCCTCACATCACCGGATCATCCCAGCGGAACAGATCGCATCGCCGAAGCCGCACGCTCTTTCCCAGACCACCGCACCATCATCAATGTCCAAGGGGATGAGCCTCTCATTTCCCCAGCTCTGATTGATGAGCTGGCCGTCGTCCTCCGCCGGGAACCTCAGGTGCGGATGATCACAGCCGCAGCCCCCATCCATGAGGAGGCCCAGGTCACAGATCCCAACGTCGTCAAAGTGGTCTTCGATGTGAAGGGTGATTCCCTCTATTTCTCCCGTTCTCCCCTACCCTACGTACGCAATGCCAGTGCTGGCGTACGTCATTATCGCCATCTCGGGATTTATGGCTTCCAGCGTAGCTTCCTGTTCCAGTTTGTTGCTTGGCCACCTTCGCGGCTTGAGCAGACGGAATCCCTGGAGCAGCTCCGCGCCGTCGAAAACGGCGTTCCTCTCCGCATCGTCCTGACCGACGATCTTTCCCCCGGCGTTGACACCCCTGAACAGGCCGACGCCATCGAAAAACAGCTTCTTTCCCAACCCTCCTGACCCATGCCAACCTCCCAGCAGCATCAGCCTATGAAATACATCTTCGTCACTGGAGGTGTTGTCAGTTCATTGGGCAAAGGGCTTGCCGCATCTGCCCTCGGCACCCTGCTTGAACTTCGTGGCCTCAAGGTCATCATGCAGAAGTTCGACCCGTATCTGAACATTGACCCCGGGACCATGAACCCCTATGAGCACGGTGAAGTGTACGTGCTGGATGATGGCGCCGAAACCGACCTCGACCTGGGTCACTACGAGCGTTTCACGCATACCAACCTTTCCCGCCTAAACAACCTCACCAGCGGTCAGGTCTATCAAAGCGTGCTGAACAAGGAACGCGCCGGCAAGTATCAAGGCCGCACCGTCCAGGTCATCCCTCACGTCACCAACGAGATCAAAGACCGGATCAAGGAAGTCGCCACCAAGATGACGGCCGATGTCATCATCACCGAAATCGGCGGCACTGTCGGTGACATCGAAGGCCTGCCTTTCCTGGAAGCCATCCGTCAATTTGGCCATGAAATTGGCCAGGGCAACGTGCTCTTCATCCACGCCACCCTGGTGCCTTACATCAAAGCCGCTCAGGAGCTGAAGACCAAGCCGACCCAGCAGTCCATCGCCAAGCTGCGCGAAATCGGTATTGCCCCACACATCATCCTCTGCCGCACCGAGCATCCTCTGGATCAGGACGTGCGCGAAAAAATCTCCCTGTTCGGCAACGTGCCTATTGAGGATGTCATTGAGGTCCGCGACGTCAAGCACAGCATCTACGAGGTCCCGCTTAAACTCCACGAAGAACGCCTGGATGACGTCGTCTGCAAGCAGCTCAATCTTACCACCCATCAGCCAGATCTCAGTAAATGGCGCCATTTCGTCCAGCGCGTCATTCACCCGACCCATCACGTGCGCATCGGCGTCGTTGGCAAATACATTGAACTTCAGGATGCCTACAAAAGCATCTACGAAGCCCTCACCCATGCCGGTGCCGCCAATGACTGCAAGGTGGACATCGTCCGCGTGGATGCCGAGGCCATCGAAAAAGGCGGTCCTGATATCTACCTCAGCGGACTGCAAGGTATTCTCATTCCCGGCGGTTTCGGGGACCGTGGTACGGAAGGAAAGATCCTCGCCACAGGCTATGCCCGCCGCGTCGGCATTCCATTCTTCGGCATCTGCCTCGGGATGCAAATCGCCGTCATCGAATACGCCCGCAACGTCTGCGACCTTCCAGCTGCGAACAGTACTGAGTTCGATAAGGCCACCCCTGCCCCAGTCATCAGCATGATGGAAGAGCAGAAAAAGGTGAAACAACTCGGCGGCACCATGCGTCTGGGCAACTGGGTCACCCAGCTGACCCCTGGCACCAAGGTCCATGAGCTTTATCAGGATACCATCATCAACGAGCGTCACCGCCATCGTTATGAGGTCAACGAAGAGTATAAGGACCAGCTCGAATCCCACGGCCTCGTCATCAGCGGCATCTCCCAAAAAGGTGAGCTGGCTGAAACCATCGAGCTGCCCGACCATCCCTTCTTCGTCGCCTGCCAGTTCCATCCTGAGTTCAGCAGCAAGCCTAACGATCCGCATCCCATCTTCAACGGCTTCGTTAAAGCCGCACTTCAGCATCACAGTGCACCCGAGCCTCTCTGCTAATCAGGCGATTCAAGCCTAACTAACTCTTCAAAACAAAACCCGCCCGGCTTAATCGGCCAGGCGGGTTTTTTATATGGCTCGTTAAGAGCCCCCCATCAGTGCATCTCCACCGCGCAGCTTCCAAGGCCGCCACGGAAGTAGTTGAATTGCACATTCGGGTGATCCGCCAGCAGGGACATCGGCACCGCCGCATCCGCCAGCCGCTTGGAGATCATCAGAGCCGTCAGGCGCTGGCCTAGCGGATTGTCATGCATCCCCGCCTGCCAGATGCTCACCTTCTCCGCCATCCAGGTTTCCTTCGGCCCCACCGTGATGGCCATCTGGGGTACCATCGTGATGTTACCACCGCCAGAAGTACGGGCATTTTGGGAAAGCGTGACCGGATGCAGATCCACAATCCGGGTACCTAGCTTCCGGTATTCAGCCGGTGGTGGTGGCTCAGTCTTCCATTTACCACTGCGCTTCAATGGATCATTGAAGGCCCAATGTTTGATGTCTCCCTGACCACCCTGCATCACAATGCAGCGCACGCCTGAATGCCAGCTTTTAACGTATTCAGTCACATCCGCTTTAGGGAAGTGCATATGAGCATCCGGCATGACCAGTTTCTTCTGGATGCGGTCAAAGCAAAGCTCACGGTCAGCCTTCTCAAAGGACAAGGGATGCTCCATGGAGACTTCCTTCTTCGTTTCCGGGTCATACCACTCATCCATGCCCCAGAAGTGTCCATCCTTGATGGAAATACCCAGGTCATTAATGAGCCGTGCTACCAGTGGCAGTTGCTCCGTCGGCCCCACGGGACCGCAGATACCCGCCGGATTGTCAGCCGTGGCCTGCTTCCAGGCATGAATGTATTCCAGCGCTTCAGCCAGGTAGAAGTCCTCCAGAGTATCGTACATCACCACTTTGAAGCCAGGACGGGAGAGCTGGCGGAGATCACGCTCTGTCAGACGGGCCGCGTCATTGATCAGGTCATTGTCGAGCGTGGTGTAATCCCACCAGTCGGGGGCTATATGGCTGAGTTTGCGAGGCATAGGTCAGGTCAGGATATGGGATTGCAAAAAGGAACAAACGCGGACAGAAGCGCAGTTTGCCGCCCAACGCCCTCTTTGCCAAGCTCGAAAACTTCCGCGTTCATGCGCAAGGGCAGTCTTATTGTGATGATGAAGGGCAAAAGTGAACATCTACAGACTCAGTATTCTTCCGCTCACACGCAGCAACATCGCATCACACGATACATCATTGTGAATACCAACAACCTCACCACCTACCTCAAGGACCACCTCGCAGGATCAGTCGCGGCTATCGAGCTGCTGGACCATCTGATCACCCTTTATGCCGGACGTCCAGAAGCAGACCAAATGAAAGGGCTTAAATCTGAGGTCGCGGGTGATCAGGAATTATTAAAGAGTTTGTTAGACCGATATGAGACCCATGAAAATTTGCTCAAAAAAGCAGGGGCGTGGATTGCTGAAAAGGGCCTGCAAATTAAGGTGAAATCCAGTGAAGGCGATCTCGGCCTCCTGATTTCCCTGGAGGTGCTTGTCCTGGGCATCGAAGGTAAACTCCGGCTCTGGCGCTCACTCCAGGGACTGGATACTGGCCTGGATCTGCCGCACCTACAATCAGCGGCGCACCGGCAGATTCATCAGGTCGAAGTGCTGCGTCTGGAGGCGGCAGAGAAGGCGTTTAGCTGATACATCACAGCCCTGCAAAGAGAGGTTATTTAGACAGACGCCGACTGGCTCGATCTAGCGCACGGCGTTCATCGTCGGTTAGACTCCCCATACCGTGATCATTGATCTTGTCGAGAATGGGGTCGATCTCATCCTTCATGAGATTGACCAGAGGATCGTTGTGAGGATTCTCCCGCCTAACGGCTTCCATATCAACCTCCACGGCAGGCCGCCGGACACGGGCCATTTCAGGACGGCGGCGAAGTGTGGAGCCGGCGGCTTGAATATTGCGCACCCGATGGGCGTGGACGCCACCATAACCTAACGAGCGGGCAAAGTACCAGCCTGCAAGCCCGCCACCCAAATGAGCAAAGTAGGCAACATCCCCAACAGGAAGCCACTCTGGCAAATTCCCCCAAAGGGTAAGGCCTGCCAGGAGCAGATTCACAAGCATCAAACCTTTGGTGAAAGTCCAGAGATTGAAGGTGAACAAGGGTACTTCTTCTTCAGGCATGGCCACGGCGTAAGCCAATAATAGACCCAGAACTGGAGCTGCGGCACCGATAAGAACCGTCGAGGTCGTATGCAGGAGATAGGCTGAAATGGCCATCTCCACGGCCGCACCTACCAAGCCTGAGACAAGATAAATCCAGACGAAATTCCGGCCTCCATAGACATCCTGAACACGCCGCCCGGCGAACCAGAGAAGCAGCATGTTTCCCAAAAATGCGCCCCAGCCATCATGCACAAACATGAAGGTGAAAGGTGTCCAAAAATGACCATTGGTCAGTTCATCCACACTGACACCTCCAAGTGGGCGCACTTGCTCACCTGTCAATACATCTCGAAGCCAGGCTTCCTGAAAGACCCACTGAACAATAAAGACGGCTACATTCAGCGCAAACACCACGCGAAAGGCCGTCCAGCCCCGGAGCCATTCTCCAAAGGACGGAGGTCCCGTGCGCATATAGTCGCGGTCATGATAAGACATGGAAACGGAAGAATCGATTTGGAGTTAAAATCTGGAACAGATGAGATACGTGACTCAAACTCAGGATCTGACAACTCCCACATTATCTCAAATGCGGCCCTGCGTCCATCCTGCTGATGTACTCATTATCCAGCTACTATAGGGCGCGTTGTCCCGGCCATTAGGGCTCGTTTATTCCCAGAGGCGTCCTGATCCCTGCCACTCAGTCACCAGATCCCGAAAGGCTTTGACGGGCGGCGGGTCTTCTTCAGGATTCCAAACGAGTACGAGGGGGACGGTGCGCTCAGGGGTGACACTGAGGTAACGCAAAGTCGATGACATTGAGGCTGCGGCGACACTGTCCGTGGCGATGCCCACTCCGGCACCGGCCTCGGCATAACTGAGCACTGTACCCATGAGGCTGGGGCTGTACGCGATGCGTGGGGTGAAGCCCGCCGCGCGGCACGCAGCGAGGATCTCATCGTGCAGGCCGACCCCCTCGCGCCGCGCCAGGACGATCAAGGGCTCTTTAGCCAGCATTTTCCAGGTGACCGATTCACGTTCCGCAAAGGGATGGTCCAGCGGGACCACAATGCCCAAGGGTTCTTTGCGCAAAAGCAGGGTCTCCAGAGAGCGCTCCCCCTGCCCTGGTAAAGGTCGAGTCAGGGCGACTGAGAGGCGGCCTTTGGCGACCATTTCCCAAACACGTTCCGGGGTACGCTCTTCCAGATGAACCGAAACCAGGGGGTAACGCTGGCGATAGTCATGCAACAACCTGCCTAGAAAACATTGGGTCGGCGGGCCGATGTAGCCCAATCTTAGCTCCCCCTCCTCACCCGCAGCAGTGCGGCGGACACGGCGCATGGATTCCTCAAATCTATCCAGCAGGAGACCGGCTTCGTGAAGAAGAACAGCACCCGCAGGAGTCAGCGCCACCGTCCGGCGATCCCGTTCAATAAGGCGAGTGCCTAACTCATGCTCCAATTCCTGAACGGCACGCGAGAGCGCTGGCTGTGCGATGTGAAGGCGTCGCGAGGCCTGGGAGAAGCTCAACGCTTCTGCCACTGCTTGAAAATAACGCAAATGCCGCAGATCCATGATCTGCGGCATTACGCTTGGAGCTTGCCAGAGGCAAGAAAATGGCGGCTCAAATACTGAGCAAGCGTGGAAGATTAGACAGCGGCTTTCTTATCAGCCTTCTTCTGCTTGGACCAGCGAAGACGCTGAGCAGCGGCGATCTTTTCTTTGGCTTCAGGGGACATGGTACGTTTTTTGCGACCGGTAGGCGTGGTCTTCTCAGCCTTTGCGAGCTTCTTTACGGCTTTGAGATCACCACCAAGAACAGCCTCAAGTTCAGACTGAAGCTTTTCAATCTGCCGGGTGATTTCCAGAGCGCGGGTTAGTTGATCGACGGAAGGTAAGGATGAGTTTGCCATGAATAGTAATATTGGATTAATTTAGAACGCTATAATCTGAGTATTCCTAACCAATGTCAATCAAAGGTTAGTGCTTTTTGCATATTAGCTAACTTTTCTTATTCATTGCCCTATCTATACCAGTCAAGATTGAGGAAGATAACTGGCCTCCAGATCCACTTTAAAACGCCATGTCACCACTTCATCCGGCTGTCCCTCGGCACGCTTGAAACTGAGAGTGACGGCACAGTCCTGACGACGGAGGCGATAAGGCAAAGGATAGACCACCATCATGGTCACAGGATCATACTGTGCAGGAACAGTGCCAAGACCCGCAATGCGAAGACGAACAGTGCCAGGAACGACTGAGCCTACACGCTGTAAATTAACACGTATGACAGGGCGTCGGTCCTTGATAACTTCATCAGGTCCAGGACTCATTTCTACAAGCTTTTTGCCATCAGCATCTTTGGCATCGGTCTTCAAAAAGTGATTGGAAGTCACATCTCCCCGGCCCCGAAAGCTGGTGGCCAGTCTGAAGTTTGCATCACTTTCCCCATGGATGATAAAGCGGCCTATCTTGCCCAAATGAGTATCCCAATTCACCTTTTGACTGTTAACAGTGACTAGACTTTCGTATCCCACTTGCAGGCCAGTTTCCGCCATCACCTCGTCGAAGACGCCGAAGGGGTAAGCAAAGGTGGTGCATGGCACGCCAAGATTCTTTTCGATGAATTCTTTGGAATCTTTGAGTTCTCCCAGCACCCACTGGAGATGCTCTGCGTCTGTGCGGCCCTTTTTGGCACGCAGGCTTTCATGGGAGACGCTATGGCTCCCGATCTCACAGCCATGCTGCGTCATTTCTTTGATTTGCGCCCAGCTAAGACTGCGACCGCCAATGTTGACATATTTCTTGTAAACATAGACTGTGAAGGGGAAGTCATATTCTTTTAAAATGGGGTATGCATAGGTGTAAACTCCTGCCCACCCGTCATCCATGGTGATGACCAGAGATTCTTCAGGGATGTTTTTCAGACCTTTTCGCCAAGCAATGACATCACTCAGAGGAATTACCGGAATACCGGATTCCTTGATGGCTTTCATCTGCTCCTTAAATTTGCTGGCAGCGATGATCATGGGACTGCCGCCACGCTCGCGGAAATCGTGATAACCCAGGATTGAAACAACGGCAGATTTGTTGAGTTCGAAAGCTTCCGCCTTCGGAGCCTGCAGATCCTCCTCTTTGGCGGCTTCAAAAACAGCACTTTCCTGGAGCCGTTTTTCCATAGCCTCCTGTTCCGGCGTTAATGGAGCTTCAACCAGTGCAGTTTTTTGCTCCGGAGGAAGCTCCGGGGTAATGCCCGCGGCCCGTGCCAGGCGGTCGAGCTTGGATTCAATACGCTTGCAGGCAGGCAGCCCGGCCAGGAGAAGGATAGAAAGAGAAAGCGTGAAGTAACGCATCCACAGAGCTACATACAGGAAGACAGGAATGCAACCTTGACACTCAGGTACCTTCTCAGAGTTCGGGTGTGTATCCTGTATGATGGGCTGGCAATGATAGAATCACCCCCTTTTCAACCCTCCATTTTACGGTAGAGCTTTTCCAAAGCTTCAGGACTGCGGCATGCCAGAGCGGCCTCCGCGAGAATCATAGCTACGTCCAGACGGGTGATTTTGATGCCTTTCTGCACCTGTGCCCAGGTGGCAGATTTCATTCGCGCAACCGTTTTCAGGCCTAGCAGCAAAGGCAACGAGGTGGCGTAACGCAGTTTGGCATCAGCCACATGCTGGACATAGAGCAGGCCGGAGCGAAGATGCTCCTGACAGACAAGCATCCACTGTGACCACTCCGCCTCTAGCTCAGCGGGGCCGTTCAAACCATTGGGCAGGTAACAGCGGCCATCCTGAATGTCTTCACCAATGTCACGGAGGATATTGATGAGCTGAAGGCCTTTGCCCAAGCGGGCTCCCCAGGTTTTCATTTGGCCCAGTGAAACGGTTGAGTCCAGGGAGGTCGGCAGTTCAGTGATGCACATTTCCGTCCAAAACTCTCCCACGCAGCCAGCCACCAGCCAGGTGTATTCATCCAGTTCCCTGGCTGTGCTAAGTGCACGCACCTGGCCATCCCCAGGAAAACGTTCGATATCGAGAATCTGCCCCCGGATGATGTGATGCAGGACATTTCGAATCGAATTTAACGAGCCGCCCTGCATGGTGCGGAGCCAGGCAATGCCATCCGGAAAACGTTCCATGAGCCGACGCTCGGCCTCATCCCCCTGCAAGGAAACAAAGCGCGTACGTATGGTCAGCGCCAGCCGGTCATGGTCCATCTCATTTCCTTGCACCAGCGCCTCATAGTCGTGAAGACATTCCAGGCGAACATCCTCCGGGACGGCGGCTGTATCAGCAATAGTATCGGCGGTGCGCGCCAGCAGGTAGGCCAGAGATAGAGGCTCCCGCAACTCTCGAGGGAGAGCTTTCAGGGTAAGATAAAAGGAGCGAGAGACAGAGGCCAGTAGCTGGCCCCCGAGTTCGCGTTCATGATGAGATTCATCCGACATAAGCGCTTTCATAGGGCCAGCGAAGGTGCGGCTCCAGCAATATTGCGGGTGAAATTGGTGGCTCTCCATTTACAGCCCAGATATCCAACTTGGGAATACGAAAAAAAATTCACATCCGAACTCTCCACCGCATCCGAAGGTCCAGCGAAAGGGTAAGTGACATTCGTCATCTCATCGGCCACGACTAGTCTTTCGGATTTTTGGAATCTCTTTTTTGACCGGTCCCAGACAATGCTTCAAGCAAATTTTTGCAACGGTTTTGACACTATTAAAAAATGTTTTTTGATATCTTTAGCAAGCAAGTGAGATACCCTTATAAAACGTTAAACCATAACGAAGTTGAGGGTTCATAGCTGCCACATAAGCATGAGTCAGCCTTATGAGAGAACACCTCATCTGCTTCCCCCCCACTAATTCCCCACCCCCATCTGTTCTCTGTCACGGCATGCCGGATGACAGTCGAAGGTCGCTCCTATTATGGACGTCCAGCGACGGTTCCAGGGCCTTCAGAGAGCAGTAATTCCTAACTATGCGCTCTCTATTCTTTCGCCTTGATGCTTCTCCACAGAGAGGTCTGGGGCATCTGCGACGCTGCTGTGTACTGGCCAGAGAATGCAGTGCGCTAGGTGCCCGCCCACATTTTTTTATACGGCATGAAAAGGTGGATTTTAATGGTCAGGACTTTCCAGCCAATGCCGTGCTGCATGAAATCCCCTGGGATTGCAGCCCGGAGAAGGACGCAGAACTGACTGTGAAGTTCTGTGAGAAAAACAAGGTGGAGGCAGGGGTAGTGGATCATTACCGCCTGGACAAAAGCTATCAAACACCTCTCCGTGATGCGGGTCTGCGGTGGATGCAATTTGGCAATCCGCTGCACACGCATCCTCTTCTCGGAGCGCTTGTGCACGACGCCAGGCCAGACGCAGGAGTGGAAGAATACACAACGCGCAAACCGGCTGATGATACCCAGTTTCTGACCGGACCGGGCTATGCGCTTGTCGGTGAGGATTTTCGCCAAATGCGATCCAAGCTGATGCCGCCCACCTCCAAAGAAATCAGCTCCATCATGCTGACATTCGGAGGTGGAGATGACCAGGGCGGGATTTTGAAAGCCCTCGAATGGCTAGATGCAACGGAGTTTACAGGGACGCGGATTGTGATGGGCAGCAGCATGAATCCCCACTTGCCAGCGATCAAAGAAAAGGCGCGACAGTCATCCCGCATTGAGCTCCATGTGGACAACTGGCATCCGGCCCCTTTCATGGCACGCTGCCAATTGGCCCTGTGCGCTGGAGGCACTTCCCTGCATGAACTGGCCTGCCTCGGTGTGCCACCCGTCATTGTCTGCATTGCCGATAACCAGTTCTTCCCAGCCAAGTCCTGGCAGGCAGCGGGCATGGCCCTGAACCTGGGAGCGATCCAGGACATCCAGGAAGCAACGGCTGTGGAGCAACTGAGTTATTTGCTCAGCCATCCGACCGTTCGCCTAAACATGGCCCGCCGCTGCTGGGAGGCTCAGGATGGCCTTGGGGCCAAGCGCTGTGCCTCGGCACTTTTGGACCTGCCACGAGCCATTTCAAAAACGTCAAGATGAGAAAGTGTATAAGCCAGCAGCAACCGCGTCACGTGCGCATTCTGACACACACAAAACCACATTTTGTTATTCTGCGAAATCATCGGTGGGCGGGATCTGGCGAAGGCCTTCCTTCAACCAATGACCCTATTTGATCCCCGACCTATCTTTAGCATGAACGATACCCTGACCAGTGTTGTGGCCATTCTCCGCGAATCCCTACCCGACATCGAAATCGACCCAGCCACGGATGGAGACAGGTCACTCAAAGAGCTGGGGATAGACTCGCTAGACAAGATGTCAGTGCTGCTAGCAGTGCAGGACCGATGGAACCTGACTTTTACAGAAGAACAGATCGGTCAAATGAGCACGATCAAAAGCATCTGCGAGCAGATCACCGCTTAAACATTTCTAATTTATGCAGAAACTGGACCAATTTTTTGAAGCTGGCAGCATCCTCCGTAACGCTGAGTTTGCGACCTTGGGATATGCGGATGCCAGGCCCCTTGGGACACTGGCCTTCAGTGATGGGATCAAATATGTGCGGCAGGCCTGCCAAAATCCTGCTATAAGCTGCATCATTACCACACAGGAGCTCGCCAGCTTTACCGAAGGCATCGCAGGTGTGGCCATCTGCAAAGACCCTCGCGAAGCTTTTTACAAGCTGCATGAAAGGTGGGTGGCAGAAAAGCGCTACCAACTTCCCATCACACCTCATCGCGGAGTGAACTGCCGCATTCATCCCAGCGCGATTGTGGCGGATGGCTGCTGGATAGGTGACCATGTCGTCATTGGTGAAAATGTTGTCATCCGGCAGCAGGCGCGCATTGGCAGCCATGTTATCATGGAGCCTGGAGCCCGGATTGCGATGGAAGGAATCCTTTACCACCGGACACCGGACGGGCCGCGCATGATTCCTCATGGGGGTTATGTGGAAATTGAAGACCATGCTGTCCTGATGAGCGGCAGCACGGTGGTGAGATCCATCCATGATACCGACGTTACAAGAGTGGGCCACGCCTCCATCATTGGCCTGAATAGTGTGGTGGGTCACGAGGCCAAGGTAGGGGATCATGTGGTAGTTTCCAATCAATGTGTGCTGGCCCGCCGATGTGTGATCGGCAAGGGGGCCTTCATCGGTACAGGGAGCTTTGTCCGTGAGCATGTGAAAATCGGTGAACATGCCCAAGTGATGGCGGGCTCCATTGTGATCACCAACGTGGCAGATCATGCGTCTGTGTCTGGCAACTTCACCACAGAGCACCAGCCACGGATGCTCCATTTTGCCAAAAAGCTGCGAGATGCCCGCACGCCATCGGATGGCCTAAACGCATGAGCCTAGCCATCATACCAGCCCGGGGCGGGAGCAAAAGGCTGCCGGGAAAAAACATCCGTCTTTTTCACGGCAAACCCATCATTGGTTATGCGATAGATGCGGCGCTTTCCTGTGGCTGCTTCAGCGAGGTCATGGTCTCCACAGACTGTCCTAAGATCGCAGAAACAGCCCTGCAATGGGGTGCAAGTGTGCCCTTTCTGAGGAGTGTGTCCACATCTGATGACAACACTGGCATTGCCTGCGTTATCAGAGAGGTTTTGCAAACTTATGCGAAAAGCGGTCGTCATTTTGAAACCGCTTGCTGCCTTTTTGCGACGGCGGCCCTCGTCCGGAAAGAGCGACTGCAGGAAGCCCAAAGAATGCTGGACTCCAACTCTGGGACGGAAGGAATCATCACCGTCGTGCGCACCCCACAACCTGCCACGCGGTGCATGGTTATCCGGGATAGCCGAGTCGTATTTCAAAGTGAGTCCATGCAATATTCGCGATCACAGGATCTGGAGGAAACGTACTTCGATGCTGCCCAGATGTACTGGGTGCGCACTGCCCCTTTTCTGGCGCGTGAATTAAAGACGATGGCATCGCTCAAACGCCTGCCTTTGTTGCTTTCAGAGCTTGAAACACAGGACATCAACACTATTGAAGACTGGCGGCTAGCCGAATTGAAGCATCAGTTTCTTGCGGAACATCCAGAGATTATTCCTGTTTAACAGTCTTTTATTTAGTTACGACATCTTCTTACCTCACAGAAAAAACGCAAAGTAAACACTTATTGAATCGTTGAAATACCGACGCTAATCACGAATTACCTTCCAAATCTGCCTCTTGAATGTGTAGGGTAATTCATTTCAAATTCGGGCCTGTCTCTACAGTCGTGCAAAATATGTCCTTTAAAGACTTATTGATTCGACCCGTACCACAAAGTGTGGATACGTCACTGAAGAAGTTCAATTAGTTTTAGCCTATTTAAATCCCCCACCGCCAAAAAATAAGTGATATGTCTGAAATTATCCCTCTCGAGCTTTCGTTTCGGGGCCAACGCCCGTATTTGCAGGGCACCGCACTTTATGAGGGAGCCATAGCTGCGATCGGGGACAGGCTTCCAGAGGGCACCATCTCTATTATTTTTCACTCCTTACTAACCAAGCAACCCGACCTCGTAATCGGGACAGAAAGTTTGCGTCATTTGCGCGAGGATCCTTGTTTCCGGGCGGAAATGCGGTTTGGAACTGGTGACACCCTGTTGCACGCTGCGCTTTTGGAAAGTTCACGCCCTGTCGTGGTGCGTGAAGCTTGCAATGAAAAGGACGTGATTAGCGCAGCAATCGTGGACACGGCAGGCAAAAGCGCCTCACTGAAAAACTCTTCGGTTGGCAGCCTCATTGAGCAGGTCGTTTTCCTCAACAAGCGTCTGCATTTACAACTACTGCCGGAGCTGAGTCCAAAATGGATCTTTGCCAAGCTGGAGCTTGGCCGTCCTCTACCCCCAGCGCCGGTAAATAGCCTTGTCCTAGTACTCAAACAGGTGCTCGCCAACCGTTTTACCCGAAGCGAAATCTTGATCGACAACGAACGGGTCGGCTTCATTTCCTTTTCAACCCCCCACTAATGTCCCCCGTTCGTCTAAATAGGATCGTCGGTCATATTCCTTCGGGAAGAGTGGATACGCGTGAACGTGGACGGATATTCGGGTATGAAGATGACTTTCTGGCAGGTAAACTTGGCACCACTAGCCTGGCGATCAAAGAACCAGATGATCAGGCATCCGACCTGTGCGTGAAAGCCGCGCGTGAACTGGAGAAGCAAGGCATCACACTCGATGATATAGGTGCAGTCGTCGTTTGCACCCAGACTCCCGATGGTCACGGTATTCCCCATACTTCGGCCGTGGTCCATGCGAAGCTAGGTCTGGCAGACGCCTGCGCTTGTTTTGACATTTCTTTGGGCTGCTCCGGGTATGTGTATGGCCTTTCTGTCATCATCTCCTTCATGCAGGCCAACAAGATCCAGAAGGGTTTGTTCTTCACCAGCGACCCATACTCGGCGATTATCGATCCAACGGACCAAGCCACCTGCCTACTATTTGGAGATGCTGCCACCGTCAGTTTGTTAGAGGCTGGTGCTCCTGGCTGGCAACTCACGGATGTTATTTTTGGAACTCAGGGTAAAAACGGGGCCGCGATCAACAATCGTGGAGGCAAACTGGCCATGAATGGCCGTGATGTTTTTAACTTTGCCCTGACCACTGTACCCAAGCAAATCCAGTCACTGCTGACTAGGCAAGAACTGACCCTGGAAGAAGTGGACCGCGTGGTTTTACACCAGGGGAGCCGGTACATCGTGGACAAACTGCGCGAGCGTATGCGCCTGCCAGAGGACAAAGTGCCACTTCATCTCACAGATCTCGGCAACACCGTATCCTCCGCGATTCCGCTGACCTTGGAAGCAACTCTACAAATAGGCTCACCCAAACGAATCCTAATCTCAGGATTTGGCGTTGGGCTCTCTTATGCAACGGGATTGTTAGATTGGCAAAGTTGCTGACTCTCTTACATCAAATTATAATATTTTATATTAATGAACGAAACTCTAAACTCAATTGTGGAAATCATCCGTGAAGCCGTTCCTGGCCTGGAGATCGACCCTGCCAAGGACAGCGACCGCACGTTCAAAGACCTGGGTCTTGATTCGCTCGACAAGATGTCCCTCCTGCTGGGCGTCCAGGAGAAGTGGAATCTGGAATTCAATGAGGAGGAAATTTCAAATCTGAACACGATCAACGACATCTACCGCAAGGTTAGCTAACGCTGCCGGTTGCCTACGCCCCCTTTTAGTCAGCCGAAGTTTCTGCGAAAGCAGCCCATTAATACAGTGAGGGGCTTCCCATAGGCCCTCACAGACTGAAGCTGCATTCCCCCCCTAAGATATAATGATCGAAAATGGTTCCATGCACGCGCTGGCAACGCGGCTTTTCCCCATCTGCCGCAGCTTGACCGGGGATGGAGTGCGTCAAACTCTTCAGATCCTGCAGGAGCACCTGCCAGGCTTGAACATTCATGAAGTTCCCAGTGGCACACCAGCTTTTGACTGGGTGGTGCCTGAAGAGTGGAATATTAAAGGAGCCCGGCTCACGGGTCCCGATGGTGAGGTGATCGCTGATTTCAAGGACAGCAACCTGCACGTACTTGGCTATTCAACACCCGTGGATTTGGAGTTGAGCTTGGAGGAACTGCAACCGCATCTTCATTCCCTTGCCGATCATCCGACCGTCATCCCATACATCACCAGCTATTATAAGCGTACCTGGGGATTTTGTATTCCACATCAGCAGCACCAGCAATTAAAGCCGGGTAAATACCGAGCGGTGATTGATTCGACTCTAAAGGCGGGAAATCTCACTTATGGAGAACTTATCATCCCTGGTGAAACAACGGATGAAATTCTGCTTTCGGCCTACATTTGCCATCCCTCAATGGCAAACAATGAATTGTCCGGCCCCGTAGTTGCGACCTGGCTGGCGAAATACCTCCAGGGGCTGACTTCACGCCGCTATACTTACCGTTTCGTTTTTATTCCGGAGACCATTGGCAGCCTGATTTATTTATCGAAGCATCTCGATCATCTAAAAAAGAATGTCAAAGCTGGGTTTGTCCTAACCTGTCTAGGCGATGACCGAGCTTACTCCTACATGCCATCGAGACTGGGCGACACCTTAGCTGATAAGGTAGCCCTGCACACGTTGACTCACAAGCATCCCGGCCACGTGCGTTATACTTATCTTCAACGTGGTAGTGATGAGCGAAATTACTGCTGGCCAGGGGTGGATCTGCCCGTGTGTTCCATCATGCGGACCCGGTATGGATCATTTCCTGAATACCATACGTCTGCCGATGATCTTAGCCTGATCACTGAATCCGGCCTGCAAGGCGGTCTTGATGCGTTGCGCACATGCCTGAACTGCCTGGAGAAGAACCGCTACTATCAAGCCACCACGCTGGGAGAGCCACAGCTAAGCAAACGAGATTTATACCCTACCACCAGCGTCAAAAATGCAGCGGGGTATTATTCCGCGCGGCTGCTCGTGAACATCATGGCCTACTGTGATGGAAATCATGATTTGCTGGATATTGCCAACATCCTAAACAAGCCCGCTTGGGAGCTGTTCGATGCTGTCCAAACGCTGCTCGACAATGGGCTTCTCCGTCCGGTAAAATAGAGCTATGATCAGCAAAACTCACTACACGAACAAGGACATTTCCGAAGGTCTGGCACAGCTCGGAATAGGTTCTAGTGACACCGTTTATCTCACTGGAGATTTTGGCAATTTAGGCTTTCACGAATCAAAGACTAAACTGGGCACTTTACAGGGTTTTCATGAATCACTCGCTTCAGTGATTGGAGAAACGGGCACAATGATAGTGCCCACGCACTCCTTTTCCCTGTGCAACACGGACATCCCTTTCGATCTTGAAAATACCCCGAGCCAGCGGGGAGCGTTTACGGATTATGTGCGCAAGCTGCCCGGAGCTGTCCGTCAATTTCACCCGTTTGGTTCATTAACTGCATGGGGAAAACAAGCGGAGAGCGTTACCGGAAATACCAGCCGCCATGCATATGGCCCCAACACCCCCTATGAACGCCTGCTTGCGTGTGATGCCTGGGGTCTCAGTGTGGCCATGCCCCCGCAACTTACCTGTAGCATCGTCCATCACATGGAAATGACCATGGCGGTGCCGTATCGATATACAAAGGAGTTTCTGCATCCGGTCGTCAGAGACGGAAAGATATCCATTGAGCCCTTCTACCTCTTTGTGACTTACCTGGAAGCTGATCTGGAACGGGACCGTAATGAAAAATTCTTTCAGCATCCTTTAATGCAAGAACACGTCCGCAAAGTGCAAGTCGGAATGAATCATCTGTACGCCTATCGCATGCGAACCTTTGAGCAGGCCGTGCGTGACAGCATGACAAAAGATATTTACGCATGGCTGCGCCGTCCCCCGGTGCAGCGTCCTTATCAGCGCTGAAGTAAATTTTCTGTCAGACGACCTCCCTAGGGTCTGCTATTTGCCTGCTACCATCCATAGCCAGATCTGACCGTTAGTACGGCCTTCTTCGACGGCCTTCTCCAGTGCTGGCCCGGCCAGAGACTCTACGGAACTGAGCGGAGGAATTGTAACCGTATCCAAGATTCGGGTGATGGAGTGACTATTTTGAAAGCGCGCGGTCAGTTCATCCGCATTTTCGACATTCCCACGATTTTTATACTTATGCACTTCGACCAGGATGTCTGATTCCTTCAACGCCGGGCATCGAGCGGGGTCTAGCAGATCCATTTCCCCACCCTCAATGTCACAAAAGACAAGACTGCCTGCACCGCCTATTTCCTGAAGCGCAGCGTGATCACACCAGCGTCCCAATTTTAAACACCCAGGGCGACCATTGAGCTCCCAGAGACGACCTGTCTGGTCCCGGGAAACGGGATCTTGATCATAAGCAGTAATTTCTGCTTCAGGAAGAGCACGAGCGAATCCGACCGCATAGTAGCCATCGGCACATCCCACATCGATGATACGCCGATAAGGCTTTTGAAGGATCTCTTGAATCACAGGCCAAAGCTCATTTTCGTAGGAGCCGATCCACTTCGGAGTGATGGAGCCCCATACGCCTTCATTGATGTAACGCATGCCTTTAAAAGGCCCGTTCAGCACCGTTATCTTCTCTGCATTGTTGTCGTATAGACGGGCAAACACCTCCTTTTGATGGGCGGCATGGCGTTTCAAATGCTTCTTCCTTAAATCAAGTGCGCCCCATTCAGCCAACATCGGGATGCGGGAATTCAATAGAAAGTTGCGAAGGTATTTATTCATCGTCTTTTTCTCAGGGAGACTCTTTGGATTTAAGGACAGGTTGGCTGATCGTGGTGGATCCCGTTTTCCGGCCAAGCTTAATGAAATGAAGCCATGCTGATCCCAGGATTGGTGGTTTGGCTAGCTGCGCTTGGCAAGGCCTTTGTTCCGCATTTTGGGTGGTTCAGCTCATGGTTCTTCGTGCCCTGCGGCTAGTGCGCAAATCTTGAGGCCGCGAGCACTCCACCGCAAAAAGAGTTGTCGCATATCTGTCAGCTTTCCATAGTGAAAGGCTGATCTACAACGAATGAAGCGGACTCTGTTTATTTATGGCTCTTTGGCACCTTCCGCCTGTAGGAAGTACTTTGCAGCGTCAAAACAGGAGGAGGAGGAAATTCATGTTCTCGAGGTGGAAACCTTGCTGCCAAAAGACCAGCGTCCGAAGACGGCTTCATGGGTGAACGGCACCGAACTCATGAAAAAGGAAGATCTGCTCCAGACAGATATCAGGAGCAGCCATTTATTGGAGTATTATCTGTCTGAGCTTCCTGAAGATCAAACAGTGCCGCTGAACCGCCGTTTTCGTTCCGCTTGTCTGGGGATGATCTGTCGCAAATGGATCAATCCTTATTTGGTGAATCTAGAGATGGCCAGCAGGTTTATGCCGGAGCGAAGTTACGACCACATCGTCGTTGCTGCTGGCGCTGGTATCAGCTTTAGAGCCTGGACACAGGTAGCGGCGCAGTATGGATTGAACGTCGAGTTTTTCGACCAGGAAAAGCGATTCTTGTCGATCAAACGACGGATGCAAAGGCTCATCAACCGTTGGCTGAAAAAGCCAGCCACTTTGGCGTCCGCGACGCCTGAATCCCTCATTTCCCGTCCTGTTGAGATCCTCTGCACCAGTGGGCGTGTCGCCAGAATGCTGAGGTCTCAGCCGCAGGCCGCAGAATTGGACTGGGCTTACATCTCAGTGGCCGCTCTTGGCCGTATCAAGGGACCAGAGCTAGAACGGATGAAAGCTGCATATGCAGGTTGGTGGCAAAAGTGTAAGACACATCTGGGGAAAACGCTTCAGCAGGACGCTGGAAATCCGAAATCTATTCTTTTAGACCTGGGCGAGCAGCAATCACGAGACATTTATCCTGCCTTCGCCCTGAAGTATTTGCGCGCCAAGCAGCTTCTGGAAAAGGCCCGTCCACAACTGCTGCTTTGCGATACACAGGAGGACACGGATGAGCGTATCTGGTGCCTCGCAGCTGGAGAATTAGGAATCAACGTGGCTGCCTATACCTACGATCACATTCCCGAAACACGTTTCAGTTTTACTCCGGACTGGCTGCTGTGTGATAGCGGACGCAGCAACCACATCGCAGGAAGACTCGGACACCATCCCGATAAAGTCGTTTTAGTAGCGTCCCATCGCAGTCCGCGTGCCCGCACTGATGAGCAAGCGCCTCAAAAAAATAACGTCATCTTGTACGCGGACACCTTTTACGCGGGCATTTATTCCACCGTGGAGCCGCAACGCAGCTACAGCCACTATCTACTGTTGGTAGAAACGGCCCGGAGCATGCCTAACCATCAGTTTTACATCAAATTTCATCCTCTGCGGGACAGGAAGAAAAAAGCGCAATGCTTCATTGGCATGGATGAGGATGAGCTATACGTCCGCACTCAGTTTATCCATTCTCTGAATCCTCCCTCCAATCTGAGCATTATCCCGCCAGAAGAGAGCATGCAGGAGCACCTTCTGAGGGCACAGGTCATGCTGAATGCCAATTCCACAGCCGCAATGGAAGCCTTTGTGCTCGGGGTTCCGGTGATTTTCCTGCACGAACCTAACATTGACCGCGGCTTCCCTCTTATCTACGAGTACCAAGCCTGTCTATTGGCAACCGATGTCGATAGCGTGGTAAGTATGCTTCACCGGCTGGAGAATGACGCTCAGTTTTGCACCGACCAAATCCACCACCAGCATCAGTATGCGGATGTGTTTTACTGGCCCACGGGTCGGCAGAGTCTGGTCAGCGGTATCGGCTCAGTGTTAGTGAAAAGTCAGAAAAAAAACTCGCCAGTTCAATCAAACGCTACTGAAATGACCCGTCAGCCAAATTCTAACGTGGCACCTCTGGGAGCATTGGAGCAGCCTTGAAAGGTAGCCTCAGAGGGTTTTGAGAACGAGTTCCGCCTCTTTCAAAAAGGCATCCACAGGCACTTCCGTTGCTGATAACTGCCCGTTAGGCACACCCGCCGCGGTGAGGTTGAAATCACACGCTGCCAGCACCCTGTGCTGAGGGGCAGGCCAGTGCCATTTCCGATGATGAGTGGGGCCAAAGACCGTCATTGTCGGCACTCCAAAAGCCTGGGCTAGGTGCGATGCAGCGCCGTCGATGCATAGCACCATTCGCGCTTTAGACAGAAGGTGAAGGTACTGCTTCATGGACGTTCTGCCGCAAAGATCCAAGACCGGCATTCCATAATGTTTAACGATGTCTTCGCAATGGGCCTTCTCACGCTCGGATCCACCTCCGGCAATGACAAAGGTGGAATTGCCGTTCAGCGGCAGTCTTCTCATGGTTTCTGCCCATTGGTCTGCTCCCCAAAATTTCCGGGACCAGGCTGCCGTTGGATTGATGAGGATGAAATCTCCTGCAGGACACTTTTCGTGGCCCCACTCTGCAGGTGGTGTCTCTAAACGCGGCGCTATAAAATCCTCTGCCTTTTGGCCGCTGATGACCCTCCAGGTATAGCGTGCCCAGTATTCGGCATTGGCTGGTTCCATCCTCACATCATGAAACACAAAACGATACCACCAGCGCAGATGCCGGGTTTTATTGACGATGAGGATCCGCCTTTTGCAGCGCAGTCGAAATGCCTGCCAGACCGCCCTGGAGCTCCAATTCGTGGTCCATACCTGTGAAAAGCTGCCTTTGATTCCGGGTCCCCAAGTGCATCCGGGCATGAGTTCAACCAATGGCTGAAACGCATCCCGCACAAACAAGGCGGTATCTTTTCCAGTCACTCCGGCCAGATGCTGTGCTGACGGCTGCAGCAGCAAGACATCTCCCAATTGTTTATCACTGACAATCGCAGCTCCGGCATTCATGCATGGGCGGGCTTCAGCCCTGTATAGATTTGATGAAGTTTGCGGACCGTCCCAGGAGTGGCAAAGCGGTCTTGGATCGTACGTTGAGCCTCTGAGAAAGTAAACTGGGAGGCGATCACCGGGGGATCCAGTTGGAGAAGCAAAGCCAGTTTTTCAGCCAGCACGGCGGACTGCTGAGGAGGAAACAGAAAGGTTTCGTTGGGAATGAATTCCGGGATCACTCCGCTGGTCGCGGCCAGTAATGGCACTCCTGCGGCCACACATTCCAGAGCCGCCATGCCGAAACTTTCACTCCGCGAAGGATGCACCGCCAAGGCATACTGGCGAAGGCGCTCCCGGTAATTTTCATCAACGCCGAGAAAAGACACCGCAAAACGTTTCAGCCGGGCCGTATCCAGCGTGGCAGCAGCATCCTGGCCCAGCAAATCTCCAAGGAAATGAATCTCGGGAAGCGGCCCGGCAGGCAGGTTGGATTCCAGAATCAGAAGAGCTTCCACAAGATCCTGCCAGCCTTTTCGGGGAATGATGGAGCCCAGCACTAGCACACGAGCCAGCTTTTCCCCGGCAGGCCAATCAAGAGGTGGGAGAATCTCCTCAGCGGTGACACCGTTATGAACAAGGGTGAGGGGCCGCTGGCCGGAGATCCAAGGATGCACTTTATGAAAAAGCTCATCGCCAACAGCGATGATGTGCGAGTGATCCCCACAGCGATACTTTTCAAAGTCACGCTGACTCATCCCTGGCGTCCTCAATGTCAGCAACGGCACAGCAGCCAGTTCCCGCGCCAAGGCCAGTCCCAGCAGGCTGTCTGGATGGTCATTCGTGTGCACGATGAGTGGGCGGTCCTTTTCAAGCAGAGTGCGAAGCGACTTGGCGGCCTGTTTCGCAAAAAGCCAGTTTCCCCATAGACGCCCGGCAAGACTGCGAGAAGCAGGAAAAGGCAGGCGCAACCAGCGAACGGCATGGGCGCTGCAATGCTGGGTGAGCCAGCCCTCCTGACCCGCCAGCAACACCGGATCATGCGGCTTCATCCCGGGTGCACTCAGCAGCCGGGACAGGGACTTTTGAGCCCCGGCCAGGTGAACGGAGTTTTGGACAAAGACAACTTGGGGCAGCATGAACGACTTTCTTTCGATCAATCCGGAGCGTTCTGCAAGACGGTGTATTCCTCAAGATACCTTCTCGAAAAACAGGGTGAACTCGTGCCGGTTATACGTCAGATGGGTCTGGGCGAAGAGACGAAGGCCCGCTTTGGTTGCGGTCTTCACCGTTTTGCGGAAAAGCTCACAGGGCTCGTCCACGCTCTCAATCCGCGGAATTTTAAGGGTGAAAACAACCAGCCCTCTAGGTTTCAGGAACCTAGACAGGCGGATGACATGATCCATGGATTCATATGGTGGGCCGTTGAGATCTGAAAGAACAGCATCATATACGGTGCCAGCCTGTGGGGTAAAGGTGGCCACATCGGCATGCACAAATTTTAATCCCGGCCGGTTGTCCAACCGACGGTCCAGCGGTGCCCGATCAATGGCCGTGACGCGCTGCTCTCTTGCTAGCAATTCCGATGTCATCCCACCGGGGCAGGCCCCAAGCTCCACCCAATGACTGCCCTTAACCAGGGGCGGTCGGTGCAGCAGCAGATAGTGCAGCGCTTCGGCAATTTTAGCCCCGGCACGACTGATGATATCCGGTGAATCCTGGTCGATGTATTTGCTGCCTCCGGCATAAAGACCATTGGATAAGCGCGGACTCTGCATGCCACAGAAGAGCCCTTCTTTGCCCACTAGACAAAACAAGGTGGGCTTTTCAGGAGCCTGCTCCTCCACGGTGTTGGCGTCCAGTTTGGGGAATAACTGCAAAGCCCGGCCGCGGAGATTGGAGGCCAGGCCTTTGTAATACTTGTCTGGAGAGGTGGGATTGAGCTGTCCGATGAACAGTCCCTGGGGCTGCCGGTCACCAAATTTCTTCAGCAGGGTCTGCGCAGCTTTCTCAATGAATCCCTCCATCTTTTGGGGATTGCAGGGCCAACTGTGATCTAGGGGCAGATTCCACCGCGCAAATTTGGCAGATTCAGACTCATGGATGGCCGAAGGCTTGGGCGTTTTGATGAGGTAGTAATCCTGGCCCAGACGTGTTGTCGATGTCGCTCCAAACCGCTCCAAGACTTCTCCAGCCACGCCTTCAAAGATCTCAGGAATGCGCACCAGCCAGGAGTGGGACTGGGGTTGGGAGGTTGGCACTTCGGCATTTGTCATGAATTGATGACCTCGCCTGAGCGACGGTCATGCGCAAGTGCATGTGAGGGAGATTTACCACGGCCACAAAAGCAGTAACAGACCGCCCCCGGCCACCGCCAGACCAAAGGAGATCGCGGTACGCCAGATCAACGCAGCAGAGCCCAGGATGGCGACAGCAGCCAGTTTAAAGGCAAAATTGGCCATGGCTGCCACGACGATGGAGTGCCATGCCACCCGTGTACTAATGTTTCCTGATGCCGCCATACCGGCAGTGGAAAGCGTGATGGCATCCATGTCTGTGAGCCCGGAAATGACGCTGATGACATACATTCCAGCCTCCCCATAACGCTCCTTTGCCTCCGCCACTCCCCACAGGACTAAAGCGAACAGAAGACCAAAAAAGATGGCTGATTTAAATTCAGCCGGATTCTTTTGCTCTGACATCTCAACGACACTCTTGCGGCTTAAAAAATACAGGCCCACTGATATAACTAGGCACCAACCCAGAAGGATGCCCAAAGGAGCCGCAACTGCCTGAAGGATGCCCGGAGCCACCACGGCGACCTCCACCAAAACACGCACCAGTGAGATGCACGAAGCTATCATGATGACCAGGACACCCAACGGTGCCAGGGCGGGATCACTGGCACAACGGCGTGCGAAACTGACGGTGGTGGCCGTGCTGGAGACAAGACCGCCGATGACCCCACCGAGGATAGCCCCAGCACGTGCGCCGAAGATTTTGTACAGGACATATCCGCTGAGGCTGATACCGACAATGAACACGACCAAGAGCCAGATTTTAAATGGATTCCACACCCCGTAAGGCCCGAAGTCCCCATTCGGCAGCACGGGCAGGATGATGAGGGAAATGAGCACAAACTGCATGATGGCGCGGACGTCATGATCCCCCATGGCATTGACCATGCGATGCATCGGCCCCTTTAAATGCAGCAAAATGACCATCACCCCTCCCACCACCAGTGAAGCCTCGATACTGCCCACGACGATCAACGCCCCTACCCCATACAACAGCACGGCGGCAAATTCGGTGGTTGTTCCTGCATCACGTTCGCCATTTTTGATTTTGGTGTAATTGGCGGTGATGACGATCGCCGTGACGGCCAGCAGTCCGGCTGCAATGATCCAGGGTGAAGAGAGATCGGCCACCTGCGCACAGACTGTTCCCAGTAGTGAGATAAATGGAAACGTCCGGATGCCAGCAATGGAGCTTTCTGATCGCTCACGCTCCAATCCCAGCAACAACCCTAAACCCAGAGAAATGGCCAATTGTTGCGGGGCTAAAAGGTCATGCGGTGTCATTTGCTAATAGAAAGGGTGTCATTAAAAATATCGGCTGTCAGCACGCCAGCACGTCTGACATTTTCCGCTTCATCCATGCGACTGTCCGTATTCCTGGATACACACGTCGATATGCGCTATGACATGCGCATTCAGCCCGTCTTTCATCATGAATCTTAAACTTGAAAATCAACTCGCTCTCGTGACTGCCTCCAGTGGTGGCATTGGCAAAGAGATCGCCACCTCATTAGCTCGTGAAGGAGCTACGGTGATCATCAATGGCCGCAGCCTTGAGGCCGTGGAGTCCGCGATGACGGACATCCTCAAGCAAGTGCCTGATGCAAAATTGGAGGCTCTGGCTGCAGACAACGGGACGGCTGAAGCTGCGGTGCAAACGGTGCTCCAATATCCGAAACTGGACATCCTAGTGAACAACCTCGGCATCTATGAAGCCGTGGGCTTTTTTGATGAGACCGATGAAGACTGGCAGCGACTGTTTGAGGTGAACATCATGAGCGGTGTGCGTCTGGCACGCCATTACCTGAAACAAATGATCGCCCAGAACACTGGGCGCATCATTTTTATCTCCAGCGAATCAGCCGTGAGCCCGTCGCCCGAAATGGCCCACTATGCGGCCACCAAGACCATGCAGCTTTCCATTTCCCGCAGCTTGGCTGAACTGACCAAAGGCACTGCGGTCACCGTCAATACCATCATGCCGGGCTCTACCAAAACAGAAGGAGTAACCAAGTTTGTGAAGGACATCTTTCCCGATGAAACGCAGGAGAATGCGGAACGCCGCTTCATGCAGGAAAACCGTCCCACATCATTGATCGAGCGCCTCATTAAGCCGCAGGAAATTGCGGACTTTGTCACCTTCGTCAGCAGCCCGTTGGCTTCGGCCATCAATGGTGCTGCTTTGCGTGTGGATGGTGGCCTGGTCAGGAGCGTCTTTTAAATTTAGCTACATGCGTTTCCTTAACCGCCTCCCTCGTTTTCTCCTGCCGCTGATCAGTGGCGGAATTTTGACCCTGGCTTTTCCTGGGGCTAATTTTGAACTGGCCGCATGGCTGTGGCTTTTTCCCCTGCTGTTTTTGCTATGGCCCATCAAAAGCAATGAGAGGGCAAAGACCTCCTCACTTTTCCTCTCCGGCTGGCTGGCCGGGGCCGCCTTTTGGATTCCAAATCTGGCTTGGCTACGGCATTCATCACGGGTTATCGCCGGGGCACGCGATGATGCCTGGATAGGCTGGGAATCGGAGCTTCTCGGCGCAGCGGCCGTCGTTGGACTGGCTCTTTATTGCGCTCTCTATTTCGGTGCTTGGGCGTGGATCGTCGGTCGGTTTGCCAAGCCTGATTTCGAGAGACTGTCCAAGTCCCGCTGGCAGGAAAGCACCTGGGTTTCGCTGCGTTCCGCCTTTATCGCGGGTGCAGCCTGGGTAGGACTGGAATGGGTACGAAGCTTTTTGTTATTCTCCGGCTTCGGCTGGAACGGTCTCGGTGTAGCATTGCACCAGAATGATGTCCTGATTCAGATCACCGACGTCGTGGGGGTCATGGGACTGTCCTTCCTGCCGGTCTTTGTCGCCTGCACGGCTTGGAATGCGATTGGGCGAATGATCTGCTCCTACGGCCATGCCGAGCGCTGTCGGTCTCGTTTGGACTTCACCTTTGCATTGATCGTAGTTCTCGCGGTAGCGGGATACGGCATGCAAAAACTGGCGGGTAAACGAACCGAAGAGACCATGACCGTTCGCACCGTTCTGGTGCAGCCGAATGTGGCCCAAGTCGATGCCTGGTCAGGTGAGTTAGGCCCGCAAGTCTATCAGCGGTTGAGTACCTTTACCCGACTTTACGCTGAAGCCCGCGATGGGACCACCCATACCGACTTGGTCATCTGGCCAGAGAGTGCACTGCCCGTTCATCTTCATGGCTTGCCGGATCATAAGCCTTATTTTGATGAGTTACTGGCACTGGGAGATTACAGCCTTTTAACAGGAACTGAGTTGCATGAAGAAGGGCGTCAAGGCCATGTTTCGGCCGTTCTATTTCGGGACAACTATGAAAACCGCCAGGAGTATAACAAGATCCATCTTGTAGCTTTCGGCGAGTATCTCCCATACCGGAATATCCCGCCTTTCTCGTTTCTGAAGGGCGTTCTGCCGGGAGATTTTGCGCCAGGCACCAAGGCCGAGCCCCTTCTTTTGGAGAAGCCGCAGGTGCAGTTGATCCCCTTGATCTGCTTTGAAGATACAGTGGGACGTCTGGCCAGGAGATTTGTCCGACCGGCTCCGCAGATGCTGGTGAACATTACCAATGACGGCTGGTTTCTCGAGAGTACCGAGACAGAAGTGCATCTGGCTAACGCCAAGTTTCGCGCCATAGAATTGCATCGTCCCATGGTCCGGGCTGCCAATACAGGCATCTCTTGTTTCATCAATGCCTATGGTCAGATCACTTCACGACTTTCGGACCCAGAGACGGGGAATACCTTCATCGAAGGCTGCCTGCCAGGGGAGGTGCAAGTCCCGAAGGCTGGGAAACTCACATTTTATGCCCAGTGGGGAGATGTCTTTTCCATAGCGATGCTTCTCATCACTGGGGTTGTTATCGCCATGTCCCTCCTCAAAAAACGGCAGCCCGTTTAACGCTGAGGGATCTGCACAATACCAGCGCCAACCTGCGACTTAGGAGCACCGGTGGTCTTGGCATTGCTGATCAATGCCGCAGTAACACTCTCTGCCGAATAACCAAAACCGAGCATCGCTGAAACAACCCCTGAGGTGAGGGCCGTCGCTTGGGAAGTACCACTGCTGATGACCATTCGGTTATCCGCATAGGCGGAAACAATGCCGACACCTGGTGCGGCAATGGTCAGGCTTTCTCCGGAGTTGGAAAAGATGGCCTGGTTGCCATAAGCATCCACTGCAGCCACACTAATGACCCCTTCATACCCGGCGGGATATGCCAGAGCTGTCTGCTGTTCGTTTCCGGCCGCTGCCACGACGATCACTCCACGGTCCTGGGCATAATCAATCGCTTTGCGCAGCATCGCAGAATCCCCTGTGGTACCAAGGCTGATATTGATCACCAACGCCCCTTCATCCACCGCTCGCATGATGCCTTCGGCCACCAAGGCCGTGTTGCTTTCCCCATTGGTATCGGCCACACGAATATCGAGAATTTGCGAGGCAGGCGCAACGCCTCCCTCCTGTGCATCCACCCCTGCAATGAGTGAGGTCATAGCCGTTCCATGCCCATTCGGTGCCTCACCATCGTTGACCAGATCAATGTGCGTGATCTTAGAATTGTCCAGCATGGCGTGGTCAGTCACACCTGTATCAAGCACCGCCACCGTTGTTCCGGTTCCCCAGGCACGACGGTCTCTGGCGGCCCCGATCGCGTTCAGACCGCTGTCGCCAAAAGGAACAGTGCCCCCGGCGTTTGCCGTATCTACTTGGCTGAGATCTGGCAGACCAGGCACCCAGGCCAGATAATTGAGGCCGATGTTGTCCAAATCGGCAGCATTTTGCCGCAGTTCCCGCGCCATCGCGGCGGGATCAGTGTAGCCGACTCTGGCCGTAAGCAGTCGCTCATCATCATGAAGAACCTTCAATCCTAAAGCTGCCGCCCGCTCTTTGAAAGCCCTCAGCGCTTCAGGGGATTTGAAGGTGAGCAGCAGTTCATTCGCTTTCACGCCTGGGGCTGAATTGAGCTTTTGAAGACGCTCAGCCAATTCATCCACGGACCGGGCCGCCTCGGCAGCAGCTTGATCCAAAGCGGCAGTGACGGCATCCTGCCCAACTTGAGTCGGCTGAAATACCCAATCCCAGGCCTGTGATTTTTTAGCCGACTGTTCCGGCACATCTGTCGTCTTCACGGCCAGCCAGGCCAGCGTGCCAAAGGAGAGCAGGCAGACCACAACACTGAAAATAAGGATGCCTTTAAACCAGGAATTCATAAGTTGTGGTATGAGACCCCGCAAACAGGTCTTTGTTTCATGTTATTTTTGCTTCTTTAGAATACCCCGAGGCGGCCACTTGTCTCAAGACATCATTCCTCCTGGCCAAACCACAAACTCATCGCCCGGCCGGAGTACCCTGTCATCTCCAGGTATCCCTGGCCGCTGACAGTTTTCTCTCCAGCCTTCCCACTATAGTCCACCGCGCCTTCCCAGTACCCCAATCCTGGCGTCGTATCCGCTCTAAACTCCTGGTTCGGCAGGACAGCGGTGCTTGTCAGGGACAGACCCTGTGAGGGCACTTCAATCCGCCATTCAATAGGGTAAGCCGCCCCTCCTGGGGACTTCCAAATCTTGCCCGGAGTCAATTTAAAATCTTTGGCTGTTAAGGCCACCACCTGACCATCCGGCCCAATCCAGGTTCCTGCACTGGAATCCACGGACGCATCCCCTCGCAACTGAAAAAGCATCAGTTCACTCCCATCACTAAGCTGAGCGCTGAACCAATCCCATCCGCGCGTCCCTTTCTCAAGAAAACTGGTTCCGAATTCGTGATCCATCCAGCTTTCCCCCGTGACTTCAAATGTCTCTGCTCCCAGTCTTATGCTTCCACTTGTAGGCATTCGCGTCAGCGAATAATAATGGCTGGCGTTGCCAGGTGTAGCACCTTTTTGACTGATGCCCGCCTCTCCGTGAATGACGGCAGGTTTTCCCGAGTACAGTTCCAGTTCGATACTAAAATCATGATCACCAGCCGAGAGTGTGAACTTCCCCTCCGGCTTGGTTAGACACTCCCAGTCCTCATTCCAGACTCGTTGTTCTGTCGCACCGGCAAGCCCTGGCCCCGCCCGATTCAAGCGGTCCGCATGATGGTATTCCTTGCCCGCTGCATCCGTGACTGCCAAGTGGGCCATCCATACATCTCGCAGGGCCCAGGATGAATCCACCTCGGGCTTAGCCACAGCACCGATGCGGAAAAAGGTGAGCTGATAACCAAAGCGCCGTCCCTCTTTTGAATTCAGATTCCCTGTAAAATACCACCATTCTATCTTATGCTCAGGATGTTGGCCGTGATCTCTTGGAAAGACATACTCATAGCCAGGCCGCGATGGTTTCCACTCCTGCGCAGATGCAGCCGCCGGACAAAGCAGAACCAGCACTGCGCAAGCAATGAACGTCCGCGAGACACTGCGGCGGGCAGGCCAAAGTCCCGCGATCATGGTGCCTATCACCGTGAGCAAAGTTGAGCCCAATAAAAACAGCCATGGTGTGTAAAACTGGATGCTCCAGCCAAAGCTCTGAGGATTGATGACGTGGATAAGCACCAGGGACAGAAGCATCCCTACCACCAAACCCAGCCCCTGGCTTACCGCTCCCAGCAGACCGGATTCGATGACAATGGTGCGCCTCACCTGCGAAGCCTCTGCACCCGCAATGCGCAGCAGTCGAATCTCATCCTTTCGCTCCAGCACAAGGGTCATCATAGTTGCAGCCACCCCCGCCATGGCCACCAGGATGGCAATGATCTCCAACGCCCAGGTGATGGCAAAGGTGCTGTCGAAAATACGCAGCACCTCTTGTCGCAGGCCCGCATTGGTAAAGATGGCGACAAAACCCCGCCCATCAAGTTGCTGCACCAGTTCCGTCTTCACCGCTTCCGCATCAAAACCAGGCTTCAAATAGATGGCCACATGGGTAGGCTGGCTTTCGCCAAACCAACTATTAAACAATGTTTTATCCATGGTGAGTGTACCACTGTCATTGGAATAATCGTAGAACTGCGCGGCAACCCGGAAAGCATGTTCACCCTTCGGAGTGGAAAGGGTAACGGCATCCCCTTCCCTAACTTTGAAACGCAAGGCAAAGCTTTCCGAAATGAACACCTCCCCCTTTGCCTTCGCCTGTTCCAAGATGGCTTTGGCATTGCCTCGAGTCTTTAGGGCGATGCGGCCATGCTGCATTTGAACATCGAAATCTCCCGCCCCCAGTTTGATGATCCTGTCCTGATAGGGAATGTCCATGGAACGATGCCCGTCAAAGGCCAGCACCGCAGGATGTTCGCGCAAAATTTTGAGCGTGGGTTCAGAAAAAGTGGGCGGGCTCTGACTGCGTGGAGGAGTACCTGGGCGGATGTATAGATCCGCCCCCAGAGTCTGGTCCACCCAATAAAGCACGGTCTGCCTGAAGCTGCCGACCATGACCGCAATGGCCACGGTTAAAGCTAGGCTCACCGCCAATGCAGCCACTGACACCGAAAGCCTGTGTGTGGAAGCCCGAATTTGGGATGCCGCCAGCCTGCCTTCAATGCCGAAACAACGCCCAAGAAAACCCCGCAGAATTTCCGCAGTCCCACGTAGAACGAACGGAACCAGCAAAGACATTCCAGCAATGGCGCACAAACATGCGAAATACCCCCACAGTGGCAGCCCAGAAACCGCAGGCTGCCCGGCCGCGACATAACCAGCGATCAAACAAAGAACTGCCGGCACTGCCGCCTTCCATAACGATGAACGATGGGCATCAGAAAGCATGCCTGCATCGCTTCGCATCGCCTCCACAGGTGTCACCCGCGAGGCCTCTCGGGCGGGTAATGCAGCAGCTAATAGAGACAGCGGTAAAGCGATGCCCAAAGCCATGACCCAATGCTGCCAGGCTAGTTCCGGCACTTGCGCGGCAGTCGCCACATAAAGGGTGTCCACGGTTGTCGAAGTCAGTGCGATCGCCGCTTCCGCCAGGACCTTGGCCAGAGGCACTCCCAGCACAGCGCCGATGAGGCCGAGCAGTGCCGCCTCCCCCAAAAACAAACGCAGCACCTGCCCCCGTGTCACCCCAAGAGTACGCAGCATCCCGATCTCACGCCGCCGCGTCATCACCGCCACAGAGACCGTATTGTAAATCAAGAACACGCCCACCACGAGAGCAATGCCCGACAGCATGGTCAGGTTGAAATGAAAAGCGGCGAGCATCTTTTCCACCGCAGCACTTCGCCTCTGCGGTCTCTGCACAGACAGCCCTTTAGACATTCGTTGTTTGACTTCTTGTTCGGCATTCTCCACGGGAATACCTTCATGCAGCCGTAGTTCCACCCGGTCCACCCGCCCTGCTTTACCCAGGATGACTTGAGCATTGGCAATGTCCATGATGGCCAGCGACTGGGCAGCCAACGCCGACTGCGTGCCGCCTTTCCCCTTTTGTCCGCTTTTGCCCAGAATGGCCGTGATGCTACAAAGCCGCTCACGATCCCCAATCTGGAGTTTGATTTTATCTCCAGCTTGCAATTCGTGCCTTTCCGCAAAAGTGCTCGTGATCAATAGCGAATCCGGCTTGCCCAGCAATGCCATGAGTTCCATGCCAGTCGCTGAAGAAGAACCACTGGAGTTGCCTTCTGCTACTGCATAATCTCGCAGCGCAGGATCCCGCATGGCATCTACCCCGATGATGCGGAGCATCTCGCGTCCCTCACCGACCACCGCCATCACATCGGATTCGATCACTGGTGTGGCGATGCCGTATTCTCGCAACCAAGACATCCCGGGCAGCAAAGTTTCATCCACTCCCAATGGCGGCGCAGTGATCTCAAGAGCTGCCTTGCCAGAAACCGCATCCAGCGCTGCTGAGAACCCGCGCAGAGAGCCGCTGTTAGCCAGTTGAATCGCCAGCATCACCGCCACTCCCAGCATCACCCCCAGGGCTGTGAGTGCTGTGCGCGCAGGTTCTTTCCGCATGGGCCGCAAAATGAATTGTACAAACAAGGATGAAGCCCGTGTCATCCGGCCAGATTCAGACATCGGCTCCTGATTCAAGACTTCCATTATTCCACCACCCTCCCGTCCTTCATTCGAACAGCCTGTTTAGCTACGGCAGCGACCTGGGCGTCATGTGTCGCCATCAGAATCGCAACTCCTAGATCGCGGTTCAGTTCTTGGAACAGTTCCAAAACACGTTGTCCATTGGTGCTATCGAGGCTGCCCGTTGGCTCATCCGCAATCAGCAATGCCGGCTCGTGAATCACCGCACGGGCCAGAGCTGCACGTTGTGCTTCCCCGCCGGAAATCTGATTGGGAAAGTGTCCCAACCGATGATCAATGCCCACCCTTTTTGCCAAAACCCGGGCCTTCTCAAAAGCGGTCTTCTCATTCACCCTCGCCAGTAAAAGCGGCATGGCGATGTTTTCCAGCACACTCAACGTCGGCAACAGATTGAAGAATTGGAACACAAACCCGATTCGTTCTCTGCGCAGTCGAGTCAGGTCCGTATCCGTCATGGAGGTGACTTCCCGTCCGTCCAGTTTCAGCGATCCTGAATCCGCCTTATCCATGGCACCGCAAAGCTGCAACAGCGTGGATTTTCCACACCCAGATGGCCCCATCACAGCCACAAAGGCTCCCGCCTCCAATTGCAGCGAAACCCCGCGCAAGGCTGGAACAGCGGACTCAGCCAAGGCGTAACTGCGATGAAGATCCGTGGCGGCAAGGATGAAATTTGGCATGGGCAGTAGATTAACGTGTGTAATGAAGCTCCAGTTGCGCAGCAGTCTGACTCATAGGAATGGCATTCTGGCCATCATTATATTCTCCCAAGTCTGCAATCCATGCCATCTCCCCTTCCCCAATCGCCCGGAATTTTCAGCATGATTGGAGCGGCCTTCCGTCAGAATCGAACTGCATGCCTGCTGCTGAACGTGCTGGTGATCACCTTAGTGACCTCCTATTACCATGTCCCCGCAGTGGCGGGAGGCTGGGAGGCTATTGGGAACTTTAAACTGCGTTGGTCTTTCGCCTTCTCGCTGACCTCCACAATTTTTGCGGCCGCAGTGCTCCCCTTCTGTGTTCAGTCATTGATGGGCATGCTGCCAGAGGGCGGACGCTGGAAACGCCTCCTACTGAGCATGCTCTTCTGGGGCTATCGCGGCATGGAAATCGACCTGTTTTACCGTTTTCAAGGCTTCGTCTTTGGACATGGCAATGATGTTTTCACCCTGCTCAAAAAAGTGGTTCTCGACCAGTTCGTTTTCAGCCCCATCTGGTTTGTGCCTACTTACCTTATTGCCCTTCGCTGGATCGAGCTGGGAGCGAACTGGAAACGCACCCGCGCCTCCTTGGGCCGCGAATTTTGGATGCGAACCTGCCCTGCTGTGATGATGACTAACTGGCTTGTATGGATCCCTGCACTTGCGCTGATTTATAGCCTCCCGGCAGCCTTGCAGTTTCCGCTGTTCTCCGTCGTAATGTGCTTTTTCGTCCTCATCGTGACACTGCTGGCAGCCAGGAAAGAGGGCGCTGGAGAATAACACATCCAAGATTGCCAGAGGCTTGGCAGGCGGTAGTTCAAAGGATATTTAGCTTCGCAGGCCAAGTTCGGCAAAAAAGCGCCTCGGTGCTGCGGCGCAGGTCTTTGCCGGAAATCCTCCCTACCGTTCCTTCCTCAATCTCCTGCACCCGGCGGTCAATCTCAGCCCCCCATTCTGCCTCTACGGAAATCTCGTCGTCATCAGGAGAATGCATTACATACTCATTCTGAAGGTCACGAAGTAGTGCTTCGATGTCTGTTGGTTCCAGATTTCGGATCTCTTTTTTGATGCGTTCAACGACAGCACTCCTATCGCGACGACAAGAGAAATCTATGATTTTCACGATCCTGCTTCACCGTGTTAGCCACGGGGAAGCAGGATGCGATTAGCTTATGCCTTCTTAGGGCGTGTTTTAAAACTGTACAAGTTCTAAAAATGGCCTAACAAGAGGGATGCACCTGCACCCAAAATACCAAGCCGTCGTTCCCAAACTGGCCGAGGTTATAAAATCCATAGATTCCTAAATACCAGAAGGAAGAGGAGGCTGGGCTCCGACCAGGTCGGCCTCTCAGTGATTTGAAGCTGGTCATCGCAGGTGTTCTGCACGTGCTCAAAGAAGGCGGCTCCTGGCGTGCTTTGGACGTCCCTGGCGTTGCCTGGGAAACTGTTTACGGCCACTTCCGCCGCTGGGCCAAGGCCGGTCTCTGGGATCAGGCCATGCAGCAGATGAAATGGCATGCAGGCAAGAACCTCGGCATGATTGACTCCACCCACATCAAGGTCCACCGGGACGGGGCCAACCCCGCCGGAGGCCAGGAACAACAGGCCATGAGCCGCACCAAGGGCGGACTCAACACGAAGCTGCATGCTGCGGTGGACGGGCGCTGCCAGCCACAA